>NZ_JBEOVU010000008.1:0-205406 GCF_040295685.1 Streptomyces sp. NPDC002734
CGGACGCTTCCTTTGTACTGACCCTCTCGGGCTTTCCTCCGGGCGCTTCCTTCGTTTCCGACTCTATCAGACCGTTTCCGTTCCGATTTCCTCGGCGCTTTCCAGGTCCTTCGCCTTTCGGCGTTTTCCCTTTCCGGCGGTTCCGACTCTATCAGAACCTTTCGGCGTCTGATTTCCAGTCAGAGGAGGTTGTCTTCCGGGCTGTTCGCCCTTCCGACCGGTGAGACATTAGCGGATTCGTGGCCCCCGAAGCCAATCGGGGGTCTCGCTCTCACGAGCGAGCGGTGAATCCTGCAATCCGCAATGCACGCGCCGGCACGCACGACAGTGAAAAGCCGTGTGTGGCTGGTTGGTGCTTGTGGAGTGGCTGTCCGGGGCCGACCGGGGTCGGTGCTCACGTCGGACAACTCGGAGAACCTTACGGATCACGTCCGGTGGTGTCAAACCGGCTGCGCAGAGGCCCCTGGGGGACCTAGCCTGTCCTCGTGACCACAGCGCATGCGTGCACCCAGAGCTGGTGGGCCGCCTGACGGCGGCCCGTCCTCACGCATGCGATCAGCAGCGGCCGCCGGATCCCGGCGGCCGTTTCTTGTTTCTCCTCCCGAGACGGTCACCGGGTCCGCGGCCCGGACGACCGGGAGGTCGAGCGATGAAGCGAGTGTTCAGCGGGGTCCAGCCGTCGGGGCATCTGACCCTGGGCAACTACCTCGGGGCGGTGCGCCGGTGGGCCGCTGTCGACCAGCACCGGGCGGACGCCCTGTTCTGCGTGGTCGATCTGCACGCCCTGACCGTGGAGCACGATCCGGCGCGGCTGCGTCGGCTGACCCGGCAGACGGCGACCCTGCTGCTGGCGTCCGGCCTCGACCCGGACGTCTGCACGCTCTTCGTGCAGAGCCACGTGGACGAGCACGCACGACTCTCGTACCTGCTGGAGTGCGTGGCCACGGACGGCGAGATGCGGCGGATGATCCAGTACAAGGAGAAGGCCCGGCGCCAGGAGGAGAGAGGGGCCGGCGTCCGGCTGTCCCTGCTCACCTATCCGGTGCTGATGGCGGCGGACATCCTGGCCTACGCCACCGACGAGGTGCCGGTGGGCGAGGACCAGAGACAGCACGTCGAGTTGGCGCGCACGCTCGCGGAGCGGTTCAACCAGCGGTACGGCCACACCTTCGTCGTCCCGAAGGTCACGCTCCCCCGGGTGGGGGCGCGGGTGATGAACCTCCAGGAGCCCGGTTCCAAGATGGGGAAGTCCGACCTGTCCGGGCAGGGTGTGGTGCGGCTGCTGGACGAGCCGGAGGTGGTGCGGCAGAAGGTGATGCGCGCGGTCACCGACAGCGGGCCCGGCGGGCGGCCGGTCGAGTACGACCGGGCGCAGCGGCCCGGGGTGGCCAATCTGCTGGACGTCCTCGCCGCCTGTACCGGGGAGGAGCCGGCCGCGCTGGCCGGGAAGTACACCGGATACGGGCAGTTGAAGAAGGACGTCGCCGACGCCGTGGTGGAGGCGCTGCGGCCGGTGCGGGAGCGGCACGCGGAGCTGTGCGCGGACCCGGCGTACGTGGACGGCGTCCTGCGGGCCGGGGCCGGGCGGGCCCGGGCGATGGCGCGGCCCGTGGTGGACACGGCGTACCGGGCGATCGGGCTGCTGCCGCCGGTCTGACGTGCGCGGACGTCCGGGGGTGGACAGGCCGTCCGCCCCCGGACACCC
Organism: Streptomyces sp. NPDC002734; assembly: GCF_040295685.1. Lineage (NCBI taxonomy): Bacteria > Bacillati > Actinomycetota > Actinomycetes > Kitasatosporales > Streptomycetaceae > Streptomyces > Streptomyces sp. NPDC002734. The sequence continues at coordinate 1,706 of NZ_JBEOVU010000008.1, forward strand.
CTGCGGGGTGCGTGCGTCAGTTGCCGTTGCCGGAGGCGAGTTCGCGGCTGCGGTCCCGGGCGGCCTCCAGAGCGGCGATCAGGGCGGCGCGGACGCCGTGGTTCTCCAGTTCGCGGATGGCGCTGATGGTGGTGCCCGCGGGGGAGGTGACGTTCTCGCGGAGCTTGACCGGGTGTTCGCCGCTGTCCCGCAGCATGACGGCGGCGCCGATGGCCGACTGGACGATCAGGTCGTGCGCCTTGTCGCGGGGCAGGCCGAGCAGGATGCCGGCGTCGGTCATGGCCTCGACGAGGTAATAGAAGTACGCGGGGCCGGAGCCGGACAGGGCCGTGCAGGCGTCCTGCTGCGACTCGGGGACGCGGAGCGTCTTGCCCACGGAGCCGAAGATCTGCTCGGCGGTCTCGATGTGCGCCGCGGTGGCGTGGCTGCCGGCGGAGATCACGGACATGGCCTCGTCGACCAGCGCGGGCGTGTTGGGCATGACGCGGACCACCGGGACGCCGGCCGGGAGGCGCTCCTCCAGGAAGGCGGTGGTGATGCCGGCGGCGCCGCTGACGACCAGGCGGTCGGCGGGGACGTGCGGGGCGAGTTCCTCGACCAGGGTGCCCATGTCCTGCGGCTTGACCGTCAGGATGAGGGTGTCGACCGACTTGGCGGCCTCGGGGTTGCCGACCGGGGTGACGCCGTAGCGGGTGCGGAGCTCCTCCGCGCGCTCGGGGCGGCGGGCGGTGACCAGCAGGTCGGCAGGGTTCCAGCCGCCCCGGATCATTCCGCTGAGCAGGGCTTCGCCGATCTTGCCGGTGCCGAGGACTGCGACTTTCTGGCTCATGTGGGTGGTGCCCTCCGGGGAGTTGCGCGTCGTCCCTGGCCATCCTCGCACCGGGGCCGGGGGAACACCGCGCACGTCCGCCAGGCGGAACGGCCGGGCGGCCGCCCTCCCCGGAGGGGTGGGCGTCAGGCCGTGCGGCGTCGGAGGGTCGCGGCGCCGACGGCGAGGACCAGGAGCGCGCAGCCCACCATGACGAGGACGTCGCGGACGAAGTCCCCGGTGATCCCGGCGTGCTGCTGGACCTCGTTCATGCCGTCGACCGCGTAGGACATGGGCAGCACGTTGGAGACGGCCTCCAGGACGGGCTGCATCTGGTCGCGCGGGGTGAACAGGCCGCACAGCAGGAGCTGGGGGAAGATCACGGCCGGCATGAACTGGACGGCCTGGAACTCCGAGGCGGCGAAGGCGGAGACGAAGAGGCCGAGGGCGGTGCCCAGGATCGCGTCGAGCAGGGCCACCAGGAGCAGCAGCCAGGGCGAGCCGGTGACGTCGAGGCCCAGGCCCCAGACGGCGAGGCCGGTGGTGAGCAGCGACTGGACGACGGCCAGGGTGCCGAAGGCGAGGGCGTAGCCGGCGATGAAGTCGGCCTTGCCGAGCGGCATGGCGAGGAGCCGTTCCAGGGTGCCGGAGGTGCGTTCGCGCAGCGTGGCGATGCTGGTGACCAGGAACATCGTGATGAGCGGGAAGATGCCGAGCAGCGAGGCGCCGATGTCGTCGAAGGTCTGCGGGCTGCCGTCGAAGACGTAGCGGAGCAGGAGCAGCAGGAGGCAGGGCACCAGGAGCAGCAGGGCGATGGTGCGGGGGTCGTTGCGCAGCTGGCGCAGGACGCGGGCGGCGGTGGCGACGGTCCTGGCGGGGCTGAGGGGCGGGGTGCTCATCGGGACGTCTCCTGGCTGTGGGACCGGGTGGCCGCGGGGGCGGCGTCGGCGGCCTAGTCGATCAGGGTGAGGAAGGCCGCCTCGACGGTGTCGGCGCCGGTGCGGGCCCTCAGCGCGTCGGGGCTGTCCTGGGCGAGGATCTCGCCCTCGCGCATGAGCAGGAGCCCGTGGCAGCGCTCGGCCTCGTCCATGACGTGGGAGGAGACCAGCAGGCTTGCGCCGCGGTCGGCCGCGAGGGCGTGGAAGAGGTCCCAGAGGTCGCGGCGCAGCACCGGGTCGAGGCCGACGGTGGGTTCGTCGAGGACCAGGAGCTCGGGGGACCCGAGGAGGGCGACGGCGAGGGAGACGCGGCTGCGCTGGCCCCCGGAGAGGTTGGCGGCCAGGGCGTCGACGTGGCTGGTGAGGTCCACGTCGCCGATGGCGCGGGTGACGTTCTCCTCGCGGCGGGCGGCGGCGCGGCGGCCGGGGTCGAGGACGGCGGCGAAGTACTCCAGGTTCTGCCGGACGGACAGGTCGTCGAAGACGGCGGGGGCCTGGGTGACGTATCCGATGCGGGCCCGCAGGGAGGGGTGTCCGGCCGGCCGGCCGAGGACCTGGAGGTCTCCGGAGACCTTGGCCTGGGTGCCCATGACGGCGCGCATCAGGGTGGACTTCCCGCAGCCCGAGGGGCCGAGGAGGCCGGTGATGCGGCCGGCGGGCACGGTGAAGTCGAGGGCGCGCAGCACGGTGCGGGGGCCCCGGACGGCGGTGAGGCCGGTGGCCCGGATCGCCGGACCGGGCTCTTTATTCATCATGTGATGAATACTTCTCCCCCGGTCCGGACACGTCAAGGCCGCCGCGCGGATTCGCGCGGCGGCCTGGGGGTCGGGCGGTGCCGGGCAGGCCTTCGTGGGCCGGCCGGATTTCAAAGGGCTCCGGCCCCGTCCGGTGCTCGGGACGCTCGGGGTGCTCGGCGTGCTCGGGGCGCTCAGGACGCGGTGACGACCAGGAGCAGCACGTCGTAGATCTCCTCGACGACGCCGTCCGGGAAGACCTCGTGGAGGCAGATCCGCTCCTGGTCGAGGAAGGCCCGGGTGGATTCCTCGCCGTGCAGGATGAAGAGGGAGTGGCTGGCGATGTTGGTCAGGTGGGTGTCGACGGGCACCCGGCGGCTCCACCGCACGACGCGGCGGCCGATCCGGTCGGGAGCGGGCGGGAACGGGGCGCCGGCGAAATGCTGGTCCTTCTCGAGGGTGCGGGTGCCGCCGCCGGACTTGTTGGCGCGGGCGTCGCCGAAGTGCAGCCGGATGCGCTCGGCCTGCTCGGCGATCCACGGGACGTCCTGGGCGTCGGTGTTCCACCAGAGGGCGAGCGCGCCGCCGGGGCGCAGGACGCGCATGGCCTCCGGGAAGGAGTGCGCGGGGTCGGTCCAGTGCCAGGACTGGGCGTAGGTGATCAGGTCCGCGGAACCGGAGGCCAGCGGGAGGTGGTTGCCGTCCCCCCTGACCAGTGACGCGTCCGGGAGGGCGCGACGGAACTGGGCGGCCATGCCGTCTCCCGGCTCCACGGCCACGACATGGGCGCCGCGGGCGCGCAGGAGCGCGGTGGAGATGCCGGTGCCGGCCCCGACGTCGGCCACCCGGGCGCCCTCGACGGGGCGGCCCGTCAGTTCTTCGACGGCGTCCAGCAGGGCGGGCGGGTAGGACGGGCGCGCGGCGGCGTAGACGGCGGCCGCGCCGTTGAAGGAACGGGCCCGCTCGGCGTGGGCCTGGACCAGGGACTCGTACGGCACGGAGCGCGCGGTGGGCGAGGTCATGTGCCCATGGTGGGGACGCCGGGTGGGGGCCGTGGCGGTTTTTCAGGGGTTGGGATTCCTGGGGCGGAAGTCTCGCAATTCCTGCGCGGGAATTCCTCATTCCGGCGTACGCGCATGGTCCTGGAGCACTCCCGGCCCGGTCGGCAGGTCGCCGGCCGGGCCCGGAGGTGACCCCGGATCAGCAGCGGATCAGTGGCTGCCGGGGTGCGGCCGCGCCGCTGCTCGGCCGCGCCGCTGCTCGGCCGGGGCTCAGTCGCAGAGCCAGGACATCAGCTCCATGTCCTCGAAGAGGGGAAGCCTCCGGCAGACGTCGTCCTCGCCGCCCTGATGGCCCGGCCCGTGGTGCCCGGGGCCGCCGTGGCCGTCGTGGTGGCCGTGGCCGTGGCCGCCGTGGCCCGACTTCTGCTTGTTGGTGATGGTGCAGGTCACCGAGGCGCCCGCGGGCAGCGTCACCCGGTCTGCGCGGACGGGCAGTTCGTCTCCGTCGTCGGTGACGCAGTCCCACCCGAGCGGTCGGTAGCCGTCGGGGCCGTCGGACTCGCCGAGCGTGTAGGTGCCCGACGGCACCGTCACGTCGGTCACCTCCCGGCTCCCGCTGACGCCCGACAGGTCGGCGGGACCGTCCGCGGTCAGGGTCCAGTCCTGCGGCCGCGCGGTGCCCTTCTTGCCGATCACCCGCTTCACCAGGGTGAGCCGGGTCTCCTCGTCGTCGTCGCAGGTGACCGTGTTGCGCACCGTGTAGGTGTTGGCCTCCAGTGCCAGCACGTCCCGGTAGGGCAAGGCCGCGTCGATCGCGTCGCCGTTGGCCCTGACCACTCTGCTGCCGGTCAGCCGGCAGTCCTCGGGAACCTGCGTGGTCTCGGCGAGGGTCACCGAGTCGCCGACCGTGTAGCCCTCGCGGGTGACGCCCCAGTCCTGGGGCGTGGCTCCGGCGGAACCGGGGCCGGTGAGCGTGAGTGCGGCGTCGAAGCCGTCGGGGCGGTCCGCGTGCTCGTAGGCGATCCCGTCGATCGACCATTCCTTGTCGACGGTGACGTCCGCCTCGGCGTCCTCCTGGGGCCTGTTGTAGACCACGCAGCTGACGGCGGAGCTCCGGGGAAGGTCCACGGTGAAGCCGGGGCCGCCGGAGGAGCCGGTGTTGGTGACCCCGACCGGCGAGCCGTCATCGAGGTCGACGCACACCGCGTTGCGGCCGCCCTGGGTGACCACGGTCCAGCCGTCCTGCTGGGACTCGGCGACGTTCACCGCGGCGGAGTCCACGGTGGCCGGGTAGGTGGGCTGGAAGATCACCGTGCCGGTGCCGTCGTCGGTCGTCTCCTGGGTGTCGGGCAGTCCGCCGATGCCGGGAGTGGTGGTCGTGGCGGTGAACTCCCAGCCGCTGCCGGCGACGGTGGCGCCGGTGACGTCCTCCCCCGTGTTCTGCGCCGGCACCAGCTGCTTGACGACGGTGAGGGACCCGTCACACTGGTCGAGGGCCAGGTCGCGCAGCGCCTCGCCCGCGCCCGCGAAGTCCTGGGTCTGGAAGTAGTCGGCGGTGGTCGGGTTGGTGCCGTCGTAGGCCTCCGGGCCGGAGATGGCCCGCAGGTTGAGGCCGGAGATTCCTTCGACGCCCTTGCCGACGCCCAGGGCGATGACCCGGGTGCCTTCCGCCTTCACCGCGTTGGCGGCGAAGATGCCGCCCTCCACGTCGGCGAAGTGGGTGTGCGAGCCGTCGCCGGTGGCCGGGTTGTTCCAGTACGTGGGGTTGCCGTCGGTGAGCACCACGACGGCGTCGTAGTGCGGTGCGGCCTTGGCCGCCGCGTACAGGCCCTGGTCCCAGTTGGTGCCTCGGCCCAGCGTCCAGTCGGCGTAGAGGTCCTTGAACTCCTCCGCGCCGGCCTCGGTGGACACCGGTACGAGTTCGGGGTGGTTGGCCGTTCCGGTGCTCGGCGAGTTGCGGTCGAAGGAGAACAGCGCCAGCCGGGACGGGGTGCCGGTCAGAGCGTCGGTGAATCCGTCCGCGGCGGCCTTGAGGCTGGGCAGCGCGCTGCCCACCGAGGCCGACAGGTCGAGGATCAGCGCGATGTCCAGTCCGCAGCCCTCGGGCAGTTCCGGGTTCACCCGGGACTGCTGCCAGATCCCGCCGGACGCCACGTAGGGGGTGCTCGCGTAGTCCGTGCTGTACATGAAGTCGCGGGTGGACGAGTACGTCTCGCCGTCCTCCAGCGCCGGGGTCCGGAACTGGTACCGGGAGGCGACCGAGCCGGAGCCGCTGCCCGCGCCGGTCCGCAGCGTGGGGTTGGTGTACCAGCCGTCCGGCGCCCCGATCTGGCGGACCCAGAAGCGCGCGCCCTCGTTCGCGCCGCCGTCGCCGGTGCCGGGCACCACGAAGTTGCAGTCGCCGTCGGCGTCGGAGGTGCACACGGCCCAGGTGGTGTTCACCGGGGTGGTGGCGTCCTCGCTCGCGAACAGGGCGAGCCGGACGCCGGCCAGGGGGCCGACGACCGAGTCGGCGATCCGGTCGCCACCGGTCCTCACCGTCACCACGGAGGTGCCGGGCTCGGCCGGTGGTACCTCCGGAGGTGCGGCGCCCAGGAGGGTGACGAGGGCCGCGGCCCCCGCGACGACTCGGCCGAGACGTCCCAGGCGGCTCCGTACGGGGCGTGTGGGGTGTTGCGTAGGCATGCGGGCCTTCCGGCTCGAAGGGGGACGGCGATCGGAGCGTGATCGCCGCATGCCCATGCTGTTCGCGCGGCCCTCGCCGTACCGATCGGTGTTGCTCCGTACGGAAGAGGGGATCGGCCGTCCAGGTGCCGGAGGGGATGCCCGGTCCTAGCGTGGGGCCATGCCCGAGTCGCCCGACACCGCCCGGATCACCGTGGCGCCCATGACGGTCGAGCACGCCGCGGGGGTTCTGGCCCTCGGCCGCCGCGTGTACGACACCACCGTCAAGCCCTACACGTCCTGGTCGCTGTCGGCCGTCGCCCGGCACCTCGACGGCGACGGATCGACCTGCCGGATCGCGCTCGACGAGGGGCGCCTCGCCGGGTTCGTGCTCGGTTCCCTGGGGTTCGACCGGCGCACCGACTGGGGTCTGCTGGAGTGGATCGCGGTCGACCCCGGTCACCAGGGCCGGGGGATCGCCCGTCGGCTGGTGGAGGAGTGCTGCGCGGGTCTCTTCGCGGCGGGAGCGGCCGCCGTGGTGACGGAGGTGGAGTCTCAGAACACCGCCTCGGCCGCGCTGATGCGGCGGAGCGGGTTCGCCGAGGGGGCGGTGGTGACGCTCTTCGTCCGGGAGCCGGAGGAGTAGGCGGCCCGGCCACCGGTCCACCGCGGAGGGCACCGGAGCCGCACCTCACGCTGCCGGGCGCCGCACCGGGCCCCGTCAGGGGCGCGGGGAACTTCGCGGACACCCGCCGCGCGGGGCATGCAGGCTCACGGCGGCCGTAACGGACGCACGCAAGGCCGGGGAGACGAACGGGTCCGGCGGCGCGACCGCCCGCGAAGGGGGTCGCGCCGCCGGGACGGTGTCAGCCGAGGAGGGTGACGTCGCGGACCGCGCCCTTGTCGGCGCTGGTCGCCATCGCCGCGTAGGCACGGAGCGCCGCGGACACCTTGCGGTCGCGGGCACGCGGCGCGTACCGCCCGCCCAGCGCCTCCTCGCGGCGCGCCAGCTCCTCGTCGGAGACCAGCAGCTCGATGGAGCGGCCCGGGATGTCGATGCGGATCCGGTCACCGTTCTCGACCAGCGCGATCGTGCCGCCGGACGCCGCCTCCGGGGAGGCGTGCCCGATGGACAGTCCGGAGGTGCCGCCGGAGAAGCGCCCGTCGGTGATCAGCGCGCAGGTCTTGCCCAGGCCGCGGCCCTTGAGGAAGGACGTCGGGTAGAGCATCTCCTGCATGCCGGGACCGCCCTTGGGGCCCTCGTAGCGGATGACGACCACGTCGCCGTCGGTGATCTGCTTGTTCAGGATCTTCTCGACGGCCTCCTCCTGCGAGTCGCAGACCACCGCGGGACCCTCGAAGGTCCAGATGGACTCGTCGACGCCTGCCGTCTTGACCACGCAGCCGTCGACCGCGAGGTTGCCGCGCAGCACGGCGAGGCCGCCGTCCTTGGAGTAGGCGTGGGCCGCCGAGCGGATGCAGCCGCCCTCCGCGTCGACGTCCAGCGCCTCCCAGCGCTCGGACTGGGAGAACGCCTCGGCGGAGCGGACGCAGCCGGGGGCGGCGTGCCAGAGCTCGACGGCCTCGGCGGACGGGGAGCCGCCGCGCACGTCCCAGGTCTTCAGCCAGTCGTCCAGCGACGAGCTGTGCACGGAGTGGACGTCCTCGTTGAGCAGACCGGCCCGGTGCAGCTCGCCGAGCAGCGCGGGGATGCCGCCGGCGCGGTGCACGTCCTCCATGTAGTACGTGCGGTCCTTCGCCACGTTCGGCGCAACCTTGGCGAGGCAGGGGACGCGGCGCGAGACGGCGTCGATCTGCTCGAGCCCGAACGGGACGCCGGCCTCGTGGGCGGCGGCGAGCAGGTGGAGGATCGTGTTGGTGGACCCGCCCATGGCGATGTCGAGCGCCATCGCGTTCTCGAAGGCGGAGAAGGAGGCGATGGTGCGCGGCAGGGCCGTCTCGTCGTCCTGGCCGTAGTACCGCTCGACCAGGTCCATCACCGTGCTCGCGGCCCTCTCGTAGAGGGCGCGGCGGGCGGTGTGGGTGGCGAGGACGGAGCCGTTGCCCGGCAGGGAGAGGCCGATGGCCTCGGTGAGGCAGTTCATCGAGTTGGCCGTGAACATGCCGGAGCAGCTGCCGCAGGTGGGGCAGGCGGACTCCTCGATGCGCAGGATGTCCTCGTCGGAGACCTTGTCGTTGACCGCCTCGGAGATGGCGTCGACCAGGTCCAGGGTGCGGACGGTGCCGTCGACCAGGGTGGCCCGGCCGGACTCCATCGGGCCGCCGGAGACGAAGACGGTGGGGATGTTCAGCCGCAGGGCGGCCATCAGCATGCCCGGCGTGATCTTGTCGCAGTTGGAGACGCAGATCATCGCGTCGGCGCAGTGCGCCTCGACCATGTACTCCACGCTGTCCGCGATCAGGTCGCGGGAGGGCAGGGAGTACAGCATGCCGCCGTGGCCCATGGCGATGCCGTCGTCGACGGCGATCGTGTTGAACTCGCGCGGGATGCCGCCGGCCGCCTTGACGGCCTCGCTGATGATGCGGCCGACCGGCTGCAGGTGGGTGTGACCAGGCACGAACTCCGTGAAGGAGTTGGCAATGGCGATGATCGGCTTCCGGCCGATGTCCGCACCCGGTACACCGGAGGCCCGCATCAGGGCGCGGGCGCCCGCCATGTTGCGGCCGTGGGTGACTGTGCGGGACCTCAGCTCGGGCATCGTCGCTCGCTCCTTAAGGAAGTACTGGCCCTGTCGAGAGTACGCCGGGCATCCACCGGTCGGACGCGGTTGTCCGGAATGCGGGACGTGAGATGCGCCCCGTCGCGCCCGTCCGGGCGTCGGCCGGCCCCTCGCTCCGGCTCAGCCGGCGGCGGGGGCGCCGGGTGAACCGGTGAGGTGGTGCTGGAGGACGGGGGCGAGGCGGGCGATCAGTTCCTCCGGATCGGCGGAGGCGATCGGCTCGACCTTGATCACGTAGCGCAGCATCACCACACCCACCACCTGGGCGGCGGCCAGCTCGGCGCGCAGCTCCGCGTCGGGGGCATCGAGTTCCTTGGCGACCTTGCTGAGCACCAGCCCGGCGACCAGGCGACGGAAGATCGCGGCGGCGGCCTCGTTGCTGACCGCGGAACGGATGATGGCGAGCAGCGGGGCCCGGGTCGCCGGGTTCTCCCAGATGCCGAGGAACATGCGGACGAACTGCTCCCCGGCGCGGTCCGGACGCAGGTCGGTCAGGGGCTGGGTGCGCAGCACGGGGGCGAAGGCGCCCTCCACGGCCGACTCGAAGACCTGCTCCTTGGTGCCGAAGTAGTGGTGCACCAGCGCGGGGTCCACGTCGGCCGCCTTGGCGATGCCGCGCACGCTGGCCTTCTCGTAGCCGCGCTCGGCGAACACCTCGCGGGCGGCGGTCAGGATGCGGTCGCGGGCCGCCGGGGTCTCGGCGGAGGCGGCGGTGCGGGGCGGTCGGCCACGGCCACGGCGTGGCCCGGTCGGCTGTGCGGTCACTGGCCCTTGACCCGCAGCGGGGAGGCCAGGTGGAGGCGGGTGAAGGCCAGCGCCTCGGCGAGGTCGGCCTCGCGCTCCGCGTTGGACATGGCGCGGCGGGTGTTGACCTCGATGACGACGTGGCCGTCGAAGCCGGAGCCGGCGAGGCCTTCGAGGAGTTCGGCGCAGGGCTGGTCGCCGCGGCCGGGGACCAGGTGCTCGTCCTTGGCCGAGCCCTTCCCGTCGGCGAGGTGCACGTGGCCCAGGCGGTCACCCATCCGGCCGATCATCGCCATGGTGTCCGTGCGGGCCGTGGCGGTGTGGCTGAGATCGATCGTGAAGTGGCGGTAGTCCTCGTCGGTGGGGTCCCAGCCGGGGGCGTAGGCGAGCATCTCCCGGTCGCGGTAGCGCCAGGGGTACATGTTCTCCACGGCGAACCGGACGTCCGTCTCGTCGGCCATCCGCCAGATGCCGGACACGAAGTCACGCGCGTACTGGCGCTGCCAGCGGAACGGCGGGTGCACCACGACCGTGGAGGCGCCCAGCCGCTCGGCGGCGGAGCGGGCGCGCTGGAGACGGACCCAGGGGTCGCTGGACCAGACCCGCTGCGTGATCAGCAGGCAGGGGGCGTGCACGGCGAGGATCGGGATCCCGTGGTGGTCGCTGAGGCGGCGCAGGGCCTCTATGTCCTGGCTGATCGGGTCGTTCCACACCATGACCTCGACGCCGTCGTAACCCAGGCGCGCGGCGATCTCGAAGGCCGTCGCGGTGGACTCCGGATAGACGGAGGCGGTGGACAGCGCGACCTTCGCGTCGGGGATGCGGACGACTGGTTCTGCCACGGCAGCAAGAGTACGGGAGGCGCGCGGAAGCGGCGGGGGCTCGGGGTCGGTTCCCGGCCGCGACGGTGCCGCTTCCCGTGCCCGTCCACGGGCCTCGCCCCCGGTGGGGGCGGGTCCTGTTCGGCGGCGGGGTCCCGGGCCGGGGGCGGGTGCGCGCCGCTGCCGGGTGCCGCCCGTGCGGGGGAGCTTCGAACGCGAGGGCCAGGGTTCCGCTCGGCCGGGGGCGACCCCGGCGGGGGCTGTCCTGTCCCGAAGAGGGGCCCGGCCGTGTGGGCCGCCCTGGCCCGGGGTTCCGGCCGGGGGGGCGGGTCCGAAGCCTGGCCGGGGCAGAAGCGTGAGCAGGTCCGAAGCCTGGGCGGGTCCGGAACCTGGGCAGGTCCGAAGCCTGGCCGGGTCCGAAGCCTGGCCGGGTCCGAAGCCTGGGCGGGTCACGGAACCGGGAAGTGGTCGCGGAACCGGGAAGTGGTCGCGGAACCGGGGGCGGGTCAGCGGTCCAGGGGGTCGAGGTGGTCGAGGCGGCGGAGGATGACGCCCTCGCGCAGGGCCCAGGGGCAGATCTCGACCCGTTCGACACCGAAGAGGTCCATGGCCGCCTCGGCGACCAGCGCTCCGGCGACCAGCTGACCGGCCCGTCCCTCGGCGACGCCGGGCAACTCGGCACGTTCCTGCTCGGTCATGGCCGCCAGCTTCGGCACCCACGCCTCCAGCGCGTCCCGGGTCAGTTCCCGCTGTACGTACAGGCCCTCGGCGGAGCGCGCGGCGCCCGCGAGGCGGGCCAGCTGGCGGAAGGTCTTGGAGGTGGCGACCACGTGGTCGGGGCTGCCGAGACGGGTGAACTCGCCCACGGTGCGGGCTATCTCGGTGCGGACGTGACGCCGCAGCGCCCGTATCTCCTCGGGTCCCGGCGGGTCGCTCGGCAGCCAGGCGCCGGTGAGCCGGCCCGCGCCGAGGGGCAGCGAGACGGCGGCGTCGGGCTCCTCGTCGATGCCGTAGGCGATCTCCAGCGAGCCGCCGCCGATGTCCAGCATCAGCAGGCGCCCGGCCGACCAGCCGAACCAGCGGCGGGCGGCGAGGAAGGTGAGCTTCGCCTCGTCCTCCCCGGACAGCACCCGCAGGGCCACGCCGGTTTCCCGGTGCACGCGTTCCAGCACCTCGTCGGCGTTGCGGGCGTCGCGCACGGCGGAGGTGGCGAAGGGCAGCAGCGCCTCGACGCCCTTGTCCTCGGCCGCGCGGGCCGCGTCCCGCACCACCCGGATCAGCCGGTCGACGCCCGCGGGGCCTATCCCCCCGTCGCCGTCGAGGAGTTGGGCGAGCCGGAGCTCGTCCTTCACCGAGTGGGCGGGGAGCGGGCACGCGCCGGGATGGGCGTCCACCACCAGCAGGTGGACCGTGTTGGAGCCCACGTCGAGCACACCAAGTCGCATACCGGGAAACGTAACCGGCGCCCGCTCCGGCAATCGTCCGAACTGTGGAGGAGGCGACTGTGAGGAACCCGACGTTTCGCGCAGCGCGGAGCCCGTGCGGTCCTGACCACTCCACTTACCCTTGGACGCGTGCCCAAGACGAAGAAGGCGAAGGACCAGAAGGCGGCCACGGCCAAGGCCTCGAAGCGGACGGCCCTGCCGCTGATCGAGGTGCCCGTCGCCGAGGACGACGAGAAGGGGCTCGACTTCCCGCGCGCGTGGGTGGAGTTCCCCGACCCGGCGGACGAGGAACAGGTCTTCCGCTGCGACCTGACGTGGCTGACCTCGCGCTGGAACTGCGTCTTCGGCAGCGGCTGCCACGGCATCCAGGCCGGCCGTGCCGCGGACGGCTGCTGCTCGCTGGGCGCGCACTTCTCCGACGAGGAGGACGAGCAGCGGGTCGCCGGCTTCGTGGAGCGGCTCACCCCGGACATCTGGCAGCACCACGCGGAGGGCGTCCTCGGCGGCTGGGTGGCCGAGGACGACGAGGGCTCCCGGCAGACCCGGCCCTACCAGGGCTCCTGCATCTTCCAGAACCGCCCCGGCTTCGAGGGCGGCGCGGGCTGCTCGCTGCACATCCTGGCGCTGCGCGAGGGGCGCGAGCCGCTGGAGACCAAGCCCGACGTGTGCTGGCAGCTGCCGGTGCGGCGGACCTTCGAGTGGATCGACCGGCCCGACGACACGCGGGTGCTTCAGGTCTCCATCGGTGAGTACGACCGGCGGGGCTGGGGACCGGGCGGGCACGACCTGCACTGGTGGTGCACGTCGGCGACGTCGGCGCACGGAGCGGGGGAGCCGGTGTACGTCTCCTACCGGGCGGAGCTCACGGAGTTGATGGGCAAGGCGGGGTACGACCGCCTGGTCGAGCTCTGCGAGGCCCGTCTCGCCGCCCCCCTCTTCGCCCCCCACCCGGCGGACCCGGCGGTCTGACCCGGCGGCCCGGCCACCCGGCGCCGGTCGGCCGCGAGCCGGCCCGCACGCCGGTCAGCCGGTGGACGGCGGGGCCGTCGGGGCCTGGTCGGACGGGACCGGTGCCGACGGGGGCGGGGACGAGGTGTCTCCGGGGGACGGATCGCCCGGGGACGGGGACGGGGACGGGTCGGAGGAGGACGGCGGAGGGGTCGAGGGGTCGGGGGGAGACGGCGTCGGGTCCGGGTCGACCGGAGGCGGCGACGTCGGCCCCGGCGAGGACGGCGGCGGCTCCTCCGGCGGCCGCCCGGGCCCCGGCTCCCCCGGCCCGGGCCCAGGTCCCGGTCCCGGCGACATCGCCCCCGCTCCCCGGATCACGACCACCGCACCCCCCGGTTCCACCCCCACCGTGGCCCGCCACGCGCCGGCCGGCTCCCGCAGCGCGTCCACGTGGACCCGGACCGTCACCGACTCCCCCGGGCGCAGCACGCCCGAGGAGCGGCTCAGGTACAGCCAGGACACTCCCGTGGACATCCGCCACCGCACGGAGGCGGCCTCCCGTCCGCCGCGCTCCGGCGCCGTCAGCGTGACGTACGTGACGTCGCCGGCGCCGAAGGCGGAGACCCGCAGTCCGTCCGCCGCACCGCCCACCCCCGCGCCGCCGCCCGGTCCGCCCGGCGGCGGCGAGCCGATCACCTCGACCGAGACGTCCGGCCCCCTTTCCGGCGTGGCCGCCCCGCTCCCCGGCACCGCGTTGGCGGTGTTCGCGTAGCCGCCGTCGTCGGTCGCGCCGATGTCGTCGGGGCCGGTGTCCGCCGCCGTGGCCGCCCGGTCCTCGGGGCTGCCGAAACCTTCCTCCACCCCTGTCGGGGCGCCTCTGCCGGCCACCCACATCGCGAGAACGGGTGCCGCCACCACCGTGGCGACCACCGTCGTGGTCACCGCCCGGCCCCGCATCCGGTGCCGCCGCGCCTCGTGGTCGGGAGGCGCGAGCGGGAACCCGCGCCGGTCGAAGCGGGGACCCCCGGCCGCCCCTCGCCGCCCCCGCGCTGCCTGTGCCGCCGCCTCCACGGCACCCCGTGGCGCCCGGAGCACCGGCAGCCGCTCGGGGGTGACCGAGGTCCCCGGCCAGCGCCCCGGCACCGCTCGCTCGGCGGCCCGGCGGCACCGCGGACAGTCGTCGACGTGACGGACCAGCTCGGTACGCATCGCCTCGCTCAGCACCCACCCGTCGTCCTGCCCGGTCAGCCGGACCACGCCCGGGCACCGCCCGGACTCCGCGGCCCCCACCGCGGCGCGGGTGCGCTCCACCTCGCAGGCGGCCGAGGCCAGCAGGTCCTGCGCGGCCGCCGGGGCGAGGCCCAGCACGGTGGCGACCTCATCGGCGGCCAGTCCGTGCCGCACCGCCAGCTCCAGCGCCTCGCGCTGCTCCGCGGAGGCGCCGGCCGCCTCGGGCCAGGCCAGCCGGGCCAGTTCGGAGCGGCGGCGCTCGCGCTCCTCGGGCGACGGCTCGACCGCCGGCGTCTCGGCGACGGGTACCGCGCCCCGCCGCGACCCGCGGTGCCGGTGCTGGTGTCGCCGCCGTCGCTTCTCGGCCAGTTCGCGCAGACAGGCCCAGCGGGCCAGCGCGTAGAGCCATGCCCGCCTGTCCCCCTCGGGCGCCCGGCCGCCGCGCCGCTCGGCGACGGCGAGGACCGCGCCGACGGCACAGGCCGCGGCGTCCTGGTCGCAGAGCACCGAGAGGCTGTACGTGTACAGCCCGTCGAGATGCGGCTCGCACTCCTGCGGGACGGAGGCGTCCGCGCGGCGCGCGGGGATACGTGGAGCGCTCGCACGGGCGTCCGCCGCGGAGGGGACGGTCCGGTCGCACTCCTCACCGTGCGCCGGGTGCGCGCCGGTGGTGCGGGTGGGGGTCTCCGGCCTGCTGCTCATCACCCGTGCGACCGTAGGGGCCCGCGGACGACCGTTCCTGCGGCCTTGAGCACTTTTAATCCATTCGGGTGAAACGATCCCTCATAAGGGGACGTGCGTTTACGTTTCTTCGCACTCTGCCCGACCGTTCCTGCCCCTTCGTGAACGCGGGCGCACGCTGTTGTCGGCGTTGTCGGTGCCGCCGGTTACGGTGTGCGGCATGGCTGCGCGCACCAAGTCGACCAAGGACCGTCCGTCCTACCGCTGCACGGAATGCGGCTGGCAGACGGCCAAATGGCTGGGCCGTTGCCCCGAATGCCAGGCGTGGGGGACGGTCGAGGAGTACGGCAACGCGCCCGCGGTCCGCACCACCGCCCCCGGCCGGGTCACCACCTCCGCCGTTCCCATCGGCCAGGTGGACGGCCGGCAGGCCACGGCCCGCACCACCGGCGTCCCGGAGCTGGACCGGGTGCTCGGCGGCGGCCTGGTCCCCGGAGCCGTGGTGCTGGTGGCGGGCGAGCCGGGCGTCGGCAAGTCCACGCTGCTGCTGGACGTCGCGGCCAAGTCGGCGAGCTCCGAGCACCGCACCCTCTACGTGACGGGCGAGGAGTCCGCCAGCCAGGTCCGGCTGCGCGCCGACCGCATCCACGCCATCCACGACGACCTCTACCTGGCCGCCGAGACGGACCTGTCCACGGTGCTCGGCCACATTGAGGCGGTCCAGCCCTCCCTGCTGATCCTCGACTCGGTGCAGACGGTCGCCTCTCCGGAGATCGACGGCGCGCCCGGCGGCATGGCGCAGGTCCGCGAGGTCGCGGGCGCGCTGATCCGCGCGTCCAAGGAGCGCGGCATGTCCACGCTTCTGGTCGGCCACGTGACGAAGGACGGCAGCATCGCCGGTCCGCGCCTGCTGGAGCACCTGGTGGACGTGGTCCTCAACTTCGAGGGCGACCGGCACGCCCGGCTGCGGCTGGTGCGCGGAGTGAAGAACCGGTACGGGACCACCGACGAGGTGGGCTGCTTCGAGCTGCACGACGAGGGCATCACCGGCCTGGCCGATCCCTCCGGCCTCTTCCTCACCCGTCGGGACGAGCCTGTGCCGGGCACCTGTCTGACGGTCACTCTGGAGGGCCGTCGCCCCTTGGTCGCCGAGGTGCAGGCGCTGACCGTCGACACCCAGATCCCCACCCCGCGGCGCACCACGTCCGGCCTGGAGACCTCCCGGGTCTCGATGATGCTGGCCGTGCTGGAGCAGCGCGGCCGGATCAAGGCGCTGGGCAAGCAGGACATCTACTCGGCCACCGTGGGCGGGGTGCGGCTCTCCGAGCCCGCCGCGGACCTGGCGATCGCCCTCGCGCTGGCCTCCGCGGCGAGCGACACCCCGCTGCCGAAGAACCTGGTGGCGATCGGCGAGGTGGGCCTGGCCGGAGAGGTGAGGAGGGTCACCGGCGTGCAGCGGCGTCTGGCCGAAGCGCACCGCCTCGGATTCACACATGCGCTGGTCCCGGCCGATCCGGGGAAGGTTCCTCAGGGAATGAAGGTGCTCGAAGTGGCCGACATGTCGGACGCGCTCAGGGTTCTGCCGCGCTCGCGTCAGCGAGAGCCCCGGCAGGAGGGTGAGGACCGCCGGTAGACTTTGCCCCGGTCTCGCCCGTCCGTGCGAAGTGTGCGTGTCGCGGGAGCGCCTGAAGAAGTCTGCGACCGGAGGAGAGCAGTGGCAGCCAACGACCGGGCCTCAGCTCCCGGAAAGTCCGGTGGGAGCTCCGGCGCCGACGGGCTGATGCGCGCCTCGCTGAGCGCGGTCGCGCCCGGCACCGCGCTGCGCGACGGCCTCGAGCGCGTGCTGCGCGGCAACACCGGCGGTCTGATCGTCCTCGGCTGGGACAAGACCGTCGAGACGATGTGCACCGGCGGTTTCGTCCTGGACGTCGAGTTCAGCGCGACGCGGCTGCGCGAGCTGTGCAAGCTCGACGGCGGCATCGTGCTGTCGACGGATTTCTCGAAGATCCTGCGGGCGGGCGTGCAGCTGGTGCCCGACCCGACCATCCCCACGGAGGAGACCGGCACCCGGCACCGCACGGCGGACCGGGTCAGCAAGCAGGTCGGCTTCCCCGTGGTCTCGGTGTCCCAGTCGATGCGGCTGATCGCGCTGTACGTCGACGGGCAGCGGCGGGTCCTGGAGGACTCGGCCGCGATCCTCTCCCGCGCCAACCAGGCGCTGGCCACGCTGGAGCGGTACAAGCTCCGGCTGGACGAGGTCGCCGGGACGCTCTCCGCGCTGGAGATCGAGGACCTGGTGACGGTGCGGGACGTCTCCGCGGTCGCGCAGCGGCTGGAGATGGTGCGCCGGATCGCCACCGAGATCGCCGAGTACGTGGTGGAGCTGGGCACCGACGGGCGTCTGCTGGCCCTTCAGCTGGACGAGCTGATCGCCGGCGTCGAGCCGGAGCGGGAGCTGATCGTCCGGGACTACGTGCCCGAGCCGACGCCGAAGCGGTCCCGCACGGTGGACGAGGCGCTGTCCGAGCTGGACGCGCTCGGCCACACGGAGCTGCTGGACATCGCGACGGTGGCGCGGGCGCTGGGGTACACGGGGTCGCCGGAGGCGCTGGACTCGGCGGTCTCGCCGCGGGGCTTCCGGCTGCTGGCGAAGGTGCCGCGTCTGCCGGGGGCGATCATCGACCGGCTGGTCGAGCATTTCGGTGGGCTGCAGAAGCTCCTCGCGGCCAGTGTCGACGACCTGCAGACCGTCGACGGGGTCGGCGAGGCGCGGGCCCGCAGCGTCCGCGAGGGCCTCTCCCGCCTCGCGGAGTCCTCCATCCTCGAGCGATACGTCTGATCCTTTCCCGCCCTTCCCGGGGCGGGTCCTCCGCGCACCTGCGGGGGGTTCCGCCCCGGGGGCGGGCTCGCCTTGCCGAGCCGGAACGCCTCTCGGGGCCGGAGCGGATTGCCGTGGCCTGGTCGCCTGCCGTGACTGGAGCGCCGTCCCCTGTCCGGGACGCACGCCTCAGCCTGTCCCAGGTCGACTGCTCCCGTCCCTGCACCTGCCCCCGCTCCCCCTCGGAGCCCGCGGGCCCTCCGACCTGTGCCCGGTGGCCGGTGGCCGGTGGCCGGTGACCGGGTCGCCTCGTGGGGCGCCCTGTCACCCGCTGCCGCCGCGGCGGGAGCGGCGTGGGCACCCGCCGCGAGCGCGGGTTGACCCTCCCCCTACGTCAGGCCCGAGGCTGTGTCCCGACGAAAGGCGAGGTGGATGAGCTACTCCGTGGGGCAGGTCTCGGCGTTCGCCGGGGTGACGGTGCGCACGCTGCACCACTACGACAAGGCCGGCCTGCTCTCGCCCAGTGAGCGCAACCCCGCCGGATACCGCCTCTACGGCGAGGCCGACCTGGTCCGTCTCCAGCAGATCCTCTTCTACCGGGAGCTCGGCTTCCCCCTCGACGAGATCGCCACGATCCTCGAGGATCCGCAGGGCAGCGCCCTGGAGCGGCTCCGGGCCCGGCAGCGGCAGCTGAGCGAGGAGATCGCCAGGCTGCAGCGGCTGGCCGAGGTGGCGGAGCGGGCGATCGAGGTCCAGAGGACCGGGGTGTCGCTGACTCCCGAGGAACGCTTCGAGGTCTTCGGCGAGGTCGCCTTCGACCTGAGCTACGCCACCGAGGCGGAGCTGAAGTGGGCGCGTTCCGACGGACAGCGCGAGGCGATGGCCCGCGCGGCCGCCCACACCAAGGACGACTGGCGCCGGCTCATGCAGGAGTCCGCCAGCTGGCGCGCGGAGCTGCTCGCGGCGTTCGACGAGGGCTGTCCGAGCGACGGGGAACGGGCCATGGACCTCGCCGAGGAGCACCGCCTGCACGTCGCGCGCTGGTTCACCGCCTGCCCGCCCGACATGCACCGGCGCATCGCGGACGACTTCGTCGCCGACCCGCGCGCGTTCGCCCTGGTCGTACCGCCGTCGCAGCAGCGTCCGGGCCTGGCCGCCTACACGTGCGAGGCGGTCCACGCCAACGCGGTACGCCTCGCCGGTACCGGTACCGGTAGCGCCGTCGAGGAGGACCGGGACCGATGAGGATCCTGATCGCCGCGGCCGGATCGCGCGGCGACGTCGCGCCCTACACGGGACTGGGCGCCGCCCTGCGCCGGGCCGGGTACGACGTCGCCCTCGCCGCCCCGGAGACCTTCGCGCCCCTCGTGCACGACGCCGGGCTGGAATTCCGCCGCCTGCCCGCCGACACCCGGGCGGGTGGCGGCGGGACCGGCCGACGTGACCTGATGCGGACCGCTGCCGCGTTCGTCACCGACCTGGGGCGGGGCTTCGCCGACGCGGTGGGCGAGGACACGGACCTGCTCCTGCTGTCGGCCACGACGGCCCCGCTCGGCTGGCACCTCGCCGAGGCCACGCGCATCCCGAGCCTCGGCGTGTACCTCCAGCCCACCGCGCCGACCGGCGACTTCCCGCCCGTCGTCACCGGCTCCCGCTCGCTGGGACGCCTCGCCAACCGGGCGGCCGGGCGCTTCGCCCTGGGGATGACCGACCGCCTCTACGCACCGGCGGTCGCGGAGCTGCGCCGACGCCTCGGGCTGCCCCCGGCCTCCCCTTCCGGGACACGTCGTCGGCAGGAGCAGGCGAACTGGCCGATCCTGCACGGCTTCAGCACCGCCCTGGTGCCCCGTCCGGCCGACTGGCGCCCCGGTCTTCAGGTGGTGGGCAACTGGTGGCCGCATCACGAGCCGTCCGAGCGGCTGCCGGCCGAGCTCGAGGACTTCCTGTGCGCGGGACCCCCGCCCGTCCTGGTCGGCTTCGGGAGCATGGCGTCCGGCCACGGGGAGCGGCTGAGCGAGATCGCCGCACGAGCCCTGCGCCGCGCCGGGCTGCGGGGGATCCTCCAGGCCGGCAGCGCCGGGCTCGCCGCCGACGGGGACGACGTCCTCACCGTCAGGGACCTGCCGCACGCGCTGCTGTTCCCACGGCTGGCAGCGGTGGTCCACCACGGCGGGGCCGGCACCTCGGCCGCAGCGCTGCGCGCCGGAGTTCCCGCGGTCACCGTGCCGGTGACCGCGGACCAGCCGTTCTGGGCGGGCCGGCTCGCCGCCCTCGGCGCGGCCACCGGCCCCCTCCCCTTCACGTCCCTCACCGTCGAACGGCTTGCCGACGCACTCGACCGGGTGGTGAGGCAGCAGTCGTACGGCCGGGCCGCCGCGGGAGCGGCGGGCCGTCTGGCGGCGGAGGACGGGGCGGCTCAGACCGTGGAAGCCGTCCGGCGGCTGGTCGGCGGGTGACGCGGCTCCCGCGCCGGCACGCCGCCGCCGCCGGGGGAAGGCGCCGGGCCCGCCGGGTCGGTTCGGGCCCGTCAGGTGGGTCGGGTCAGTCGGACTTGAGGGTGAAGGTGGCCTGGAGCGGGCTGGAGGTGGCCCCGCTCTTCGCGACGACCAGGTACGTGCCCGCCCCCGCGCTCCCCTTCGGCGCCGTCTCGCACTTGTCGGCGTCGCTCGGTTTGCGGTCCCACTCCACCTCGTACGTGATCTCCCCGTCCTTCGGCACGCGGAACAGCAGCGCCCCGCTGTCCGGGCAGTCCGCCGAGGACCAGTAGGTCTCGTCGTCGTCCGCGTTGGCCTTGGTGATCTTCAGGACCGCGGCACGCGGTCCGAGGTCGATCCGGCAGTCGCTGCCCGAGGTGTTGGTGACCGTCAGCCGCAGCACCGGCTTCTCGTCGTCCTCGTAGGACTTCCGCACGCTCCGCAGCGACATGCGGACATCGTTCCGCCCGCACGCCGCGAGGGAGGTGTCGCCGGGCAGCCGGTTCACCGAGCTGGTCCAGCCCTTCCCGGAGCTGCCGGACCCGCTGCCGGAGGAACCCGGGCCGCCGTCCGCCGCCCCGCCGCCGTCGCCCGAGCCACCGCCCGCGCCGTCACCCTCGCCACCCGCACCGGACGTGCCGCCGGCGTCGGCGCCCGACGTCCCGCCGGAGGACGCGCCGTCGGAGGAACCGCCCGTGCCGGACCCGCCCTCACCCGGGGGGTCGTCGATCGCGGGACCGGACCCGGAGGGACCAGGGGTGATCGAGGGAGCCGGGTTCTTGCCGTCGGGGCCGCCCGACGAGCCGTCCGATCTGCCCCCGCCACCGGCGAACAGCCAGGCGGCGAGTCCCGCCAGCGCGAGCAGCACGACAAGAAAGGCACCCCTCCGTCGCCAGTAGATGGAGGAGGGAAGCGGCCCGACCGGATTGCGCAGTGATCCCACGGCGCAAACTGTACGAGAGATCGACGTCACTCAAGGCGGCACCCGCCGTGCGGACGACAACTTTTCCGGATCATCATCCTGGTATGCGGTTCCCACACCCTGAGGCACTTCCAACGGGTGATGGATTGCGCACATCGGGTGACCCCGGGGTCGTGGCAGGATCGATGACGTCATGACCGCACCCACACAGCACGAGCCGTCCGCCCCGCGGGACACCGCGACGCGGGCCGCCTCCAGCACCGACGCCCTCCCCCTCCACACCCCCGTGATCGCCTGGTTCGAGGCGAACGCCCGCGACCTGCCGTGGCGCCGCCCCGAGGCCGGCGCCTGGGGGGTGATGGTCAGCGAGTTCATGCTCCAGCAGACCCCGGTCACCCGGGTGCTGCCGGTGTACGAGCAGTGGCTGGCCCGCTGGCCCCGTCCCGCCGACCTGGCCGCCGAGGCGCCGGGCGAGGCGGTGCGGGCCTGGGGCCGGCTCGGCTATCCGCGCCGCGCGCTGCGCCTGCACGGCGCGGCCGTCGCCATCACCGAGCGGCACGGCGGAGAGGTCCCCTCCGACCACGCCGAACTGCTCGCGCTGCCCGGAGTCGGCGAGTACACCGCCGCCGCCGTCGCCTCCTTCGCCTTCGGCCGGCGTCACGCGGTGCTCGACACCAACGTCCGCCGGGTCCTGGCCCGCGCCGTGACCGGCGTCCAGTACCCGCCCAACGCCACCACGGCGGCCGAGCGCCGGCTGGCGGCATCCCTGCTGCCGGCCGAGGACGGCACGGCGGCACGGTGGGCGGCGGCCTCGATGGAACTGGGCGCGCTGATCTGCACCGCGCGCAACGAGAGCTGCCACCGCTGCCCGATCTCCGCCCGCTGCGCCTGGCTGGGGGCCGGTAAGCCCGAGCACGACGGACCGCCGCGCCGCGGCCAGACCTACGCGGGCACGGACCGCCAGGTGCGCGGCAAGCTCCTCGCGGTGCTGCGCGCGGCCGAGGGCCCGGTTCCGCAGGCGGCGCTGGACGCGGTGTGGGACGAGCCGGTGCAGCGGGCCCGGGCGCTGGACGGTCTGGTGGCGGACGGCCTGGTGGAACCGCTCGCGGACGGCATGTACCGCCTGCCCGGCGGGCCGTGAGGCGGAAGGCGGAAGGCGCGCAGGCATGCGGAAGGCCCCGGCAGCGATGCTGCCGGGGCCTTCCGCATGTTCGATACGTCGCGCCTCGCGTCACCCGCCCGCGGTCGGTCAGACCTTGACGCCCTTGGCGGCGAGGAACTGGACCGGGTTGACCGCGGTGCCGTAGTTGGCGCTGGTGCGGATCTCGAAGTGCAGGTGAGGACCGCTGGAGTTGCCGGTGTTGCCGGACAGGGCGATCTGCTCGCCGGTGTTCACCTTCTCGCCGACGCTCACCTGCACCTTGGAGAGGTGGGCGTACTGCGAGTAGGTGCCGTTGCCGTGCTTGATGACGACGGCGTTGCCGTAGGCGGGGCCGTCACCGGCGCCCCAGCCGCCGGCCTTGACGACGGTGCCCTCGTGGACCGCGAAGACCTTGGTGCCGGTCGGGACGGCGAAGTCCTGGCCGGAGTGCTTGTGCGCCCACATGCCGCCGTTCTGGGCGAAGCTGGCGGACAGCTTGTACTTCTGGACCGGGTCGACCCAGGCGTTGCCCTTGGGCGCCTTGGCGCTCACCTGCGTGGCGGCCGCAGGCGTGCCGGCGGTGGGGGCGCCGGCAGCAGTCGCGACTCCGGCACCGAGAACGACCGAGGCTCCGAGGCCGGCGGCGACGACCGCGGCGCGGGTGCGGAGGGCGGTCGTACCGGAGGTGCGGAGCGTGACGTGCTTGAACATGAAGAACCCTTTGTTCGGGGACGGGATCGCCGGCGGAGTGAGACCCGGAACCGGAGGAGGTCCGGTCTCGCCGTCGGCCATACCTTGGTAACCCGATCGGGTCAGTCCTGACAATCGTGTGATCTACGACGATGCGTAGTATCCGCCTCGGATCGACACATTCAGGCACAAAGAGTTCATTTGTTAATTATTCGGACTATGGCCAGGTGGGAGAGGCCGCGACGGCGCTCCGCATCCCCGCCGGGCAGCCGGGGCGCCTACTAGGCGGCTTCGTACGTGACCTGGGTCGCGTGCCCCACCTCACCGGCCGGCCCCGTCCGGGAGGCCGTGACTGTGGCCCCGTGCACAGCCTCGGGGAACGCCGAAGGGCCGGTGCGGAAGCTCCGCACCGGCCCTTCGGGTCACTCGGGTGACGCTACTGGCGTTACGCGTCCTTGCTCAGGTTCGTGCTGCCGCCCGCGGCCTGCTCGACCGGCGGGACGTCCGGCAGCGCGGCCTTCTCCTCGCCGCGGAAGGTGAAGGTCTGCTCGTCGCCCTCGCCCTCCGTGTCGACGACCACGATGTGGCCGGGACGCAGCTCGCCGAAGAGGATCTTCTCCGAGAGGGTGTCCTCGACCTCGCGCTGGATGGTCCGGCGCAGCGGCCGGGCGCCCAGCACCGGGTCGTAGCCCTTCTTCGACAGCAGCTCCTTGGCGGACTGGGAGAGCTCGAGGCCCATGTCCCGGTCCTTCAGGCGCTCGTCCACCTTGCCGATCATCAGGTCGACGATCCGCAGGATGTCCGCCTGCGTGAGCTGCGGGAAGACCACCACGTCGTCGACGCGGTTGAGGAACTCGGGACGGAAGTGCTGCTTGAGCTCGTCCGAGACCTTGTTCTTCATGCGCTCGTAGTTGGTCTTCGTGTCGCCCTGGGCGGCGAAGCCCAGGTTGAAGCCCTTGGAGATGTCCCGGGTGCCGAGGTTGGTCGTCATGATGATGACCGTGTTCTTGAAGTCCACGACCCGGCCCTGGGAGTCGGTCAGGCGACCGTCCTCCAGGATCTGCAGCAGCGAGTTGAAGATGTCCGGGTGCGCCTTCTCGACCTCGTCGAAGAGGACCACGGAGAACGGCTTGCGGCGGACCTTCTCGGTCAGCTGGCCGCCCTCCTCGTAGCCCACGTATCCGGGCGGGGAACCGAAGAGACGCGAGACCGTGTGCTTCTCGCTGAACTCCGACATGTCGAGGGAGATCAGCGCGTCCTCGTCACCGAAGAGGAACTCGGCGAGCGCCTTGGACAGCTCGGTCTTACCGACACCGGACGGACCGGCGAAGATGAACGAGCCACCGGGACGCTTCGGGTCCTTCAGGCCGGCACGGGTACGGCGGATCGCCTTGGAGAGCGCCTTGACGGCGTCGTTCTGGCCGATGACCCGCTTGTGGAGCTCGTCCTCCATGCGGAGCAGGCGGCTGGACTCCTCCTCGGTCAGCTTGAAGACCGGGATGCCCGTGGCGGTGGCGAGGACCTCGGCGATCAGGTCGCCGTCGACCTCGGCCACGACGTCCATGTCGCCGGCCTTCCACTCCTTCTCCCGCTTGGCCTTCGCGGCGAGGAGCTGCTTCTCCTTGTCGCGCAGGGAGGCGGCCTTCTCGAAGTCCTGCGAGTCGATCGCGGACTCCTTGTCGCGGCGGACGCCGGCGATCTTCTCGTCGAACTCGCGGAGGTCCGGCGGCGCGGTCATCCGGCGGATGCGCATCCGGGATCCGGCCTCGTCGATCAGGTCGATCGCCTTGTCCGGCAGGAAGCGGTCCGAGATGTACCGGTCGGCCAGGGTGGCGGCCTGGACCAGCGCCTCGTCGGTGATGGAGACACGGTGGTGCGCCTCGTACCGGTCGCGCAGGCCCTTGAGGATCTCGATGGTGTGCGGCAGCGACGGCTCCGCGACCTGGATGGGCTGGAAGCGGCGCTCGAGGGCGGCGTCCTTCTCCAGGTGCTTGCGGTACTCGTCGAGCGTGGTGGCGCCGATGGTCTGGAGCTCACCGCGGGCCAGCATCGGCTTGAGGATGCTGGCGGCGTCGATCGCGCCCTCGGCGGCGCCCGCACCCACGAGCGTGTGCAGCTCGTCGATGAACAGGATGATGTCGCCGCGGGTGCGGATCTCCTTGAGCACCTTCTTCAGGCGCTCCTCGAAGTCACCGCGGTAGCGGGAGCCGGCGACCAGGGCGCCGAGGTCCAGGGTGTAGAGGTGCTTGTCCTTGAGGGTCTCGGGCACCTCGCCCTTGACGATGGCCTGGGCGAGGCCCTCGACGACGGCGGTCTTGCCGACGCCGGGCTCACCGATCAGCACCGGGTTGTTCTTGGTGCGGCGGGACAGCACCTGCATGACCCGCTCGATCTCCTTCTCGCGCCCGATGACCGGGTCGAGCTTGGACTCACGAGCGGCCTGGGTGAGGTTCCGGCCGAACTGGTCGAGGACCAGGGAGGTCGAGGGGGTGCCCTCGGCGGGACCGCCGGCGGTGGCGGCCTCCTTGCTCCCCGAGTAGCCCGACAGCAGCTGGATGACCTGCTGGCGGACACGGTTGAGGTCTGCGCCCAGCTTGACGAGGACCTGGGCGGCGACGCCCTCGCCCTCGCGGATCAGGCCGAGCAGGATGTGCTCCGTGCCGATGTAGTTGTGGCCCAGCTGAAGGGCCTCGCGGAGCGACAGCTCCAGGACCTTCTTGGCACGGGGGGTGAAGGGGATGTGGCCGGACGGGGCCTGCTGGCCCTGACCGATGATCTCCTCCACCTGCTGGCGGACCGCCTCGAGCGAAATCCCGAGGCTCTCCAGGGCCTTAGCGGCGACACCCTCACCCTCGTGGATCAGGCCCAGGAGGATGTGCTCGGTGCCGATGTAGTTGTGGTTGAGCATCCGGGCTTCTTCCTGAGCCAGGACGACAACCCGCCGCGCGCGGTCGGTGAACCTCTCGAACATCGTTAATCGCTCCTCAGAGCGGTCAGGCAGTAAGGGGGCTGTCCCCTTCCTGTCCTTCCGCAGCTTAGTCCCGCAAGCGGGGACCGCTCATTCCAACTGCCGACACCGTCCTTGGCCTCCTGACCCGGAACGCCGACATCTGCTCCAACCCGATGGTGCGAGACGATGTTCCCGCAGGCCAGGCACTTACGTCCTCCACCAGTACGCCGATGGCGAACGGAAGACGGCCTGTCCTGCGTGTCGCCCCCTCCCACTAGGGATGTCTTACCCGCTTCGACCGACAGTCCATGCGGCGCACCCCGGTCCCCTCCGCTACGGGCGAACAACCTTGCGCCGCTCCGCCGACCTGAGCACCCCCGTTCCGGTTACACAGCGCGTTCGAAACGCGTTTCGTGCGAACGTTCCGTGAGGGCGCCGGAGGGCGGGCGACGCCGGAGAGGCGACCCGCGGGGCCCGGAACGGCAGAGAGCCGCGCGAGGGCGGCTCTCCGGCATGCGACGGGACCTGCAGCCATGGGTGGGCCGTCAGCCGTTGGCCTTCTCGTAGGCCTCACGGATCTTCGCCGGCACACGGCCGCGGTCGTTGACCTCGAGACCCTGCTCCTTGGCCCAAGCACGGATCTGGGCCGTCTCCTGGCTGCTGCCGGCCGCCGCGCGCGTCTTGGTGCGACCGCCGGAGGCACGGCCGCCGGTGCGGCGTCCGCTCTTCACGTAGGGCTCGAGCAGGCCGCGCAGCTTGTCGGCGTTGGCGGTCGTGAGGTCGATCTCGTAGGTCTTGCCGTCCAGCGCGAACGTCACCGTCTCGTCCGCCTCGCCGCCGTCGAGGTCGTCGACAAGAAGGACCTGAACCTTCTGTGCCACCGCATTTCCTTTCATCGATAACCCTGGGGCGGCTCCGGGCGGAGCCGTTTCGCCGTCCCTTGTTATATGCAGTACTGCAGTACGCCGGAAAGCAAACCGCTTTTGCCTGAAAAACACAAACCCCCGGGAGAGACCAGCGCCCGCGACCGCTCCCGAAAACCCTCCCCTTCCGGACATAGGGAACCGGCGAAGAGCGGGGAAGGGTCCGGGAAGAGCCGGAAGAGGACCGGGAAGGGCCGTGAAGGGCGGGGAAGAGGACCCGCAAGAGCCGGGAAGAGGGACCGCCCGGAATACCTCACACCGTGAAGACGGCGAGAAGACCGGGCGGCCGGAGCCCGGAGAAGATCACAGATGCAGAAGCATCCGGCTGTTGCCCAGGGTGTTCGGTTTCACTCGTTCGAGTCCGAGGAACTCCGCGACGCCCTCGTCATAGGAACGCAGCAGCTCGGCGTACACATCGGTGTCGACCGGAGTCTCACCGATCTCGACGAACCCGTGGCGGCCGAAGAACTCGACTTCGAAGGTGAGACAGAAAACGCGGCGCACACCGAGCCAACGGGCGGTCTGCAACAGCTTCTTCAGCAACTGGTGACCCACGCCGGCGCCCTTCAGCGCCGGGTTCACGGCGAGAGTGCGCACTTCGGCGAGGTCTTCCCACATCACGTGCAGCGCGCCGCAGCCGACCACCTCGGCGTTGTCGTCGCGTTCCGCCACCCAGAACTCCTGGATGTCCTCGTAAAGCGTGACGGTCGCTTTGTCGAGCAAGGTGCCGTCACGGGTGTATGCGTCGAGGAGTCGCCGGAGCGCAGGAACATCACCGGTCCTGGCCCGGCGCACGGTGAAAGCCTTGCTGCTGACTTCGCTGCTGACTTCGGAACGCTCCACTGACATGTCCGGACGTTATCTCCCGGAACCGTCCTCCGCCGACCCGGGGGTGTTCTCCTCGCCCGGGGCGGCCTCGGGGCCGTGCGCGACGCGGAGTGCGTCACGGACCATGCCGCGCTGGTCCTCGTTCATCATCCCGAAGAAGGCCACCAGAGCGGCGGTGGGATTGTCGCTGCGGGACCAGGCGTCGTTCATCAGCGCGGCGGCGTAGGCGGCGCGACTGGAGACCGCCTCATATCGATAGGCCCGGCCTTCCGCGTGGCGGCGGACCCAGCCCTTGCGCTGGAGATTGTCGAGAACGGTCATCACCGTGGTGTAGGCGAGGGACCGTTCCTTCTGGAGGTCTTCCAGGACTTCCCGAACGGTCACGGGCCGGTTCCACTTCCAGATCCGACTCATGACCGCGTCTTCGAGTTCTCCCAGGGGTTTCGGCATGGAAGAACGTTAGTCCCGAATCACCCCGCGAAGGGCGTCAGGACTCCTCGCGGCGGGGGGTGGCCTGAGCCTGGGCCAGGGCCGCGTCCACCGCCGCGTCCTCCTTGGCCTTGTTGGCCCCGCCCTGGGTCTTGATGATCACCCGGATGACGCCGAGGAAGAAGACGGCCATCACGGCGGGGGGCAGAAGCGCGGAGACGTAGTCCATGGCTCCAGGGTAGCCACCCCCGCCGGTCAGCCCGCCGCCAGCCGCCCCTGGGAGGGGTCCTGCGGCGGGGAGGAGGGGGGCGAGGACGGCTTGCGGCGCGGGAAGACCTCACCCGGCGTGGGGATCGGCCGCCCCGGCGCGGGCTGCCCGGGGCGCTGTGGGTCGGGAGAGGGGGACGGTTCGGGGCGGTCGTCCGCTCCGTCCCCGTCGCCCTCGCCGTCGCCCTCGGCGCTCAGGCCGCCCGGCAGGGCCAGCAGCCGGGTGCGCGCCGCGGGGACGGCGTGCTGCACGGCCGGACCGGGGAACGGGGCGGGCTCGGCCGCAGGGCGCCTGCCGGTGGGGACCGTGGCGGTGGCCGGGACCGGGACCAGTTCCGGCCGGACGGCGGTGGCCGGCTCGGTGCCCTGGGCGGGCAGCACCGGCAGGGACAGGGGGGTGGGGGCGGGGAGCGGGGCCGGGAGGGCGGGCGCGTCGCAGCGCCGCAGCAGCGCGGCGGCCAGGGGGTTGCCGCTCAGGGCGCGGAGCGCGGCCAGGTCCTCCCGTTCCGGGTGGTGGCCCGCGTCCAGCGCCTCGCGCAGGAGACGGAGGTAGCCGGTGACGGTGCCCGGGAGGGCGGCGCGGTAGCGGACCAGGTCGGCCAGGAGGAAGGCGCGCTGCCGGGCGGCCTCCCGCGTCACCTCGTCGACCGCGTCGGCGAGGCGCAGGCAGTCCTGGACCTCCTGGGGGGAGGCGGGGCGGGGGTGCAGGGCGAGGGCGAGGGCACGGCGGAGCACGCGCAGCTCTTGCGGGCCGAACGCCATGCCGCGGGATCCGTAGGGCGTGGGCATGGCGTGACCATACGCGCCAATCAGACAATCATGGACATATTTCCATCGGCGCGCCGCCCGACCGCGTCCGACCGGAGGCATGCCGCACGCGGGCCTCGCCCCGCCCCTTCGCGGCGGCCTCGCGCGGCGGCCCTTAGCGGCAGGAAGCGCAGGCTGCGGTCCGCCCCCGGAAAGGGCCGCGCCCCGGTCCCGGGAAGGGAGCGGGGCGCGGGGCGCGGGCGGGGCGCGGGCGCGGGCGGGGCCGGAGGTCGCACGGGCCGAGGCGGCCGGGCGCGGCGGGGCCAGGCGCTCAGGCCGGCCGGGGCCGGAGGTCAGGGGCGGTTGACGTTGCGCTCGTAGACGAGCCGGAGCCCTATCAGGGTGAGCCACGGCTCGTGCTCGTCGATCACCGTGGACTCGCCCAGCACCATCGGCGCCAGGCCGCCCGTCGCGATCACCGTCACGTCGTCGGGATCGTCCGCCAGCTCGCGGGCCATCCGCTCGACGACCCCGTCGACCTGCCCGGCGAAGCCGTACACGATGCCCGACTGCATGGCCTCGACCGTGTTGCGCCCGATCACGCTCCGCGGACGCGCGACCTCGATCTTCCGCAGCTGCGCGCCCTTGACGCCGAGCGCCTCCACGGAGATCTCGATGCCCGGCGCGATGACGCCGCCGATGTACTGCCCCTTGGCGCTGACCGCGTCGAAGGTGGTGGCGGTGCCGAAGTCGACCACGATGGCCGGCCCGCCGAAGAGCTCGGCGGCGGCGACCGCGTTGATGATGCGGTCCGCCCCGACCTCCTTGGGGTTGTCGGTGAGGATGGGCACGCCCGTCTTGACGCCCGGCTCGACGATCACCGCGGGCACGTCTCCGTAGTAACGCCGCGTCACCTCGCGCAGCTCGTGCAGCACGGACGGCACGGTGGCGCAGATGGCGATGCCGTCGATGCCCTCGCCGAGCTCGCCGCCGAGCAGCGGGTGCGCCCCCATCAGGCCCTGCATCAGCACGGCCAGCTCGTCGGCGGTGCGGCGCGGGTCGGTGGAGATGCGCCAGTGCTCGATGATCTCGGCGCCGTCGAACAGCCCCAGCACGGTGTGCGTGTTGCCCACGTCGATCGTCAGAAGCATGGCTGCTGCCCCTACTCCGAGTCGTTCTGCTCGGTGCCCTGGGCCTCACGGAGGTCCAGGCCGATGTCCAGGATCGGCGAGGAGTGCGTGAGCGCCCCCACCGCCAGGTGGTCGACACCGGTGTCGGCGTAGGCCTTGGCGTTCTCCAGGGTGAGACGGCCGGACGCCTCCAGCTTGGCCCGGCCGGCGGTGACGGCGACCGCCTCCGCGCACTCGGCGGGCGTGAAGTTGTCCAGCAGGACCAGGTCGGCGCCCGCGTCCAGCACCTCGCGGAGCTGGTGCAGGGTGTCCACCTCGACCTCGATCGGCAGCTCGGGGAAGCGCTCGCGCACCGCCCGGAACGCCTCGGCCACGCCGCCTGCGCCGACCACGTGGTTGTCCTTCACGAGGGCGGCGTCGGAGAGGGACATCCGGTGGTTGACGCCGCCGCCGCAGCGCACCGCGTACTTCTCCAGGGAGCGCAGGCCGGGCGTGGTCTTGCGGGTGTCCCGGACCGTCGCCTTGGTGCCTTCGAGGGCGTCGGCCCAGGCGCGGGTGGCGGTGGCGATGCCGGAGAGGCGGCACAGGATGTTGAGCGCGCTGCGCTCGGCCGTCAGCAGGTCACGCGTACGGGTGGTCACCGACAGCAGTTTCTGCCCGGCCTCCACACGGTCGCCGTCCTCGGCGTGCCGCTCCACCTCGAACTCGTCGGAGGCGACCACCGAGATCACCGCCTCGGCGATCCGCAGCCCGGCCGCCACCCCCGCCTCACGGGCGGTGAAGTCGGCGGTGGCGACGGCCTCCTCGGGGATGGTGGCCCAGGTGGTGACGTCCACGCCGCCGTCGAGGTCCTCGGCCACCGCCATGGTCGCGATGTCCTCGACCTCGGCCGGGTCGAGACCGGCCTCGGTCAGCAGCTCCGCGAGGGCGGGGTCGAGGCCGCACTCGTAGTCGTCGAACTCGTGGTCGTCGCCGGAGCCGCAGGCGCAGCCGTCGCCGCAGCCGCCGCCGTCGGCGAGGGGGAGGCCGGCGCCGGTCGGATCGGACGCGGCGGTCGGGTCGGAGGGTGCGGAGGCGCTCACTTCTTCACTGCTCCTGTGGGAGAGGTGACCGGTGCGAAGCCCGGTCCGTCGGTGGTGTGCACGGCGAGCGTACGGCCCTCGCCGAGTCGGACGACGATGTGGCGGCGCCACCCCTCGTCGTCCCGGTCGGGTCGGTCCTCGCGCCAGTGGCAGCCGCGGGTCTCCTCGCGGCGGCGGGCCGCCTCGACGAGAACCCGGGCGACCAGCAGGAGGTTGGCCGTCTCCCAGGTCTCGGTGCCCGGCACCGGCCGCTTGCCATTGCCGTCGGCGGCCGCGGTGTGCAGCGCGGCCAGGTCCTCCGCGGCCCGTCGCAGGGAGTCCGCGGAGCGGAGCACGCCGGCGCCGACGGTCATGATCCGCTGGACGGCGGACCGGTCCTCGGCGGAGGGCAGCGGCTGGGTGGCAGCCGCCTCCGGCACGACCGGACCGGGCGCGCCGGGGCTCGTACGCGCCCGGGACGTGATGTCCGCGGCGATGCGTTCGGCGTAGACCAGCCCTTCGAGCAGCGAGTTGGAGGCGAGCCGGTTGGCGCCGTGGACGCCGGTGCAGGCGACCTCGCCGCAGGCGTAGAGGCCGGGCACGGTGGTGCGGCCGTCGGCGTCGGTGCGGACGCCGCCGGAGGCGTAGTGGGCGGCCGGGGCGACCGGGATCGGCTCGGTGACCGGGTCGATGCCGTGCGTCCGGCAGGCGGCCAGGATGGTCGGGAAGCGGTGCTCCCACATCTCGGCGCCGAAGTGGCGGGCGTCGAGGTACATGTGCGCGGCGCCCGTCTCCTGCATCCGGCGCGTGATGCCCTTGGCCACGATGTCCCTCGGCGCCAGCTCGGCCAGCTCGTGCTGACCGAGCATGAAGCGCACGCCGTCGGCGTCGACGAGGTGGGCGCCCTCGCCGCGGACCGCCTCGGAGACCAGCGGCTGCTGGCCCTCGGCGTCCGCGCCGAGGAAGAGGACGGTCGGGTGGAACTGGACGAACTCCAGGTCGCTGACCTCGGCGCCGGCCCGCAGCGCCAGCGCCACGCCGTCGCCGGTGGACACCGACGGGTTGGTGGTCGCCGCGAACACCTGGCCCATGCCGCCGGTGGCGAGGACCACGGCGGGCGCGTGGACGGCGCCGACGCCGTCGTGGGCGCCCTCGCCCATCACGTGCAGGGTGACGCCGGCGGTGCGCCCCTCGGCGTCGGTGAGCAGGTCGAGCACCAGTGCGTGCTCGATGGTGCGCAGGCCACGGGCCTGGACCGCCTCGACCAGGGCGCGGGACACCTCCGCCCCGGTGGCGTCGCCGCCGGCGTGCGCGATGCGGTTGCGGTGGTGGCCGCCCTCACGGGTCAGCGCGATCTCGCCGACCGCGTCGGTGTCGAAGCGGGCGCCGGTGGAGATCAGGCGGCGCACCGCGGCCGGTCCCTCGGTGACCAGCAGGCGCACGGCCTCCTCGTCGCACAGCCCGGCCCCGGCGACCAGGGTGTCGTCGAGGTGCTGCTCGGGGGTGTCGCCCTCGCCGAGGGCGGCGGCTATGCCGCCCTGGGCCCAGCGGGTGGACCCGGCGTCGAGCCGGGCCTTGGTGACGACGACGGTGCGCAGCCCGGCGGCCTCGCAGCGCAGCGCGGCGGTCAGGCCGGCCACGCCGGAGCCCACGACCACCACGTCGGCGTCGATGGACCAGCCCGGGGCGGGGGCGGGCAGGCGTATCGCGGTGCGGGTCACGGGGCGTCTCCGTCTTCCGGGCCGGGCTCGCGACCCCCGTCGGGGGCGAAGGTGAGCGGCAGGTTGTCGATCAGCCGGGTCGAGCCGACCCTGGCGGCGACGGCGAGCACGGCCTCGCCGGTGTGGTCGTCGGCGACCTCGGTGAAGTCGGCGGGGTCGACCAGGGCCAGGTAGTCCAGCTCGAGCGGGGGCTCGGCCTTGGCGGCCTCGTCGAGCACCAGAAGGGCGGCGTCCCGGACCGCGGCGGGCCCGGAGGTCCTGCCGCCGGCGGCGGCCAGCGCGTGCGCGTCGGCGGCCTCCCGGGACTCCCCGAGCCGCTCCAGCGCGGCGGCGCGGGCCTCGGTGGACGGGACCTCCTGCGCGCGGGCGCGCAGCGCCTCCAGGGCGGCCAGCCGGTCCCGGCCCGCGAAAAGGGCGCGGGACAGGGCCAGGGCGGTGCGCCGCTCGCCGGCGGAGAGGTAGCGGTTGCGGCTGGAGAGGGCCAGCCCGTCGTCCTCGCGGACAGTGGGCACGGCGACGATCTCCACGCCGAAGTTCAGGTCGCGGACCATGCGCCGGATGAGCGCCAGCTGCTGGGCGTCCTTCTGGCCGTAGAGGGCGACGTCCGGGCGGGTGAGGTGGAGCAGCTTGCCGACGACGGTGAGCATCCCGTCGAAGTGGCCGGGCCGGGAGGCCCCCTCCAGGCGGGTGCCCATGGGGCCGGCGGTGATCCGCACCTGCGGTTCGCCGCCGGGGTAGACCTCGTCGACCGACGGCGCGAACACCACGTCGGCGCCGGCGGCTGCCGCGATCCGCACGTCGGAGTCCAGGGTGCGCGGGTAGCGGTCGAGGTCCTCGCCCGCCCCGAACTGCAACGGGTTGACGAAGACGGTGACGACGACCTCGCCCTGCGGTCCGGCGGCCCGGCGGGCCGTGCGGACCAGACCGGCGTGGCCTTCGTGCAGGGCGCCCATGGTCATCACGACGGCCCGGCGTCCGGTGCGCGGGCGGGCCGCCAGCTGGGCGGCGGTGTGCAGCAGCTCGGGCTTGCCGGCCTGGGTCATCGGTCGTCCTCCCCGTCGTCGCCGGTGGTCCCGCCGGTCCCCCGGGGGCCTTCGGTGCGGTCCGTGCCGTCCTCGCCGAGTACCCCGAGGAGCTCCTCGGCGAGTTCGGGCTTGAGCAGCCCGGCGGCCAGCGCCCGGTCGGCGGTGGCGCGGGCCAGGGCCAGGTAGCCCGGCAGGGTCTGCGGGGCGTTGCGGCGGAGCTGCTCCACGTGCGCGGCGACCGTGCCCGCGTCACCTCGGGAGACGGGGCCGGTGAGGGCGGCGTCGCCGGAGCGCAGGGCATTGTCCAGGGCGGCGCCCAGCAGCGGGCCGAGCATCCGGTCCGGGGCGCCCACCCCGGCGGCGGCGAGCAGTTCCATGGACTGGGCGACCAGGGTGATCAGGTGGTTGGAGCCGAGGGCC
Source organism: Streptomyces sp. NPDC002734 (assembly GCF_040295685.1). Lineage (NCBI taxonomy): Bacteria > Bacillati > Actinomycetota > Actinomycetes > Kitasatosporales > Streptomycetaceae > Streptomyces > Streptomyces sp. NPDC002734. The sequence goes on from NZ_JBEOVU010000008.1 coordinate 36,007, forward strand.
AGGGCCGCGTGGTAGAGCGGGCGGTTCTGCTCCTCGATCCACTCGGGCTCCCCGCCCATCTCGACCACCAGCGCCTCGGCCGCCAGCCGGAGCTGCTCGGGGGCGGTGACGCCGAAGGAGCAGCCGGCCAGGCGCTGCACGTCGACCGCGGTGCCGGTGAAGGTCATCGCGGGGTGCAGGGCGAGCGGCAGGCCCCCGGCGCGCAGCGCGGGCTCCAGGACGCCGACGCCGTACCGGCCCGAGGTGTGCACGAGGAGCTGGCCGGGGCGGACCGCGCCGGTCTCGGCGAGGCCCTGGACCAGGCCGGGCAGGACGTCGTCGGGGACGGTGAGCAGGACCAGCTCGGAGCGGGCCAGCACCTCGGCGGGCGTGACCAGCGGAACGTCCGGCAGCAGCTCGGCGGCGCGGCGGCGGGAGGCGTCGGAGACGCCCGAGACGGCCACCGGGCGGTGCCCGGCGAGCTGGAGGGAGGCCGCCAGCGCCGGGCCGACGCGGCCGGCGCCCACGACGCCGACGGCGAGCCGCGCGGGGCGGTCCCTGGGGTCAGGGGGGTGGAGGTGTGTGGTCACGCGAGGAGAGCCTTCCCGTTCCAGTCCGCTCGGGGTACCGGACGATTTCTCGTCATGTTAACGCGATCCCTCGCACCCGGTCCGGTTGTCCACAGGCTGCAGTCGGTCTCTTCCCGTCGTCCACAGGGAGTTGTCCACAGGCCCGGCAGGCGCTTGCGCAGAGGAGGATGATCGCTTTCATGAACGACATGAACGACAGTGCGAAGGAGCAGGCGGCGCGGCGATCCCGGCGTCTGGAGCTGTACCGCTCATCCGTGCGGACGCTCTCCTGGACGGCCCACTCGGCCACCCTGCGCGAGCAGCTGGAGGACCTGGTGAGGGAGGCGGGCGCCGTCCACGACCTGGACGAGCCCGCGGACGTCTACGGCAACGGGGTGGTCGAGGCCCTGGAGGGCCGGGTGGCGGGTCTGCTCGGCATGGAGGACGCGGCGTTCTTCCCGACGGGCACCATGGCACAACAGGTCGCGCTGCGCTGCTGGGCGGGGCGGACGGGCAACCGCGCGGTGGCCCTGCACCCCCTGGCCCACCCCGAGGTGCACGAGCGGAACGCGTTCGGTGAGGTCAGCGGCCTGCGCACGCTACGGCTGACGGACGAGCCGCGGCTTCCCACGCCGCAGGAGATCCACGACCTCGGCGAGCCGTTCGGCGCCCTGATGCTGGAGCTGCCGCTGCGGGACGCCGGCTTCGTGCTGCCCACCTGGGAGGAGCTGACGGCCACCGTGGCGGCCGCCCGGGAGCTGGACGCGGTCGTCCACTTCGACGGCGCCCGCCTGTGGGAGTCGACGGTGCACCTCGGTCACTCGCTGGAGGAGATCGCCGGCCTCGCGGACTCGGTGTACGTCTCGTTCTACAAGTCGCTGCAGGGCCTCTCAGGCGCGGTGCTGGCCGGTCCGGCCTCGCTGGTGGCGGAGGCCAAGGTGTGGCGGCACCGGTACGGCGGGCTGGCCTTCCAGCAGTTCCCGGCCGCGTTGTCGGCGCTGGTCGGACTGGAGCGGGAGCTGCCCCGGCTGCCGGAGTACGTGGCGCACGCGAAGGTGGTGGCCCAGGCGCTGGCGGAAGGGCTGGCCGAGGGCGGCGTGCCCTGGTCGCGGGTCCACCCCGAGCCGCCGCACACCCATCAGTTCCAGGTGTGGCTGCCCCACTCGCGCGAGGTGCTGGAGGACGCGGCCCTCGCTCAGGGTGAGGAGACCGGACGCATGCTCTTCATGAGTTCCTGGACGGCCCAGGGACCCGGGATCGCGTACCACGAGATGACGGTGAGCTCCCCCGGGCTGGACTGGGACGCGGAGGAGGTACGAGAGGCGGCCCGCGACTTCGCGCGGCGGCTTCCCGCACGGGGCTGACACCCGGCGGGCGTCCGCGGGTGCGCGGGGGTGCTCACCGCGGCCGGACGGGGCGGCGGCGGTCAGTCGAACCGGATGTGCCGCAGTCCGACCCGGGCCCGGCGCCAGCTGTTGACCAGTGGTCCGCCCCGGTTGGGGCGGAGCGTCAGACCCGCCAGCACGGCGATGCGGTCCGCCGTCCTCGGGACGGTGAAGTCGTCCGTCCACAGGTGCTCGGCGAACTCCGGCTCCCGCAGGCGCTCCAGCGTGTCGTCGAGCCGCCGCACCGCCCAGCTCTCGGTGCGCCGGAGCTTGCGCTCCCCCGCCAGGCGCCCCAGCAGTCGTCCGAGACCACGCTCACGCAACCGCCGCAGCACGGTCTCCCGTTGTGCGAGGAGGGTGAAGTGCTTGACGTCGTGTCCGAGTTCGGCGAGCCGTCCGACGGTCTGCGCGAAGTACTCCGGGTCGGTCACGGTCATCGGGGCGATCACCACGCCCTCGTGCCGGGTGAGGGCGAGGTCGAGCACCTCCACCACGCCCTGCCGCCAGGAGACCAGGTCCTGGAAGTCGCCGCGCAGGCCGGGAGGCGTCATCCGGTGCAGGCCGAATCCGAGGTGCTCGGGGTCGCAGACCACGCTGCCCGGCAGCCGTCGGTGGATCTCGTGTGCGGTCTGTGTCTTGCCGCCCCCGAAAGGGCCGTTGATCCACAGGAGCATGGGCGCAATCTAGTGGCCGCGCGCCCGGCGCGGGCCCGGTCGCGACAATCCGCGGCCCGCCGCCCGGTCCGCGGTTCCCCCTCAGTCGGCTCCGCCGGCCCGGACCAGGCCGGTCTCGTAGGCGAGGACCACGACCTGCACCCGGTCCCGCAGGCCGAGTTTGGTGAGGATGCGCCCCACGTGCGTCTTCACGGTGGCCTCGGACAGAACCAGGCGGGCGGCGATCTCCCCGTTGGACAGCCCCTGGGCGACCAGCACCATCACCTCGCGCTCGCGCGCGGTGAGCCGGGCGAGCTCCAGCTCGCGAGCCCGCGAGCGTTCGTCCGGGGCGCCCGGCAGCATGGGCGCGAACCGGTCGAGGAGCCGGCGCGTGGTGGACGGCGCGACGACGGCGTCCCCGCTGTGCACGGCCCTGATGGCGGCCAGCAGGTCCCCCGGCGGGACGTCCTTCAGCATGAAGCCGCCGGCGCCCGCCCGGAGCGCGGAGAACGCGTACTCGTCCAGGTCGAAGGTGGTCAGGATCAGCACCTTGGGAGCGCCGGGCTCCGCGCAGATCCGCCGGGTGGCCTCGACGCCGTCCATGCGCGGCATCCGCACGTCCATCAGCACCACGTCCGGCCGCGCCACGGTCAGCACCCGCAGCGCCTCCTCGCCGTCACCGGCCTCGGCGACCACCTCCATGTCGGGCTGGGCGTCCAGCACCATGCGGAAGCCGGTGCGCAGCAGCGCCTGGTCGTCGACGAGCATCACGCGGATCGGCATCGGGTCCTCGGGTTCCGTGAGGGGTCTGGCTGTAGCGGGTCAGAGTGCGGGGCGCAGCGGCAGCAGGGCGCTGATGCGGAAGCCTCCGCCGGGCAGCGGCCCGGCGTCCAGGGTGCCGCCGACCATGCCGACGCGCTCGCGCATGCCGATCAGTCCCTGTCCCTGGCCGTCCGCGCCGCCGGCGACGCACAGTTCGAGCGGCGCGCCCCGGCCGTCGTCCTCGACCAGCAGGCCCAGCCCGTCGTCGAAGTAGACCAGCCGCACGCCCGCGCCGGCCTCGGGCCCTGCGTGCTTGCGGACGTTGGTCAGCGCCTCCTGCACGATGCGGTAGGCGGTCAGCTCGACGCCGCTGGGCAGCGGACGGGGGCTGCCCTCGACCTTGAAGCTGACGGTCAGGCCCGCGCCCCGGCACTGCTCCACCAGGTCCTCTATCTGCGCCACGTCCGGCTGCGGCACGTACTCGCCGCTCTCCGGCTGCTCGCCGGTGCGCAGCACGCCCAGCAGGCGCCGCATCTCCGCCAGCGCCTGGCGGCCGGTGACCGAGATGGTCTCCAGGGCCTTCTTCGCCTGGTCCGGAGCGGTGTCCATCACATAGGCGGCGCCGTCGGCCTGGACCACCATCACCGACACGTTGTGCGCCACCACGTCGTGCAGTTCGCGGGCTATCCGGGCGCGCTCGGCGGCCACCGCGATCTTGGCCTGGCTCTCCCGTTCGCGCTCCAGCCGGGCGGCCCTCTCCTCCAGCTGAGCGAAGTAGGCGCTGCGGGTGCGGCGGGCGTCCCCGAGGAGCCACACGAAGAGGAGCGGCACGGTCTGGAAGACCACGATCACCACGTTGCCGAGCAGCGAGGAGCGCTCCTCGGGCCAGCGCAGCTGGACCAGGGGAGCGGCCAGCAGGGCCACCACCAGGGTGAGCCGCGAGGCCCGCACGCTCCCGGCCACCGCGACGGCGTAGATGGTCAGCAGCAGCGCGAAGTCGGCCGGGAAGACCGGTACGCCGAAGACGAGCTGGAGGGCGCCGGTGCCCGCGGCCAGCGCCATCATCCGCTCCGGCATGCGCCGCCGCAGAGCCATCGCGACACCGAACGCCAGGGTCAGCGGCACGACCACCACCCGGTCGACCCCCGCGGAGGCCGGGGCCGAGATCGCCGTGGTCAGAGACATGAGGACGAGCAGGACCGCCCAGAAGCCGTCCACCCATGGCTGGTGGGAGCGGAAGAAGTCGTAAAGGCGCTGCACCAGTACAGGGTAGGGACGTCCACGGCCTCCCGGAGTCAGCCGGGCGGCCGATCCCCGCAGGCCGGGCGTACACCCGCAGGGGGACCCGGGCCCGCCCGGGGCGCGGGGCCGCCTAGCCTGACCGCATGGCGAAGGCGGAACGGCGATGAGGCCGGCGACGAGCCCGCAGGGCGGCCCGCAGGACGGGGCGCGCGGCTGGCGGGAGGCGGCTCACGAGGCGCTGTACGGTCCCGGCGGCTTCTACCGGCGGCCCGAGGGACCGGCCGGCCACTTCCGGACCTCGGTGCACGCCTCCCCGCTGTTCGCGGCCGCCGTCGCCCGGTTGCTGTGCCGGGTGGACGAGGCGCTGGGCCGGCCCGCGGACCTGACCTTCGTGGACATGGCGGCCGGACGGGGCGAGCTGGTCGCGGGGGTGCGGGCCGCGCTGCCGCCGGAGGTGGCCTCCCGCACCCGGTTCTGTGCGGTGGAGGTGGCGGACCGCCCCGCCGGGCTGCCGGAGCCGGTCGAGTGGCTGGAGACACCTCCGCGCGGGGTGCGCGGACTGCTGTTCGCCAACGAGTGGCTCGACAACGTGCCGGTGGACGTGGTGGAGGTCGACGGCTCCGGCGTCCCGCGGCGGGTGCTGGTCCGCCCGGACGGATCCGAGCTCGCGGGTGATCCGGTCGACGGCGAGGACGCCCACTGGCTGGAGCGGTGGTGGCCGCTGCCCGCGGAGGAAGGGCTGCGCGCCGAGATCGGTCTCCCCCGGGACCGCGCCTGGGCCGGTGCCGTGGGCTGCCTGGAGCAGGGGCTCGCGGTCGCCGTGGACTACGCGCACACCGCCGACGCCCGCCCGCCGTTCGGCACCCTCACCGGGTTCCGCGAGGGGCGCGAGGTTCCGCCGGTGCCGGACGGCACCCGGGACCTGACCGCGCACGTCGCCCTGGACTCCTGCGTGCTGCCGGGCGGCCGTCTGCTCTCCCAGCGGGAGGCGTTGCACACCCTCGGCGTCACGGGGGCCAGGCCGCCGCTCACGCTGGCCTCGTCCGACCCCGCCGGATACGTGCGCGCGCTGGCCGCGGCCTCGGAGGCCTCCGAGCTCACCGCCCCCGGCGGACTCGGCGGCTTCTGCTGGCTGCTCCAGCCGGTCGGCGTCCCCGACCCGCTGGCGCGGTGAGCTACTTGTCGATGTCGCCGACCACGAAGAAGAGCGACCCGAGAATGGCGACCATGTCGGCCACCAGCGTCCCCGGCAGCAGTTCGGTGAGCGCCTGGATGTTGTTGAACGACGCCGACCGCAGCTTCAGCCGGTACGGCGTCTTCTCCCCGCGCGAGACCAGGTAGTAGCCGTTGAGGCCCAGCGGGTTCTCGGTCCAGGCGTAGGTGTGGCCCTCCGGGGCCTTCAGCACCTTCGGCAGTCGCTGGTTGACCGGCCCCGGGGGCAGTTCGGCGAGCCGGTCCAGGCAGGCGTCGGCGAGCGCCAGCGAGTTGTGGGTCTGCTCCAGCAGGCACTCGAAGCGGGCCAGGCAGTCGCCCTCCTGACGGGTGACCACCTTCAGCACGTCGCCGAGCTCGCCGTACGCCAGGTACGGCTCGTCGCGGCGCAGGTCGAGGTCCACCCCGGAGGCGCGGGCGATCGGCCCGCTCACCCCGTAGGCGTGCACCGCCCGCGGGCTGAGCACGCCCACGCCGCGGGTGCGTCCCCGGAAGATCTCGTTGCCGAGCACCAGGTCGTCGAAGACGTCCATCCGCGACCGCGCGGCGGCCACCACGGCGCGGACCCGGTCGGTCCAGCCGAGCGGCAGGTCCTCCTTGAGGCCGCCGACCCGGTTGAACATGTAGTGGATGCGCCCGCCGGAGACCTCCTCCATGACGTGCTGGAGGTCCTCGCGCTCGCGGAAGGCGTAGAACATCGGCGTGATGCCGCCGAGCTCCAGCGGATAGGAGCCGAGGAACATCAGGTGGTTCAGCACCCGGTTGAGCTCGGCGAGCAGCGTGCGGATCCAGACCGCCCGCTCCGGGACCTCCATGCCCAGCATCCGCTCGACGGCCATGACCACGCCCAGCTCGTTGGAGAAGGCCGAGAGCCAGTCGTGACGGTTCGCCAGCATGATGATCTGCCGGTAGTCCCTGGCCTCGAAGAGCTTCTCCGCGCCGCGGTGCATGTAGCCGATCACCGGCTCGGCGCTGGTGATCCGCTCGCCGTCCAGCACCAGGCGCAGCCGCAGCACGCCGTGCGTGGAGGGGTGCTGGGGGCCGATGTTGAGCACCATGTCGGTGGTCTCGGCGGCGGCGCCGATACCGACGGTGGTCTGCGTCGTGGACGTCATGGCTTCAGTCTGGCCTACGGCGGTGGCGGGACGGTGGGGCAGGGCGGAACGGGTGGCCCCTCGCGTGGGGCCACCCGTCGCGTCAGGACGCCGCGTGCAGGTCGTCGTCCTGGCCGTCGACGTCGATCACCCGGCCGACGTCGGCCCGGTGCGCGGTCTGCTGCGACCGGATCAGCGGCTGCGGCCGGGGCTGCGGCTCGGGGCCCGATGCGGCAGGGGACGCCTGCGGGGGCTGTACCGCCTGCGGCGACCGGGGCGACGGTGCCGACCCCGGGTGCTGCGGGGCCGGCGCGGGCTGCGGGGAGTGCGGGGCCTGCGGGGCAGGCGTCGGCTGCGGGGCGGGCGCGGGGCGCTGCCGGTCGTCGCCGGCCGTGCGGTCGGTGTCGCCCTCCGCACCGTGGTCCGTCCGCTGGGTGCCGAAGAAGTCGAAGCTGCCCTCCGCCGCCGGACGACGCGGTGCGGGAGCCTCCGGAGGGACGGCGACGGCGGTCGGCACCGTGAAGTGGCCGCCGGAGGGGCGGACCGGCTTGGCGGTCGTGCTGCCGGTGCCGGCGGGTTCGCCGGATGCGACGCCTTCGCCGGGTACGACGCCCTCCGCGCCGCGCGCCTCCGGTTCCTCGGCGCCGCCGGCCCCGGCGACCGCGGGCACCCCGGCGCCCGGAGCGGCCTCACCGTCCTGGTCGGCGTCGCGGTGCGGGTCGGTGGGGTCGGGCGTGACCTCCGCCTGCGCCGCGGACGCAGCGCCGTGCGGGTGCACGGAACGCTCCGGCGCGTGGGGGTCCCGCGCCCCGGCCGCGCCGCGCGCCGTCACCACGTCCTCGGAGCCGTCCGCGTCGGCTTCGCCGCCCTCGGCCGGCGAGGCCTCGGCCGTCTCGGCCGTCAGGTCGGTTCCGGTAACGCCCGAGGTCCCTCGCTCGGCCACGACGGAGTCCGAACCGTCGGCTCCGGCACCGGCGTCGTGTCCGCCCGGCGCCTCGCCGACGCGCTCCGTTCCCTCCACGTTCTCCTCGACGGCGGCGACACCGTCCACGGCCGATCCCGCACCCGCACCCGCACCCGCACCCGCGTCCGAGTCGACGCCCGCGTCCAGCTCCACCTCGACGAGCCCCTCGACCGCGACCTCGGCCTCGACGCCCGGCTCGAGGCCGGTCTCCTCGGCGCCCGCCGCGGCCTGCAGGGCTTCCAGCGAGTCCAGCGCCTCGACGGCCTGACGGAACAGTCCGCTGCCCGCCGGGGAGAACGGACGCACCGGCTCCGGCGCGGGGGCCGGGCCGAGCGCCCGGGTCTCGCGGGCCGGGGGCAGCTGCGGAACGGGGTCGGCGGCCTCGAGTTCGAGCAGTCGCCGCCCCTCCAGGGCACTGGCCCGCTCCGTCTCCGCTGTGGCGTAGCGCCTCAGCAGCGAGGCGTGCTCGTTGCGCAGCGCCGCCAGCTCGGCCCGCTTGGACCGCAGCCGGTGCTCCAGCTTCATGCGGAGCTCGCGGCCCTCCTCCAGGTCGGCCTCCAGCTCGGCGACCCGCTCCTCGTGCTGCCACTCGGCGCTCGCCCGTGCGCGCTTCAGCTCGGCGACGTTCAGTCCGGCCGACGCGTCCCAGCGGCGCAGCGTCACGGCGGCGGCGACGCCGACGGCCGCGGCGAGCGCGGTCGTCAGCCGCAGCAGCAGCGGTTCACCGACGAACCACGGAACCACCGCACAGGCCACGGAGACAGCAGCGAACGCCGACGGAGGCAGGAGCCTGTGCAGAGGGGGTGAATGGCGATGACGTCCTCGTGGCATGGCCAGAAACTTACCGCGCGTACGCGGCCGAAGAAGCGCGGGAAGGCAAATTCGGCGCTCGCTTTCCGTCCGGACATTCCCGTTTCTTGATCAGATCGCCGGAGACCCCGCTCCTCGTCCGCATATACCTCCCCGTGCCGCGACTCCCCGGGGTCGGCGGGCGCCTCTCCCGACGCCTAGGCTGGTCGCATGAGCAAGCAGTGCGTACGCGGCCACGTCGCGGGCCTTCCGGCGTGGGACCGCTGCGCGGTCATGGGCGTGGTGAACGTGACCCCGGACTCCTTCTCCGACGGCGGCCGGTGGTTCGACACCACCGCCGCGGTCAAGCGCGGCCTCGACCTCGCCGCCGAGGGCGCCGACCTGGTCGACGTCGGCGGGGAGTCCACCCGTCCCGGCGCCACGCGGGTCGACGAGGACGAGGAGCTGCGCCGGGTGATCCCGGTGGTGCGCGGCCTCACCGCCGAGGGCGTCGTGGTCTCGGTCGACACCATGCGCGCCTCGGTCGCCGAGAAGGCGCTCGCCGCCGGCGCGCTCCTGGTCAACGACGTCAGCGCCGGGCTCGCCGACCCCGCGATGATCCCCGTGGTCGCCGCGGCAGGGGCGCCGTTCGTGGTGATGCACTGGCGCGGCCTGCTGGAGGGCGCGAACATCCCGGGCCGGTACACCGACGTGGTCCGCGAGGTGGTGGACGAGATCACCGCCCGGGTGGACGCCGCGGTGGCCGGCGGCATCGCCCCCGAGCGGATCGTGGTCGACCCCGGCCTGGGCTTCTCCAAGGGCGCCGAGGACGACCTGGCGCTCCTCGCCCACCTGGACCGCCTCTTCGCGCTGGGCCGCCCGGTGCTGGTCGCCGCGTCGCGCAAGCGTTTCCTGGGGAAGGTGCTGGCCGGCCCCGAGGGCACCCCGCCGCCCGCCCGGGAGCGTGACGCCGCCACCGCCGCCGTCACGATGCTCGCCGCCCAGCAGGGCGCCTGGGCCGTGCGCGTCCACGAGGTGCGGGCCTCGGCCGACGCGGTGCGGATCGCCGCCGCCGTCGCAGGGGCGAGGTGATCGCGTGAGCACCGCGCACTCGGACGTCGAGCAGGTCGAGCTCGCCAACACCGCCTTCTACGAGACGATCGAGCGGGGCGACTTCGAGGAGCTGTCCGACCTCTGGCTCTCCCCCGCCGACCTGGGCGTCGACGAGACGTACCACGACCCGGCGGACACCGGGGTGATCTCCTGCGTGCACCCCGGCTGGCCCGCCCTCACCGGCCGCGGCGAGGTGCTGCGGTCGTACGCGCTGATCATGGCGAACACGGACTACATCCAGTTCTTCCTCACCGACGTGCACGTCTCGGTGACCGGCGACACCGCGGTGGTCACCTGCACGGAGAACATCCTCAGCGGCGGCCCGCCGCCCGAGGAGGGGGACGATCCCGGACCGCTGCTCGGGCAGCTGGTGGTGGCGACCAACGTGTTCCGGCGCACCCCGGCGGGCTGGAAGCTGTGGTCCCACCACGCCTCACCGGTCCTCACCGAGTCGGAGGACGACGAGGGCACGGCCCCTGAGGAACCCGACATTCCGGCGTGACTCCCCCACGCGCGATTGAGGTCGCGGGAGCCGGGGTACAGGCCGGTCCCGGCCGCTCGCGCTCCCCCGAAGCGGAGGAACGTCGGCGCCCACGGGTAGATTCTGGAGAGTGGGAGCCTTCGCGCACCCGGCGCGGAACCGGCCCTCCCACCGAAGACTGCAGGAGTGATTCGTAGTGGATCGTGTCGCGCTGCGCGGCCTCAAGGGCTACGGCCACCACGGCGTGTTCCCCGAGGAGCGCGAGACGGGCCAGACCTTCGTCGTGGACGTCGTCCTCGGGCTGGACACCCGGCCCGCCGCGGCTGGCGACGACCTGACGAAGACGGTCCACTACGGCATCCTCGCCGAGGAGGTCGTCGCCGTCGTGGAGGGCGAGCCGGTCGACCTGATCGAGACCCTCGCCGAGCGGATCGCCCAGACCTGCCTCAAGCACGAGGTCGTCGCGGAGGCCGAGGTCTGCGTCCACAAGCCGGGCGCGCCGATCACCGTTCCGTTCGACGACGTCACCGTCACCATCCACCGGAGCCGTGTATGAGCCCCTCGCGTTTCGCCGGGGCCCCCGACCCCACCGTCCAGCCGGTACCGGTCTCCGTCGTCGAGGCGGTGGACGCCGCGGACTCCACGCTGTCCAACCCGCGCAAGGCCGTCCTGTCCATCGGCTCCAACCTGGGCAACCGCGTGGAGAACCTGCAGGGCGCCGTGGACGCGATGGAGGACACCCCCGGCATCCGCGTGAAGGCCGTCTCGCCGGTGTACCGCACCGAGCCGTGGGGTGTGGAACCCGGCAGCCAGCCCGCCTACCTGAACGCGGTCGTGGTGCTGAAGACCACCCTGCCGCCGTCCGCCCTGCTGGAGCGGGCGCAGGCCGTCGAGGAGGCGTTCCACCGCACCCGGAGCGAACGCTGGGCCGCCCGGACGCTGGACGTCGACATCGTCGCCTACGAGGGCCGGGTCTCCGACGACCCGGTGCTCACGCTCCCGCACCCGCGCGCCCACGAGCGGGCCTTCGTGCTCGCGCCGTGGCTGGACGTCGACGAGGCCGCGGAGATCCCCGGCCGGGGGCCGGTCGCCGACCTCCTCGCCGCGACCACCCTCGAGGGTGTGGAGCGCCGCCATGACGTGGAACTCCGGCTGCCGGAATGACGTTGAGAGGCACCGTGAGAGAGCTGCGGATCAGGACCCTCGCCCTGGCGTTCGTCGCCGTCGGTCTGCTCGCCTGGGCCGGCGCCCGGCTGTGGCAGGCGTTCGGGTCGTTGCCGGCCGTGCCGGCCGCGGCCCCCTACGTGCTCGCGCTGATCGCCGTCGCGCTGCTGGCGGGCGCGCTGTCCCTGCGGGCACGGCTCAAGGCCCAGCGGGAGCGGCAGCCGGGGGCCAAGGGCGTCGACCCGCTGATGGCCACCCGTGCGGTGGTGCTCGCCCATGCCTCGGCCTTGGTCGCGGCGCCGGTCGCCGGTCTCTACGCGGGCGTGGGCGTGTTCCTCCTGGAGTACCTGGAGATTCCGGCCCGCCGCGACCAGGCGCTGACCGCGGGCTTCGCCGCGCTGGCCGGTGTCGCGGTGGTGGCCGCCGCCCTCTTCCTCCAGCACGTGTGCCGGCTCCCCGAGGACGACGACGAGGGCGTCAGGCCCGGCGGCGCGAGCTCCTGACCCGCGCCCGTCGGCGTTCGCGTCAGCGCGCCATGATGAGGCTCATGGCCTCCGCGCGCGTCGCGGAGTCCCGCAGCTGACCGCGGACCGCGGACGTTATGGTCTTCGCGCCCGGCTTGCGGATCCCTCGCATCGACATGCACATGTGCTCGCACTCGACGACCACGATCACGCCGCGCGGCTCCAGGATCTCCATCAGGGAGTCGGCGATCTGCGTGGTCATCCGCTCCTGCACCTGCGGACGGCGGGCGTAGACGTCGACCAGGCGGGCCAGCTTCGACAGACCGGTGATCTTGCCGGTGGTCGACGGGATGTACCCGACGTGCGCGACGCCGCGGAAAGGCACCAGGTGGTGCTCGCAGGTCGAGTAGACCTCGATGTCCTTGACCAGCACCATCTCGTCGTGGCCCAGGTCGAACGTGGTGGTGAGCACGTCCTGGGGCTCCTGCCGGAGCCCGGCGAAGATCTCCTTGTACGCCCGCGCCACCCGCGCCGGCGTCTCCCGCAGACCCTCGCGGTCGGGGTCCTCACCGACCGCCAGCAGCAGTTCCCGGACGGCGTTCTCGGCCCGCTTCTCGTCGAAGGGTCCGACGACGGTGCCCTCGCCGTCCAGCGTGACGGGGTCGGTCATGTGTGGTGCCTCGTTCCTCAGCCTGACTGTGCAAATGGGAGCGCCCCCCAGGCTAGAACCTGGGGGGCGCGACCATCATTCCGGGTCGTCCGGCTGCGTGACTCAGCTCTCAGGCCGGTCCTGACCGTTCTCCGGACGCGGCTCGGGAGCCGGCTCGGCGGACGCGGCGCCACCCGTGAGGGTCTTGCCGGTCGAGCCGTTCGCCCCGTTGCTGCCGTTGGTCAGGGCGAGCTCCCGCGGCGAGAGCACCGGAGGCCGGGTGGACGGCGTGCGACGGGACGAGCCCGTCCAGGCCGGCCGCGGCGGACGCTTGACGATCGGAGCGAAGACCTCGGCGATCTGCTCCTTGTTCAGCGTCTCCTTCTCCAGCAGCGCCAGCACGAGGTTGTCGAGGACGTCGCGGTTCTCGACCAGGATCTCCCAGGCCTCGTTGTGCGCGTTCTCGATGAGCTTCTTGACCTCTTCGTCGACGAGCGCGGCGATCTCCTCGGAGTAGTCGCGCTGGTGCGCCATCTCCCGGCCGAGGAACGGCTCGGTGTTGTCGCCGCCGAACTTGATCGCGCCGAGACGCTCGGTCATGCCGTACTGGGTGACCATCGCGCGGGCCAGACCGGTGGCCTTCTCGATGTCGTTGGCCGCGCCCGTGGTCGGGTCGTGGAAGACCAGTTCCTCGGCCGCCCGGCCGCCCAGCATGTAGGCGAGCTGGTCGAGCATCTCGTTGCGGGTGGTCGAGTACTTGTCCTCGTCCGGCAGGACCATGGTGTAACCCAGGGCCCGGCCGCGGCTCAGGATGGTGATCTTGTGGACCGGGTCGGAGTTGGGCGAGGCCGCCGCGACCAGGGCGTGTCCGCCCTCGTGGTACGCGGTGATCTTCTTCTCCTTGTCCGACATGATCCGGGTCCGCTTCTGCGGGCCCGCGACCACGCGGTCGATCGCCTCGTCCAGCATGAGGTTGTCGATCAGCTTCTTGTCGCTGCGGGCCGTCAGCAGGGCGGCCTCGTTCAGGACGTTGGCGAGATCGGCGCCGGTCATGCCGGGGGTGCGGCGGGCGACGGCGGTCAGGTCGACGTCGGGCGCGACCGGCTTGCCCTTCTGGTGGACCTTCAGGATCTCGAGGCGGCCCTGGAGGTCCGGGCGGTCCACGGCGATCTGGCGGTCGAAACGGCCCGGGCGCAGCAGCGCCGGGTCGAGGATGTCCGGCCGGTTGGTGGCGGCGATCAGGATGACGCCGCCCTTCACGTCGAAGCCGTCCATCTCGACGAGCAGCTGGTTCAGCGTCTGCTCGCGCTCGTCGTGACCGCCGCCGAGGCCGGCGCCGCGGTGACGGCCGACCGCGTCGATCTCGTCGACGAAGACGATGGCCGGGGCGTTCGCCTTGGCCTGCTCGAACAGGTCACGGACCCGGGAGGCGCCGACACCGACGAACATCTCGACGAAGTCGGAACCGGAGATCGAGTAGAACGGCACGCCCGCCTCGCCGGCCACGGCACGGGCCAGCAGCGTCTTGCCGGTTCCGGGCGGGCCGTACAGCAGCACGCCCTTGGGGATCTTCGCGCCCACCGCCTGGAACTTCGCGGGCTCCTGCAGGAACTCCTTGATCTCGTGGAGCTCCTCCACCGCCTCTTCCGAGCCGGCCACGTCCGCGAAGGTGGTCTTCGGGGTGTCCTTGGTGATCAGCTTGGCCTTGGACTTCCCGAAGTTCATGACCCGGGAGCCGCCGCCCTGCATCTGGTTCATCAGGAACAGGAAGAGCAGCACCAGCAGGAGGAACGGCAGCAGTGACAGCAGGAAGCCGACGAACGGGTTGGTCTTCGAGGGCGACACGGTGTAGCCCTCGGGGATCTTCTTGTCCTCGAACTTCTGCTGCAGCGTCTTGGCCAGGTCGACGCCCTGGTTGCCGATGTAGCTGGCCTGGATCTTGGAGGCCTTCTCGACCTCCTGACCCTTCTTGAGCTCGACCTTGATGGTCTGTTCGTCACCGGTGGTCAGCTGCGCCGACTGCACCCTGTCGTCGTTGATCGCCTGAACGACCTTGCCGGTGTCCACCGTCTCGTAGCCGCCGGACCGGCCGACGACCGTCATCAACACGATCACGGCAAGGACGGCCAGCCCGATCCACATAACCGGCCCACGGAAGTATCGCTTCACGTCCATCCATACGGAGCGATGCCGCCCCGTCCCTCCTGCCATCGTGAGATTTGATAAAGGCTGTTCTTCGGACGGTACCCCAGCTTCGCCCACCGAAGCCGCATGGGACGGCCGACGATCCGCCTACGGGTACTCCAACGGCCCGCGCGCGCCAAGGGTTCCCGGCCGCGGGCGGCCGTGCCCGGTGGTTGCTCCAGGTGGCCGCCGCGGCCGGGGTCGCCCCGGTCGGCGGGTCAGCCGCCGTAGACGTGCGGGGCGAGCGTCCCGACGAACGGCAGGTTGCGGTACTTCTCCGCGTAGTCCAGGCCGTAGCCGACGACGAACTCGTTGGGGATGTCGAAGCCGACCCACTCGACGTCGATGGCGACCTTGGCCGCCTCCGGCTTGCGCAGCAGCGTGCACACCTTGAGGGAGGCCGGCTCGCGGCCGCCGAGGTTGGAGATCAGCCAGGAGAGCGTGAGGCCCGAGTCGATGATGTCCTCGACGATCAGGACGTGACGGCCCTTGATGTCCGTGTCCAGGTCCTTGAGGATCCGCACGACGCCCGAGGACTTGGTGCCGGCGCCGTAGGACGACACCGCCATCCAGTCCATGGTGACGGGGGTGGACAGCGCCCTGGCGAGGTCCGCCATGACCATCACCGCGCCCTTGAGGACACCGACGATCAGCAGGTCCTTGCCCGCGTACTCCTCGTCGATCTTCGCGGCCAGCTCGGCCAGCTTCGCGTCGATCTCTTCCTTGGTGATGAGCACCTGCTGAAGATCGGCGCCCATGTCTTTCGCGTCCACCCGCATCACTTTCGGTCGTCCCGCTGGAATGGCCACGCGAACCGCGCACGGCTCGCGCACAGGCCTCACCGCCCCGGCCCGGTTCCCGGGAGGGGAAGCGGGCAGAGGTCCGGCGGTCAGCCTTGCCGGATCACCAGTCTGCCACCCTGCCGCCGGGCGACGACGCGACCGGGCAGGTTGATGGCCCCCTGGCCCCTCCATCCGGTGATCAGCCGGTCGATCTCCTCGATGTGCCGGGCGAAGAGGGAGCCCGCCGGGGCGCCCGCGTCGAGGGCCGCCCGGCGCAGCACGCGGCGGCGCACGGCGGGCGGCAGGGTGTGCAACTTGGCGCACTCCAGGAAGCCGGAGTCGTCCCGGACGGCGGACTCGGCCTGGCCGGCCCAGGCGTCCAGGGCGTCGGCGTCGTCACGGGAGAGCTGCGCGGTGCGGGCGAGCGCCTCGACGACGCCCTTGCCGAGCGCCTTCTCCAGCGCGGGCAGCCCTTCGTGGCGCAACCGGGAGCGGGTGTACGAGGGGTCGGTGTTGTGCGGGTCGTCCCAGACGGGGAGGGACTGCGCCATGCAGGCCGTGCGGGCCGTCTGCCGGTCCAGCTCGAGGAAGGGGCGCCGGTAGCGGCCGCCCGTGCCGGAGATGGCGGCCATGCCGGACAGCGAGCGGATGCCGGAGCCGCGGGCGAGCCCGAGCAGCACCGTCTCGGCCTGGTCGTCGCGGGTGTGGCCGAGGAGCACGGCGACGGCGCCGAACCGGTCGGCCGCCTCGTCCAGCGCGGCGTAGCGGGCGTCGCGGGCGGCGGCCTCGGGGCCGCCCTCCCGCCCGACGGTCACGGCGACCGACTCGCAGGGGTCGAGTCCGAGCTCGCCCAGGCGCTGCACCACCTCGGCGGCGCGCTCGTCGGAGCCGGACTGCAGGCCGTGGTCGACCGTCACGCCGGCCGCGCGGACGCCCAGCTTGGGCGCCTCGAAGGCGAGGGCGGAGGCGAGCGCCATGGAGTCGGCGCCGCCGGAGCACGCGACCAGCACCAAGGGCCCGGCGCCCGCCCCGGGGGCGGCGGACGGCGCGGGCACCGCCACCGGGGAGCGGGCGGCGTCGCGGGCGCCGACGCGGGTGGCGGCACGGGCGGGGACGAACGTCGAGCCGTGCTCGGCGAGGAGGTCGTGGAGGACGCGGCGGACCGCCAGGCGTATCGCCGCGACCGCAGGATGGGGACCCATTGTCCGGTTCCCTTCATGAAGTTGTTCGGGAAAGCCGACCCGGAGGACGGTCACACAGAGTGCGTTGATGGTGACAGAAACAGGTCGGTATCCGAGCATCGCACGCCCGCCTTGGGAACACGCTCCCTCGGAAGGGTGATTGCTCGGGCGTTGCCCTGCCGCCAACCGGACGCCCGTGTTCCATATTCGGTCACGGCCTGTGCTTCCGTCAGCCCCCGTCGCGCGAGGCGCCATGCACCCGGCTGACCCAGTCGGCCGGGGCGTGGATCTCCGACGGCGTGGGCAGCGTGTTGGGCGACGTCCAGACGCGGTTGAAGCCGTCCATGCCGACCTGCTCGACGACGGCCCTCACGAACCGCTCGCCGTCCCGGTACTGGCGCAGCTTGGCGTCCAGGCCCAGCACCTTGCGCAGCACCAGGTCCAGGCGCGAGGCGCCCTTGGCACGGCGCTGCTGGAACTTCTCCCGGATCTCCGCGACCGAGCCGACCACCTCGGGGCCGACGCCGTCCATCACGTAGTCGGCGTGCCCCTCCAGCAGCGACATCACGGCGGTGATCCGGCCGAGCACCTCGCGCTGGGCGGGCGTCTGGACCAGGTCGACCAGGGACCGCTCCTCGTCCTCCCGCTCCTCGCCGCGGCCGCCCACCAGGGCCTGGGCGGCGTCGCGGACCCGCTCGAGCAGCTGGGCGGGATCGACGTCGGCCTCGGCGAGGAAGGACTGGATCTCGCCCCGCAGGTGGTCGCGCAGCCAGGGCACGGCGGAGAACTGGGTGCGGTGGGTCTCCTCGTGCAGGCAGACCCAGAGCCGGAAGTCCGAGGGGTCCACCTCCAGTTCGCGCTCCACCTGGACGATGTTCGGCGCGACCAGCAGCAGCCTGCCGCCGCCGTTCTCCCCGCCGGGCAGGTCGCCGGTGGCCGGGGCGAAGGTCTCGTACTGGCCGAGCACCCGGGAGGACAGGACCGAGAGCAGCACGCCGAGTTCGACCCCGGTGACCTTGCCGCCGAGCGCGCCCATCACCACGCTGCCCGGCTTGCCCGCCCGTCGTTCCTGCATCTTGCCGAGCAGGGGGCGCAGGATCTCCCGGAAGCCGGCGACGTTCGCCTTGGCCCAGCCGGGCCGGTCGACGACCAGCACGGGGGTGTCGTGCACCTCGTCCCCGCCCATCCGGGTGAAGGCCCGGACGTGCTGCTCCGATGCCTTCGCGTGCCGGCGCAGTTCGGCCACCACGGCCCGCGCCTCGTCGCGTCCGACCTCCGGGCCCGGCCGCACCAGCCGGGCGGCGGTCGCCACCGCGAGATCCCAGTCGACCATTTCCGTACCACGGAAGCTCGTCATGTCGTCCACGGTACGGGAGCCCACGGAAACACGTACGGTCCCGGAGACCGCTTCCGCGTCCGCCCGGGTGGGCCTCCGGCTCCGTCCCCGGCGGCCCCCCGGCGGCCCGTCAGGTCCGGCAGCCGCAGGACGCGACGGTGGCGGCCAGGCGGTCGAGGGCCGACTCGGCCGGTTCCTTCGCCGGGGTGCCCTCGGCCAGGAAGGCGAAGGCGAGCAGGCGGCCCTCGGCGTCCACGGCGGTCCCGGCCAGGGTGTTCACACCGGTGAGGGTGCCGGTCTTGGCCCGCACCAGCCCGGCCGCGGCCCCGTCCCCCGCCCGGCCGCTGAGAGTTCCGCTGAACCCGGCGACCGGCATGCCGGTCAGGACCGGGCGCAGCTGAGGACGGCGGGGGTCCGCGGCCAGCGTCAGCAGCCGGGTGAGGGCGCGGGCGCTGAGCCGGTCCTCGCGGCCCAGTCCGCTGCCGTCGGCGAACCGGACGTCCTTCAGCGGCACGCCCAGCCGCTCCAGCTCTCCGCGGATCGCGGCGCCGCCGCCCGCGAAGCTGCCCTCGCCGCCGGTGGCCAGCGCTGTCTGCCGGGCCAGCGTCTCGGCGATGTCGTTGTCGCTGTTGGTCATCATCCGCTCGACCTGCGCGGCCAGCGGGGCGGACCGCACCCGGGCCACCGCCTCCGCCTTCCGCGCGGCCTTCGCCGGAGCGGGCGCCCCGGCGCGGATCCCCTTCTTCTCCAGCAGACCGGCGAAGACCTCCGCCGCGTGCGCCGCCGGGTCGGCGACCCGTGGGGCCGGGCCGTGGTCCGAGTCGTCGGCGCGGCCCTCGTCGACCGTGAGCGCAGTGACCGGAGAGATGTTCGGGTTGACCCCGATCGGGTGAACCTGGGGGCCCGTGAAGAGGGAGCCGTCGTACCGGAGGGCGACCTCCTCGACCCCTCGCTGCCGCAGCGCGGTCGCGGTCGCGGAGGCCAGTTCCCGCAGGCCCGCCCACTTGCCCGGCTTCTCACGGGCCGTCAGCGTCGGGTCCCCGCCGCCGACCAGGACCAGCTCCCGGACGCCCTCGTCCTTCTTCGCCTTCCCGGCGGCCGGGGGCTGCAGCACGGTCCGGGTGGTGAACCGGTGGTCGGGGCCCATGGCGGAGAGCGCGGCCACTGCGGTGGCGATCTTGGTGGTGGAGGCCGGGAGCAGCGCGGTGTCCCCGCCGCGCTCGAACAGCGTCCGGCCGGTGGCCACGTCCACCACCGCCGCGGAGCCGCGGGAGCCCAGCGCGGGGTCGTCCAGCAGGGGGCCGAGGACGCGCTCGAGACCCGCCCTGGTGGGCAGGGCTCCCGCCGCGGCGCCCGCGTGACCGGCCTTCTCACCGTCCGGCGTCTCACCCAGACCGGCGAGCACGGCCACCGCGTCGAGCCGTGCCGCGGATTCGTCCTCCGCGGCCGCGCCCCGGGTGGGGCCGGCGTCCACGGAAACGGATGCGGGGTGTTCACCCCCCAGTGCCACCGCGTGGACCCGCTCGGCCGTACGCTGACCGCTGGAGTCCCAGGGACCGGCGGCCGTCACCACCCCGGCGGCCAGCAGGGCCCCGGAGACGGCGGCGCAGACCGTGTACCGCCCGACCGGGTCGGACCAGCGCGCCACCGTTCGGGCGCCCCGCGCGAACAACGGTCGCACGCGCCGCTGTTCCCCCGGCTCCGGCACAACGACCACCCCTTTCGCCAGCACCCACCTGCGTAGGGGACACTTAACCACCAGAACTATGTGCTGATCATGGAGGAGCCACCGGTGGAGTTCGACGTCACGATCGAGATTCCGAAGGGTTCGCGCAACAAGTACGAGGTGGACCACGAGACCGGTCGTATTCGCCTGGACCGGCGACTCTTCACCTCGACGATGTACCCGGCCGACTACGGGTTCGTCGAGAACACCCTCGGCGAGGACGGCGACCCGCTGGACGCCCTCGTCATCCTCGAGGAGCCGACCTTCCCCGGCTGCCTCATCCGCTGCCGCGCGATCGGCATGTTCCGCATGACGGACGAGGCCGGTGGCGACGACAAGCTGCTGTGCGTCCCCGCGTCGGACCCGCGCGTGGAGCACCTGCGCGACATCCAGAACGTGTCGGAGTTCGACCGCCTGGAGATCCAGCACTTCTTCGAGGTCTACAAGGACCTCGAGCCCGGCAAGTCCGTCGAGGGCGCCGACTGGGTCGGCCGCGCCGAGGCCGAGGCCGAGATCGAGCGCTCCTTCGCGCGACTGAAGGAGCAGGGCGGTCACTGACCGCCGTCCCGCCTGATTACGGCGGGCGCCACGGGCCGCGTCATCCCGCACGGGTGGCGCGGCCCTGCCGTGTTCAGGGCCGCCTACCCTGGGTACGCGGCACACCGATCATGAACTGCCGGGAGCAAGGGTGACCGAGGCGGAGGACCGCAAGCCCCAGAGCGACGAGGCGAGGAGCGCTTTCGCCCCTCCGCCGGGAGTCGTCGCGGCCCCGCCCCCGGTGGACAACGAGTCGTCGACCACCTCGGAGTTCGCCGTCCCGCAGGGGCTGCTGCCGCCGGAACCCCCGCCGTCCGAGCGCACCGAGGGTTCCGCGTTCCGGCCGCCGTCCTCCACCACCGGCCAGCACCCGATGCCGCCCGCCTTCACTCCGGCGGCCGGCATCCCCGCCCTCCGGCTGACCCGGGACGTGCCCTGGCAGGACCGGATGCGCACCATGCTCCGGATGCCCGTCATGGACCGCCCGGCGCCCGACGTGGTGCACCGGGGGGAGGACGAGACCCGCCCCGCGGTACCCCGCGTCATGGACCTCGCCCTGCGTATCGGCGAGCTGCTGCTGGCGGGCGGCGAGGGCTCGGAGGACGTCGAGGGCGCCATGTTCGCGGTCTGCCGGGCCTACGGCCTGGACCGCGTGGAGCCCAACGTCACCTTCACCCTCGTCTCCGTCTCCTACCAGCCCTCACTGGTCGAGCCGCCGGTCAGCGCCTCGCGCACGGTGCGCCGCCGCGGCACCGACTACACCCGGCTGGCCGCGGTCTTCGCCCTGGTGGACGACCTGAGCGACGCGGACGAGGACAGCCCGGTCACCCTGGAGGAGGCCTACCACCGGCTCGGCGAGATCCGGCGCAACCGGCACCCGTACCCGACCTGGGTGCTCACCGTCTCCGCGGGACTGCTGGCCGGCGCGGCCTCCGTGCTGGTGGGCGGCGGGGTGCTGGTGTTCCTGGCGGCGGCGGTCGGCGCCATGCTCGGCGACCGGCTGGCCTGGCTCTGCGCGGACCGCGGGCTGCCGGAGTTCTACCAGTTCGTGGTCGCGGCGATGCCCCCGGCCGCGATGGGCGTGGCCCTCACGCTCGCCCACGCCGACGTACGGGCCTCCGCGGTGATCACCGGTGGGCTGTTCGCGCTGCTGCCGGGGCGGGCCCTGGTGGCGGGCGTCCAGGACGGACTGACCGGCTTCTACATCACGGCCTCCGCCCGCCTGCTGGAGGTCATGTACTTCTTCGTCGGCATCGTCACCGGAGTGCTGATCATCCTGTACTTCGGGGTGCAGCTCGGCGCGCAGCTCAACCCGGACGCGTCGCTGGCGATCGTCGAACGCCCGGTCGTGCAGATCTTCGCCTCCATGCTGCTGTCGCTGACCTTCGCGGTGCTGTTGCAGCAGGAGCGGTCGACGGTGCTGCTGGTGACGCTGAACGGCGGTGTCGCCTGGGTGGTGTACGGCGCGATGCACTACGCGGGCGACCTCTCCCCCGTCGCCTCCACAGCCGTGGCGGCGGGCCTGGTGGGCCTCTTCGGCCAGCTGCTCTCCCGTTACCGCTTCGCCTCGGCGCTGCCGTACACCACGGCGGCGATCGGTCCGCTGCTGCCGGGTTCGTCGACCTACTTCGGTCTGCTGGGGTTCGCGCAGAACAACATCGACCGCGGGGCGGCCTCGCTGAGCCAGGCCGCGGCGCTGGCCATCGCCATCGCCATCGGGGTGAACCTCGGGTCGGAGGTCTCCCGGCTGTTCCTCCGCCTCCCGGGCGAGGCCGCGGAACGCAGGAAGGCGGCGAAGCGGACCAGGGGCTTCTGACCCCTGGCCCGCCTCGCCGCCGGTGCCGTCGTGCCGCCGCGGGTCAGCGCCGGGGGCGCTGAGGGTGGCCGTTGCCGCCCTGCGGGGGGTACGGCTGCTGGGGCGGCTGCTCGCCGCCGTACGGCTGCTGGGGCGGCTGCTGGGGCTGCTGCCCGTGGCCGCCCTGCCCGTAGCCGCCCTGCCCGTACGGCTGCTGCGGGGGCGCACCGTCGTAGGGCTGCTGCGGCTGGGATCCGTACTGCTGCTGCCCGCCGTACCCGTCGTACCCCTGCTGCTGCGGCTGCTGCGGCTGCTGCGGCTGCTGGGCGCCGTGCTGCTGGGGCCGACCGTACTGGCCGCCCTGCCCGTAGCCCTGCTGCTGCCCGTATCCCTGCTGGTCGTAGCCCTGCTGCTGCCCGTAGCCCGGCTGCTGCCCGTAGCCCGGCTGCTGCTCGTAGCCCGGCTGCTCGTAACCGGCCTGCCCGTAGCCCTGCGGGGCGTGCTGCTGCGGGTGCTGGTGGGACTGCTGCTGGGGGTGCTGGTGGTGCTGCGGCTGCTGCTGCCCGCCCTGCTCGGGGCGGAGGAGGAGCGGGCGGGTCGCGTCGTCCATCATCGGGTAGCGGCCGTCCTGCGACGCACCGTCCGTTCCGGGGCCCTCGCCGTCGCCGTTCTGCCCGTCCTTGCCCTTCTTCCCGCGTGCCCTGAGCAGCTCGAAGGCGATCGGCAGCACGGAGATCAGGACGATCAGGATCAGGATCGCCTCGATGTTCTTCTCCACGAAGTCGATCCGGCCCAGCCAGGAGCCGAGCAGCGTCACGCCCGCGCCCCACAGGATGCCGCCGATGACGTTGAACGTCAGGAAGGACCGGTACCGCATGCCGCTGACGCCGGCGATGATCGGCGTGAAGGTGCGCACGATGGGCACGAAGCGGGCCAGGACCAGCGACTTCGGACCGTACTTCTCGAAGAAGTCATGCGCCTTGACGACGTTCTCCTGCTTGAAGAAGCGGGAGTCCGGCCGGCTGAAGAGCGAAGGACCGACCTTCTTGCCGAACATGTAGCCCACCTGGTCGCCCAGGATCGCGGCGAGGCAGATCAGCGCGATGGCACCCCAGAGGGGGAAGTCGAGCGTGCCGGAGGTGATCAGCATGCCGGTCGTGAAGAGCAGTGAGTCGCCCGGCAGGAAGAATCCGAAGAAGAGCCCGGACTCGGCGAAGACGATGAGCAGCAGACCCGCGATGCCGAAAGTGTTCAGCAGGTAGTCGGGATCCAGCCAGCTCGGTCCCAGGGCAAGAGTCGTCACGGTTCCGGGCTCCTGAGGGGTGAGGGGAGGGAAGACGGCGCGGTTTTCGGACTACCGCACAAAGCTACCAACGCCCTACCGGTACCCCGGGTTCCACCAGGGCGCACAAGGCCGGGCTCATCCGCCCGGCCCTGCACCCTCACCCTGCCCCCTCGACGCTCCGGCCGCCACGCCTCCTCGCGCGCCCTCAGGACAGCTGGAGGAGCCCTCGCAGGATGTCCCGGCTCTCCTCCGGACCAGGGCTGTCCCCGAGGAGCTCCCGCATGGCCCGCTCGTACTGGACGACGTCCTCGCGCTTGTCCAGGTAGAGGGCGCTGGTCAGCTGCTCCAGGTAGACCACGTCGGAGAGGTCGGACTCGGGGAAGCTCAGGATGGTGAAGGCGCCGCTCTCGCCGGCGTGCCCGCCGAATCCGAAGGGCATGACCTGGAGCCGCACGTTGGGCCACTCGGACACCTCGATGAGGTGCTGCAACTGGCCACGCATCACGTCCCGGCCACCGTAGGGCCTCCGCAGCGCCGCCTCGTCCAGGACTATGTGGAACTGCGGGGCGTGCTCGGAGACCAGGTACTTCTGCCGCTCCAGCCGCAGCGCCACCCGGCGGTCCACCTCGGCCGGCGAATGGGCCAGGCCCCGCGAGACGACGGCGTGGGCGTAGTCCTCGGTCTGCAGCAGGCCGTGGACGAACTGCACCTCGTAACCACGGATCACCGAAGCGGCGCCCTCCAGCCCCACGTAGGTGGGGAACCAGTGCGGCAGGACGTCGGTGTAGCTGTGCCACCACCCGGCGGTGTTGGCCTCCTTGACCAGCGAGAGCAGCGCCCCCCGTTCTGCCTCGTCGTCGACCCCGTAGAGCGTCAACAGGTCTTCCACGTCACGGGCCTTGAAGCTCACCCGCCCCAACTCCATACGGCTGATCTTCGATTCGGACGCCCGGATCGAGTAGCCGGCCGCCTCCCGCGTGATCCCGCGAGCCTCCCGAAGCCGCCTCAGATGCGCTCCGAGCAGCATCCTCCGCACCACCGATCCCGACTCTCCCGCGCTCATGTCAGCCACCCTCCCCGGCCGTGCCCCTGGCAAAGTCTGCCACCAAATCACTCCGAGCTGTACTCATCCGGTTACGGAAAGACGAACTCGGTGGCCGACGTGGACCCCCTCCAGGCGGGATCCTGCCCGTCCGGCGGCCGAAACTGAACCCTCCGGCGCGCTCCACGCGACCGGAAACCAACGGGCGGATGGCGGAAAAAATGACCAAGAAACGGTACGGCGCAGCGTATTTCAGACGCGTGCACGTGCATCTGCCCTTGCATCTGCTGGTCTCATCCGAAACCATGGGCCTCGCACCACCGCCATATCGCCGCGACCGCGAATCCCGGGAGTGCCTCGCATGGGGACGAATGGATCGACCATGCTCGAGCCGCTACGGCAGGGCCTGCCGCCGATGGACCCCGCGACCGTCTCCAACGCCGCGACCTGCGCCCTGCCCGCCCGCTACGACGCGGTACGCGAAGCCCGCCGGTTCACCCGCGGCACTCTCGGCCAGTGGGACATAGGGGATCGCTTCGACGACGTCTGTCTGGTCGTGTCCGAACTCGTCACCAACGCCCTCCGCCACGCCCTGCCCGCCGACACCGCGCGCGCCCCCGAGCAGGACCCTCCGGTACGGCTGCACCTGATGCGCTGGTCCGAGCGGCTGGTGTGCGCGGTCCGCGACCCCAGCCTCGAATCCCCCGACCCCCGCGACCCGGACGTCGACGACGACTGCGACGCGGAATCCGGGCGCGGACTCTTCCTCGTCGAGTCCTTCAGCGACGGGTGGGGGTGGCACCCGGTCACCGGCGCCCTGGACGGCAAGGTCGTCTGGGCGCTCTTCCGACTGCCCTCGGCCGGCTGAGAAGGCCGTCGACGGAAAAGGCGTCGGCGGAGAAGGCCGTCGGCGGAGAAGCCGACGACAGCGGAGCCGACGACGGCAGAGCTGCGTCGGTGGACTCAGCCGACTATCAGGTGGTCGAACTCGCCGTCCTTGATCCCGAGGAGCATCGCCTCGATCTCGGCGCGCGTGTAGACGAGCGCGGGCCCGTCCGGAAAACGGGAGTTGCGGACGGCCACCTCACCGCCGGGCAGGCGCGCGAACTCCACGCACGAGCCCTGCGAGTTGCTGTGCCGGCTCTTCTGCCACGCGACACCCTCGAGACGGGTGGCCGCCATGCCGTTGTGCACCCGCGTCGGGCCCGGCATGACCGGACGCGACGGACATCCTGACGCCTCGTCAAGGTCGTACCCGTCGTACACGTCGTGATCCACAGGTAGCTCCCCGGTGATGCACCGGCCGTGGGGCCGCGGTGCGTGGTCAACTGCTTTGGATCATAGCCACGTTCATGTGCATACGCAGGTGCGGATGCACTGGCGAATGCATGGTGCAGATGCACGTGCACGCGGGGTGTTCCCGCGGTTACAGCGGGCGGGCGGCGGAGCCGAGCGCCCCTCCCGTCTCTCCCCGTTTTCTGCTCGTCTGCCCGGTAACCCTCCCCGCATTCAGAGGACTTCCTCCGACGGTGCGGCGGTTCCGCGCGCACGGTACGGGACTCATCCGCGGTCGCCGCGGGCGGGGAGCCCGGGACGACGGCCCATCCGGGCCCGGTCGGCCGCGTCCCGGCCCTGTATCCACCCCTCCTCGTCGCTGACCCCGCGCAACCGGGTGGTCCTCGTGTGCGGGAAGAGCCGGTCGGTCTCGTCCCGTACCGCCGCCTCACGGGAGGCGAGCACCGGCAGCAACGCCTGCCCGGCCTCCGCCTTCGCCTCCGCGATCTCGTGCTCCGCGGCCTCGGCCAGCCGGGCCCCCATCCGATGGGCGTACGCGGCCAGGAAGGACTGCCGGAAGGTCTTGGTCCGTCGTCGGCCGCCGCCCTTGCCGCCCCCCTTGCGCAGCGCGGCCTCCGCCTTGGTCATCGCGCCGGTCGCCTGGACGAGGAGAGAGGTGTACAGCAGCTCGACCACCTCCAGGTCCGCCTCGTGGCCGACCACCGTGCTGAAGCAGAACGCCTCGTTCCACACCGCCTGACAGTTGTTGGCCCGGGCCACCGCGTCCAGCAGTACCGCCTTGGCCTGTTCGTACGGCGGCTCCACCCCGATCCGGCACGCCCCGGGCCCGCCCGGGGGCGGCCCGTCGGCGCCCGGGGAGCCGTCCGGGGCGAGCAGCGCCTCGTCGATGCTGTGCCGGGCCATGAGCTCCTGCGCCTTGGCGGTCAGCGCCTCGGCCTCCTCCGGGTAGCCGGTCGCCTCGGCCTTGGCCAGCAGCGCCCGGATCCGGCCCAGCATCCGGGCGGCCGGCTCGGCCTGCCCCGCCTCACCGGCGGCCGGTCGCGGCCTGGGCTCCACGACGGGCTCCAGGGCGGGCAGCCCCAGCAGAAGTCGATAGAGCTCGAGTACAACCGTTGCCCGGGTGAAACGGTCTTCCCGGCAGGGCGGTGCGGGCGTCAGCTCGGCGAGCTGGGCCGCCCAGCGACGGCCCTTGGCCTGCGCCCCGGCCCGGGAGCCGGCCTCGGCGAGAATCAGGCCGGAGACCAGCTGGACGTGGGCCTCCTCCAGATCGCGCCGGACCATCCGGACCACGTCCGCGGGCTGCCAGCCCCGCCTCCAGAGGGCGGCCGTCAGCTCCCGCCCCCGGCGGGACAGCTCGGCGTCCGCCTGCGGATCGGCGGCCAGCAGGGACGCGCCCGCGTCGAGGGCCGTGTCGGTGTCGGCGTAGAGGGCGGCGGCGAAGGCACGCTCGACGGTGCCGGGCTCGGTGGTGCTCACCCGGTGATCCTGACATGGGGACCGGGGGTGCGGGAAAGTTGTCCACAGGCTGTGGACAACGCGCGGCGTTGTCGCACCCTCCTGGCAGACTCGACCGCATGACCGGCAGGTGGGCTCTCGCACCCGTCGAGGGCGGCGGCGTCGATGTCGTCCCCCTCGGCCCCGACGACCTGCCTCGCGGGCCGGTGCGCCGCGAGCCCGACCTCGCCGAGGCCGTGCGCGCGCGGCCGGAGGTCGCCCGCTGGGTGTGGCGCTCGACCGCCGAGATCTACCCGCGCCTGCTGTCCGCCGGAGTGCGGGTCGAGCGCTGCCACGACGTGGAGGACGCCGAGACCCTCCTCCTCGGTCACGAGGGCAGGAGCGGCGAGCCGCGGAACGCCGCGGCCGCGCTGGGCCGGCTGCGCGGCGGCCCCGTGCCGCCCGACCCGCCGGCGCGGAGCGCGGACCCCTCGGCGCAGGACCCGTTGTTCGAGGCCTCCGCCCCCATGGACGTGCCCCTCGCCGACCTGCTCGCCGTCTACGCCGAACAGCGGCGCCGGCTGGCGGCCACCGCCCACCCGGACCGGATGGCCCTGCTGCTGGCCGCGGAGTCCGCCGGGACCCTGGTGGCCGCCGAGATGAACCGCACCGGCCTGCCCTGGCGGGCCGACGTGCACCGGGAGGTGCTCCGGGACCTGCTCGGCGAGCGCTATCCGGGCGCAGGCGAGCCGCGGCGACTGGCCGAACTGGCCGACGAGGTCTCCGCGGCGTTCGGCCGCCGGGTGCGGCCCGACCTGCCGGCCGACGTGGTGAAGGCGTTCGCCCAGGCCGGCGTCCGGGTTCGCTCCACCCGCCGCTGGGAGCTCGCGAAACTCGACCACCCCGCCGTACCGCCGCTGCTGGAGTACAAGCGGTTGTACCGGATCTGGGTGGCCCACGGCTGGTCCTGGCTCCAGGACTGGGTGCACGACGGCAGGTTCCGCCCGGAGTTCCTGCCCGCGGGCACGGTCACCGGCCGCTGGGTCACCCACGGTGGTGGCGCGCTGCAGATCCCCAAGGTGATCCGGCGGGCCGTGATCGCCGATCCCGGCTGGCGGCTGGTGGTCGCCGACGCCGACCAGATGGAGCCGCGGGTCCTGGCCGCGATCTCCCGCGACCCGGCCTTCATGAAGGTCGCGGGCCGCGAGAGCGACCTCTACCAGGCGGTCTCCGAGCGGGCCTTCGCCGGCGACCGGGACCGCGCCAAGATCGCCGTCCTGGGCGCCATCTACGGTCAGACGTCCGGCGACGGCCTGAAGAACCTGGCCGACCTGCGCCGCCGGTTCCCCCGCGCGGTCGCCCACGTCGACGAGGCCGCCCGCGCCGGCGAGGAAGGGCGTCTGGTGCGCACCTGGCTCGGCCGGACCTGTCCGCCCGTGGGCGGGCAGGAGGAGGCGGAGGAGGCCGGCATCCCGCTCGCGGCGGAGGACGACGACGAGCCCGGCCGCTCCACGGCCACGACCCGCGCCCGCGGCCGGTTCGCCCGCAACTTCGTCGTCCAGGGCAGCGCCGCCGACTGGACGTTCCTTCTCCTGGCCGCCCTGCGCCGCCGCCTGGACGGACTGGCCGCCGAGCTGGTGTTCTTCCAGCACGACGAGGTGATCGTGCACTGCCCCGCCGAGGAGGCGGAGCAGGTCACGGCGGCCATCCGCGAGAGCTCCGACGAGGCCGCCCGCCTCACCTTCGGCGACACCCCGGTCCGTTTCCCGTTCACCACGGCGGTGGTGGAGTGTTACGCGGACGCCAAGTGAACGAGCCCGTCGTGGAACGGGCCCGAGAACGAGCCCCCGGAAACGAGAAAACCCCAGCGCGGACCGGGTCCGAGCTGGGGTTTCACCGAGCCGCTTTCGGGATTCGAACCCGAGACCTACGCATTACGAGTGCGTTGCTCTGGCCATCTGAGCTAAAGCGGCACGTGCTGACCGCACCATGGTGCGACCGGCGACGACGGTAAGTCTACACAGTTTCCCGGGGTGCTCCGAACCGGCGATCGACGCGGCGTTCCAGGAGGTCAGAGGCAGCGCTTCCCCTCCGGGGGGACGGTGCCGCGGAGCAGATAGGCGTCGACCGCCGCGTCGACGCAGTCGCTGCCGCGGCCGTAGGCGGTGTGGCCGTCGCCGTCGTGGGTCAGGAGCCGGCCGGAGGAGAGCTGACCGGCCAGGGCCTCGGCCCAGACGTACGGGGTGGCGGGATCACGGGTGGTGCCGACCACCAGGATCGGAGCGGCGCCCTGGGCCTCGATGCGCCGGGCCTCGCCGGTGGGGGCGACGGGCCAGTAGGCGCAGTTCAGCGCCGACCAGGCCATGGTCTCGCCGAAGACCGGCGAGGCCTTCTCGAAGTCCCGCAGCGACGCGCGCACCTCCTCCGGCGAGGAGAACGCCGCGGGCAGGTCCAGGCAGTTCACCGCGCTGTTGGCGAACATCAGGTTGGAGTACCGGCCCTCGGTGTCCCGCTCGTAGTAGCTGTCGGAGAGTGCCAGCAGCTGGGTGCCGTCCTTGTGCCGGCGCGCGGAGTCGAGCGCCTCGCGGAGCTGGGGCCAGGCGCCCTCGTCGTACATGGCGGCGATCACGCCGATGGTGGCCAGCGACTCCGTCAGCTCGCGCCCGTCCGGGTCCTCGGCCTTCAACGGCTCGGCGTCCAGCTTCTCGAAGAACGCCTTCAGCCCGCGCCCCACCCCGGCGGGGGTGGCCTTCCGGCCGCCGATGGGACAGTCCGACTGCCGCACGCAGTCGCGGGCGAACGCCTGGAAGGCCGTCTCGAAGCCGGCCGTCTGGTCCAGGTTCAGCCGGCGGGCCGGCAGTGACGGGTCCATCGCGCCGTCCAGCACCAGGCGGCCCACCCGCGACGGGAACAGGCCGGCGTACGTGGCGCCCAGGAAGGTGCCGTACGAGGCCCCGACGTAGTGCAGCTCCTTGTCGCCGAGCACCGCCCGCACCACGTCCATGTCACGGGCCGTCTCCACCGTGGAGACGTGGCGCAGCACCTTCGCGGAACGGCCGCCGCAGCCCTCGGCGAAGGTCTTGAACGCCTCCACCAGCGAGTCCGCCTCGGCGCCCTCGTCCGGGGTGAAGTCGGTTCCGGTGTAGGTGTCCATGTGCGGCCCGTCGAGGCACTCGACCGGCTCGCTGCGGGCGACCCCGCGCGGGTCGACGGCGACCATGTCGTACCGGGCCCGGACCTCGGCGGGGTAACCCAGCGCGGCGTAGCCCTGAAGGTAGTCGACGGCGGAGCCGCCCGGGCCCCCGGGATTGACGAACAGCGAGCCCAGCCTGCGGCCCGGCCCCGTGGCCTTGGTCCGCGACACCGCGAGCCGCACCTCGCCGGCCTCCGGCCGCGCGTAGTCGAGCGGTGCGCGCACCGTCGCGCACTGGAACCCGGGCGCGCCGCACGAACGCCAGGAGATCTTCTGCTCGTAGAAGCGGGCCAGCTGCGGCGCCACCTCGGCGGGGAGGGCGGCGAGCGCGGGGCGGGTGCCCGGGTCCCCCGGCTGCCCCTGCCTCGCGGCGCACGCCGTCAGCAGGAGCGCGGAGGCGGTGACGACCGCTCCGGCCAGGCGCGCGGCCCGCCACGGACGGGACACGGAACGAGGGCTGCGGCTGATCTCCACCCCGCCACGGTAACTCTCCGCAGCCACGCTCACGCCCTGTGCCATGGATGTCGCCCGCACGGGCTAACCGTCACGCAGCGCCATGGTCATCGCCTCGACGGCCAGCAGCGGTGGCACGTTGCGGTCCAGTGCCTCACCGCAGGCGCCGATCGCCTCTATCCGGCGCAGC
Source organism: Streptomyces sp. NPDC002734 (assembly GCF_040295685.1). Lineage (NCBI taxonomy): Bacteria > Bacillati > Actinomycetota > Actinomycetes > Kitasatosporales > Streptomycetaceae > Streptomyces > Streptomyces sp. NPDC002734. Next base: position 66,961 of record NZ_JBEOVU010000008.1, read on the forward strand.
GTCGACTCGGGGGTCCCGGAGCGGGCCAGCCGCTGCAGCGCCTCCTCGGCCTCCGCGTTGGCGAGCGCCACCCGCGTGCCGAGCTGAAGGGCGAGCACGTCGCGGTAGAAGTTGGTCAGGTCGGTCAGCGCCAGGTCCAGGCTGTCGCGCTGGGTGCGGGTGCGGCGGCGCTTCTGCTTGTCCTCGAGGTCCTTCATCACGCCGGCCGTGCCCCGGGGGAGCCTGCCGCCCTGGGCCGCGCCGAGCGCCGCCTTGAGCTCCTCGGTCTCCTTGACGTCCAGCTCCTCCGCCAGCACCTTGGCGTCGGCGGCCGCCGCGTCCACCAGCTCCTGCGCGGCGCGCAGCGCCCCGCCCACGTCGCCCACCCGCAGCGGCAGCTTGAGCACGGCGGCCCGGCGCTCGCGGGCCGCCGGGTCCACGGCCAGCCTGCGGGCGCGGTCGACGTGGCCCTGGGTGGCGCGGGCCACCGCGTGGGCGGTGCCCGGCTCGATGCCGTCGCGGCGGATCAGCAGGTCGGCGACGGCCTCGACCGGCGGGGTGCGCAGGGTCAGCAGCCGGCAGCGGGAGCGGATGGTGGGCAGCACGTCGTCCACGGACGGCGCGCAGAGCATCCAGACGGTGCGCGAGGCCGGCTCCTCGACCGCCTTGAGGACGGCGTTGGCCGACTTCTCGTTGAGCCGCTCGGCGTCCTCGACGAGGATCACCTGCCAGCGGCCGCCCGCCGGGGCGGTGTACGACTTGCGCACGGTGTCGCGCATGTCGTCGACCAAGATCTGCGCGCCGGTCGCGACGACGGTGGAGACGTCGGCGTGGGTGCCGATCAGGGCCGTGTGGCAGCCGTCGCAGAAGCCGCAGCCGGGGGCGCCGCCGAGGGCGCGGTCCGGGCTGACGCACTGGAGCGCGGCGGCGAAGGCGCGGGCCGCTGCTTCCCGTCCCGCGCCGGGCGGGCCGGTGAACAGCCAGGCGTGCGTCATCTTGGACGCGGCCGGGGCGGGAGCGCCCTCGTTCGCGGCCGTGACCAGCGCGTCGGCGTCGCGCGCCGCGGCGTCCAGCTCGGCGATGACCCGCTCCTGGCCCACCAGGTCGTCCCATACGGCCACGGGCACCGCCCTTTCGTTCATAGTCGTACCGCCGCCTCCATTGTGCGGGTCGGCTAGGACAGCCGGCGCCCGCGCGGTGGCGGCGGCCCTCCCGTCTCCGCCGGCCTCACCCACGGAGGCGGTGGGGCCGGCTCTCCTGTCTCCGTCGGCCGCACCGACTGCCGCGGCGCCCTCTCCGCCCGCGCCCGCCGCCCGCCTGCGGCACCCTCCACACGCGTACGCCGCCCCGGCCGGGTGTCGGGCACCTGGCGAGGCGGCGTACCTGAGCGGGCGGAGGTCAGCGACGGCGGCCGCGGCGGCCCTTGCCGTCGCCGCCGTCACGCTCGTCGTACGGGCCGAGCAGTTCGTCCGCGAGGCTGGGCAGGTCGTCCATCGGCGTCTCCTCCGCCCAGTCGGGGCGACGGCGGCCGTCCCTGAGACCGCCCTCGGCACCGACCTGCGGGAGCTCGCGGGTGACGTCCGCGTCGCGCGGGATCTCCCGGGTGGCGTCCGGGTCCGGCTGCTCGATCCGGGGCAGCACCGCCGTCTCGTCGGCCGGCCGGCCCACCTGGGGGATCTCCATCGTCGCGTCGTTCTCGGCGACCCGCGGGATCACCGTGGTCTCCTCCTGCGGGGAGACCACTGGCGTCGGCACGGTCAGCGCCTCGTCGTCCGGCGCCTTCGACATGCTCACGCGGTCCTGCGGGCCCCGGTCGTCCTCGCGGGCCTCGTCACGGGACGGGGCCGGCGCGGGCTCGGGCGCCTTGGACATCCGCACCGCCTGCGAGGTCTTGGCGGCCTCGGCGGCCGTCGCCGCGGCCTCCGCCAGGCGGCGGGCCTCCTCGGCGCGCAGCAGGGCCTCCTCGGCCTGCCGCTGCTTCTCCATCCGCCGGGCCTCGGCCTCGGCGCGCAGCCGGGCCTGCTCCGCCTCGCGGTTGCGGCGCTCGACCTCCTCCTCGCGGCGGCGGGCCTCCTCGGCGGCCCGGGCCTCCTCCTCGGCGAGCAGCCTGGCGCGCTCCTCCTCGGCCTTGCGGCGGGCCTCGGCCTCCCGGCGACGGGCCTCCTCGGCCTGCCGCTCGGCCTCACGGCGGCGCGCCTCCTCCAGCTCGCGGCGCTGGCGCTCCTCCTCCTCGGCGCGCAGGCGGGCGAGCTCCTCCTGGCGCTCACGCTCCAGGCGCTCCTCCTCGGCCTTGCGGGCGGCCTCCTCCTCGGCCTTGCGCCGCGCCTCCTCCTCGGCCTTGCGGCGGGCCTCCTCGCGGGCCTTCTTCTCGGCCTCGGAGAGCGGCAGCATCTGGTCGAGGCGGTGCCGGACGACCGTGGTGACCGCCTCCGGCTCCTGGCCCGCGTCGACGACGAGGTAGCGCCCCGGGTCGCTCGCGGCCAGCGTGAGGAAACCGGACCGCACCCGGGCGTGGAACTCGGCGGGCTCCGACTCCAGCCGGTCGGGCGCCTCGGTGAAGCGCTCGCGGGCGGTCTCGGGGGACACGTCGAGCAGCACCGTCAGGTGCGGGACCAGCCCGTTGGTCGCCCAGCGGGAGATGCGGGCGACCTCGGCGGGCGACAGGTCGCGGCCGGCGCCCTGGTAGGCGACGGACGAGTCGATGTAGCGGTCGGAGATCACCACGGCGCCGCGCTCCAGCGCGGGACGGACCACGGTGTCGACGTGCTCGGCGCGGTCGGCGGCGTACAGCAGCGCCTCGGCGCGGTGCGAGAGCCCGGCGCTGGAGACGTCCAGCAGGATCGAGCGCAGCCGCTTGCCGACCGGGGTGGCACCCGGCTCACGGGTGAGCACCACCTCGTGGCCCTTGGCGCGGATCCACTCGGCGAGCGCCTCGGCCTGGGTGGACTTGCCGGCTCCGTCGCCGCCCTCCAGGGCGATGAAGAAACCGTTCACCGCCGGCGCGGCGGTGGGCTCGTCACCGCGGACGGCGTCGCGGAGGTCGTGGCGGAGCGGGATGCCGGACCGGTCGTCGGTCTTGGCCAGCACCAGCGCGGCGACCGGCAGCAGCAGCGCGCCGACCAGCATGAGGACGAAGGAGGCGCAGCCGTGCGCGAAGACGAACTTGCCGCTCTCCATCCGGTGCGGGCCGATCGCCGCGGCCAGCAGCGGGGCGGCGACGGCGGCCAGGCCGATGGTGGCGCGGACCACGGCGTGCAGGTGGTCGGTGAGCCGCGGGCGGCGGTACTCCTCGGCCTCCTGGTCGAGCAGGGTGTGCCCGGTGTTGGCGGAGATGCCCGCGCCGACGCCCGCGAGGGCGGCGGTCAGCAGCATGGTCGCCATGTCGGGGACGAGGCCGGTGGCCAGCAGCGCGATACCGGTGAAGGTCAGGGCGAGGGCCAGCAGACGGCGACGGGAGAGTGCGGGCAGCACCTTGGGGGCGAGGCGCACACCGGCCACGGTGCCCCCGGTGAGGGCGAGCACCAGCAGGCCGTAGGCGACCGGACCGCCTCCCAGGTCTATGGCGTGCAGCACGGCGACGGCCACCGAGGCGGCGATCGCGGCGGCGACCGAGGCGCAGGCGACGACCAGCAGCGGGATGGCGCCGGTGCGGCCCTTGTCGGGGCCGGAGCCGCTCCGCGGGCGGCGCAGGCCCTCGAGCGGCGAGCGGGCACGCGGGGTGCGGGTGGTGGGCAGCTCCAGCTGGACCAGGACCGAGACCGACGCGGCGAACAGCCCGGCCGCGACGAACGAGGCGAGCGCGGCCTGGTGCTGGGCGAACCAGTCGAGGCCCGCGCCGAGCAGGTTGCTGATCAGCGTGGCGAGCACCAGCGCCGCGGCGGCCAGCGGCAGGGCGCCGACGGTGGTGCGCAGCGAGAGACGGCGCAGGGCGTCCTGGTGATCCGGCAGCGGCCGGATGCTGGCGCCCTCCGGGGGCGGCGGCGGCAGCAGCGCGGGAGCGGCGGAGGCGCGGCAGATCGTCCACAGCCGCTCGGCCACGCCGGTCAGGAAGACCGTCACCAGCAGCGCGGCCACCGCGCCGCCGGGGGTCCAGTCGATCCACAGCGGGGCCAGGATCAGCAGCACCAGGCGGAAGCCGTCGGCGCCGACCATGGTCCAGCGCCGGTCCAGCGGCCCCTCGGCCGCGGTCAGAGCGGTGAGCGGCCCCAGCAGTACGGCGCCGAAGAGCAGGGTCGACAGCACGCGTGCGCCCAGCACGCAGGCGACCGTGAGGGCGACGCCGCGGGATCCGCCGCCGAAGGTGCTCTCGGAGACCGCCGCCTGGAGTGCCAGCAGCACCAGGACCAGCAGGGCCAGGAGGTCACCGGTTCCGGAGACGAGGTGGGCGCTCCACAGTCGCTTCAGCTGCGGCCTGCCCAGCAGGGACCGCACGGCCCGTTCGCGTGAATCTGCGACCAGGGCGTCGTCGGGGTCCGGGGAGTGGGCCGTTGTCTGCTCGGCTCGCGTCATGCGTTCAGCCTATCGGGACGCGCCGACGCCACGGGCCCGGCCTCCGAACGCGTGCGGCGTCGCGCGCACGTGCGGAAACCGGGCCCCGGGCCGGCATGGTCGGTCGGGTCCGGGGGTTCGATCGTGGGTTCCGGGCGTCGACGGCTCCGCGCCGTCCGCCCAGTTCCCTCGATTCCCGGTCCCGGGCGGGTCAGTCCTCGAGGGGCGGCTCTGCCGCCGTCTTCTTCGAGGCGGTGGACGCCGTGGTCTTCTTCGCCGCCGTCTTCCTGGCCGCGGAGGTGGTGGTCTTCTTGGCCGCCGTCTTCTTCGCGGCGGTCTTGGTGGCCGTCTTGGTGGCCGCCTTCTTCGCCGTGGTCTTCTTGGCGGTCTTCTTCGCCGTCTTCTTGGCGGGGGCCTTGGCCCGCTTCTCGGCGAGCAGCTCGAAGCCGCGCTCCGGCGTGATCGTCTCGACACTGTCGCCGGAGCGGAGGGTCGCGTTGGTCTCGCCGTCGGTGACGTAGGGACCGAAGCGGCCGTCCTTGATCACGGCCGGCTTGCCGCTGACCGGGTCGTCGCCGAGCTCCTTCAGCGGGGGCTTGGCCGCGGCCCGTCCACGCTGCTTGGGCTGGGCGTAGATCGCCAGCGCCTCCTCCAGCGTGATGGTGAAGAGCTGGTCCTCCGACTGGAGGCTCCGCGAGTCCGTCCCCTTCTTCAGGTACGGACCGTAGCGGCCGTTCTGCGCGGTGATCTCCACGCCCTCGGCGTCGGCGCCGACCACACGGGGCAGCGACATCAGCTTGAGCGCGTCGTCCAGGGTGACCGTGTCCAGGGTCATCGTCTTGAAGAGCGACGCCGTGCGCGGCTTGACCGCGTTCTTGCCGGTCTTCGGGGTGTCCTCGGGGAGCACCTCGGTGACGTAGGGGCCGTACCGGCCGGCCTTGGCGACGATGGGGCGGCCCGTCTGCGGGTCCTGACCCAGGTCGCGGTCCCCGCTGGGCTGGGCGAGCAGTTCCTCGGCCAGCTCGACGGTGAGCTCGTCCGGCGCGAGGTCCTCGGGGACGTCCGCGCGCTGGTGGCCCTCGGCGTCCTTCTCGCCGCGCTCGACGTACGGGCCGTAGCGGCCCACCCGCAGCACGATGCCGTCGCCGACGGGGAACGAGGAGACCTCGCGGGCGTCGATGGCGCCGAGGTCGGTGACGAGCTCCTTGAGACCGCCGAGGTGGTCGCCGTCTCCGTTGCCCGCGTCCGCCGCCCCGCTGCCGCCGGCCGTCCCGCCGGTCCCGCCGGTCTCGCCGAAGTAGAAGCGCCGCAGCCACGGCACGGACTCCGCCTCGCCCCGCGCGATGCGGTCGAGGTCGTCCTCCATGCGGGCGGTGAAGTCGTAGTCGACGAGGCGGCCGAAGTGCTTCTCCAGCAGGTTGACCACGGCGAAGGACAGGAAGGACGGCACCAGGGCCGTGCCCTTCTTGAAGACGTAGCCGCGGTCGAGGATGGTGCCGATGATCGACGCGTAGGTCGACGGACGGCCGATCTCGCGCTCCTCCAGCTCCTTGACCAGCGACGCCTCGGTGTAACGGGCGGGCGGCTTGGTCGAGTGGCCGTCGGCGGTGATCTGCTCGGCGCTCAGCGGGTCGCCCTCGGAGACCTGCGGCAGCCGGCGCTCACGGTCGTCGAGCTCGGCGTTGGGGTCGTCGGCGCCCTCCACGTAGGCCTTCATGAAGCCGTGGAACGTGATGGTCTTGCCGGAGGCGCTGAACTCGGCGTCGCGGCCGTCGGAGGCGGCGCCGCCGATCCGGACGGTGACGGAGTTGCCGGTCGCGTCCTTCATCTGGGAGGCGACGGTGCGCTTCCAGATCAGCTCGTAGAGCCGGAACTGGTCACCGGTGAGACCGGTCTCGGCAGGGGTGCGGAAGCGGTCGCCGGAGGGGCGGATCGCCTCGTGCGCCTCCTGCGCGTTCTTCACCTTGCCGGCGTAGGTGCGCGGCTTGTCCGGCAGGTACTGGGCGCCGTACAGCTGGGTGACCTGCGCGCGGGCGGCGGAGACCGCGGTCTCCGACAGCGTGGTGGAGTCCGTACGCATGTAGGTGATGAAGCCGTTCTCGTACAGCTTCTGGGCGATCTGCATGGTCGCCTTGGCGCCGAAGCCGAGCTTGCGGCTGGCCTCCTGCTGCAGCGTCGTCGTCCGGAACGGGGCGTACGGCGAGCGGCGGTAGGGCTTGGACTCGACCGAGCGGACCTCGAAGCGCGTGTTCTCCAGCGCCGCCGCCAGGGCACGGGCGTTCGCCTCGTCGAGGTGGAGGACGTTCGCCGTCCTGGCCTGACCCCGGGAGTCGAAGTCGCGGCCCTGGGCGACCCGCACGCCGTCCACCGCGGCGAGGCGGGCGACCAGCGAGGAGGGGTCGGACGAGTCCGAGGCCCCGGCCGCGCCGGAAGCCTGGGCGAAGGTGCCGGTGAGGTCCCAGTACTCGGCGGAGCGGAAGGCGATGCGCTCGCGCTCACGCTCGACGACCAGGCGGGTCGCCACCGACTGCACGCGGCCGGCCGACAGGCGCGGCATGACCTTCTTCCACAGCACGGGGGAGACCTCGTAGCCGTAGAGACGGTCCAGGATGCGGCGGGTCTCCTGGGCGTCGACCAGCTTCTTGTTCAGCTCGCGCGGGTTGCGCACGGCCTGCTGGATGGCGTCCTTGGTGATCTCGTGGAAGACCATCCGCTTGACCGGGACCTTGGGCTTGAGCACTTCCTGGAGATGCCAGGCGATGGCCTCGCCCTCGCGGTCCTCATCGGTGGCGAGGAAGAGTTCGTCGGACTCCCGCAGGAGGTCCTTGAGCTTTTTGACCTGGGCCTTCTTGTCGGCGTTGACGACGTAGACGGGCTGGAAGTCGTGATCGACGTCCACCCCGAGGCGCCGGACCTCGCCGGTGTACTTCTCGGGCACCTCCGCGGCGCCGTTGGGAAGGTCGCGGATGTGCCCGACGCTCGCCTCGACGATGTAGCCAGGGCCCAGATAGCCCTTGATCGTCTTCGCCTTGGCAGGCGACTCGACGATGACGAGTCGGCGGCCGCCCTGTGCGGTCTCGCTGGTCGGGGACAACTTCTGCTCTTCTCTCCGGTCGACGCGGGGTCTTCCCCGAGGTGCTCCGGCACCCCGGGTTCGGGTCTGGTGACGCTGCGGAGTGTGACGGTACATGCCGCCCCCGTGTCAAACGGGAAAAGCCCGCAACGGCCACTCGAACGGTAACCCGACTACCGTCATTCCTGCCGCCCGGACTCCCGAGCCGGCCGGTAACCGGCCGGGCGGCGCGCGCCGCCCGTCCTCCTGGCCTGCGGCGGCGCACGGATCCGGCGTCCCCCGCGGGCCGCGCCTCAAACACCCCGCCGCCCGGGAACCGGCGTCACGCCGCGCCGGTCAGGAGGCCGGCTCGAGGAATCCCTGCTCGATCAGCAGCCGGATCTGCGCGGGCGTGCGGTCCCGCAGCAGCACCGGATCCTCCCCCATGAGCTGGGCGATGGCGTCCAGGATCCGGCCCGCACTGAGCGATCCGTCACAGACGCCGGCGAATCCGGCGCCCACGGTGTCCACCTGGGCGGCTCGGCGCATGCCGCGGTTCTGGCGGAGCACCACGTGCTCGGGGTCCTCGGCCCCGGGCAGCCCGACCTGCTCCTGCAGCACCTCGCCGACAAGCCGGAAGTGCGCCTCCAGCAGTGCCGCGTCGTCGTTGCTCCGCAGGTAGTCCACCCGGTCGAAGTGGGCCCGCACCGTCTCACCGAGCGGCTGCTCGATCGGGTGCGGCCACTCCTCGACGGTGACCGACGGGTCGGCCTCGGCCGCCGCGCTCCGTCGCAGGGTGATCCAGCCGAAGCCTACCGACCGCACGTCACGGGCCTCGAACTCGTCGAGCCAGGCGTCGTACCGGGCCTGGTACTCGGCGGGATCGCCCTGGTGGTCCCCGGCGTCGCGCAGCCACAGCTCGGCGTACTGCGTGACGTCCTGCACCTCTCGCTGGACGATCCAGGCGTCGCATCCCCACGGCACCCAGGAGGCCAGCCGACTCTGCCAGTCCTCCCCGTCGACGTGCTCCCAGTTGGCCAGGAACTGCGCGAACCCGCCCTCGTTCAGCCGGGCGCCGGACTGCTGGACCAGGGTGCGGCACAGGTCGTCGCCGCTCATCCCGCCGTCCCGGTAGGTGAGGCGGGCTCCGGGGGAGATCACGAACGGCGGATTGGAGACGATCAGGTCGTACCTGTCCTGCTCCGGCAGCGGCTCGAAGAGCGAGCCCTCGTACAGCTCGGCGGCCGGCGCCCCCGAGAGCGCGAGAGTCAGCGCGGTCACGTGCAGGGCGCGGGGGTTGAGGTCGGTGGCCGTCACCCGGGTGGCGTGCCCGGTCGCGTGGAGCGCCTGGATCCCGGAGCCGGTGCCGAGGTCGAGGGCGGAGGCGACCGGGGTGCGCACGGTGAGGCCGGCCAGGGTCGTGGAGGCGCCGCCCACGCCGAGGACCACGCCCTCCTCCTTGCTGCCGATGCCACCGGCCCCGCCCACGGCGCAGCCGAGGTCGGACACGATGAACCAGTCCTCGCCGCCCGGCCCGCCGTAGGGCCGCACGTCCACGGTGGCGGCGACCTCGTCGCCACCGGCCGGCCGCAGCCATCCGGCGTCCAGACAGTCCTCCAGCGGCAGCACCTCGGCCGCCCGCCCGCCCGCGACGGGCTGCTGGAGGAGGAACAGGCGGACCAGTATCCGCAGCGCCGAGTCGCCGCGCGTGGCGCGCAGCGCGGGGACGGTCTCGGCCCGCGCCAGCGCCGCGTAGGCCGGGGCGCCGAGCAGCTCGAGCAGCCCGTCGGCGGTGAAGTCCGCCGCGAGGAGGGCTTCCCGGAGACGCGCCGTGGTGTCGGGACGGTCGGCGGCCGGCAGGGCGGACAGGGCCGAGGGCCTCGTGTCCGAGGGCTGGGGTGACTGGCTGGCGTTGCTCACCGTCCCATTGTCACCGCTCGGGCCCAGCCGGCACGTCCGCCTGTGGACGACGGAGGGGCGGAAGAGGAGGCCGCCGGCGTCATCTGTGGACAGGGCGGCGTCCGCCCGACACTGCGTCACCCTCCCGAGTGACCCCACGGGGTGGGTCGGGCTCACGGATCCACAGGGACCCGGAGCACCGGCGACCGGTCACCCTGGGTGCGGCCGCGGGTCAGGCGTCGGACTTCGACCCGGTGCCGCCTCCGGCCTCGCAGGTGGGCTGCTCGCGCATGGCCTGGCCGACCTCGCCCTCCTCGAGCCGCTTGAGGGCGTCACTGCCGCTGCCGCTGAGCTTCTGCAGCTCGGCGCCGACCTCCTTGAGCCCGTCGGCGAACTCGGCCTGGTCGTCGGTCTTGAGCTTGTCGACCTGCTTCTTCAGGTCGGCGTAGGAATCGGCGATGGAGTTGAGCTCCTTCACCGCGTCCTTCTGCTTCTTCTCACCGTTCTCCACCGCCGGCGGACCGGCACGGTCGATCACGGAGCCGATCTTCCGGTAGGCGTCGGAGATGTCCTGGAAGGCCTGGGAATCGGTCTCCTTGACGTCCTTGGGCGGCGCCTTGTCGGAACTGTCCTCCTGGATCGAGGCGTTGGCCGCCTGGATCTTCTTGGCCTGAGGCTGCACACCGTCACAGACCTTCTTGGCCCAGGCGTTGAGTTCTTCGCTGTTGTCGTCGCCGCAACCGGACAGCGCCAGCATCAGTGCCGCACCGCCGGCCAGGGCGGTCGCGAGCTTCTTCTTCACCGGGTCGGTCCCTTCCGTCGCTCTCGGCCCCGGAACATACACGCCAGGGGAGGGCCGCACGGAGTCCGAGCATCCGATTTATGGCTGATTGAATCCTTTTGCATCAGCGAGAGAAGATTCACGGCCGCCGTTGTGCAAGTTCGCACACAAGAAGGGCACAAGTGCTCGTTGAGACGCGGGGTGGCGACGCAGGGGCCCCGGGGCCCACGTCCAGCCGGTACACCTGGACGATCCGTCAGCGCCCGGCCGGCGCCCGCGCCTCGTCCGGGTCGCCCATGGCGATCCCCCTGCGCCGGGAGACCCACACGGCGGCCACGACGACGACCAGCGCGAGCACCGCGACCAGCGCCCGCAGGCCCGGGCTGGCACCCGAGCCGTAGCCGAGCTGGATCACCGCGGGCGCGATCAGCAGCGCCACCAGGTTCATCACCTTCAGCAGCGGGTTGATGGCCGGACCCGCGGTGTCCTTGAACGGGTCGCCCACGGTGTCGCCGATGACGGTGGCCTCGTGGGCCTCGCTGCCCTTGCCGCCGAAGTGACCGTCCTCCACCAGCTTCTTCGCGTTGTCCCAGGCTCCGCCGGAATTGGCGAGGAACACCGCCATCAGGGTGCCGGCGCCGATGGCGCCGGCCAGGAAGGAGGCGAGCGCGCCGACCCCGAGCGTGAAGCCGACGGCGATGGGCGCGGTCACGGCCAGCAGACCGGGTGTGGTCAGCTCGCGCAGGGCGTCCCGGGTGCAGATGTCGACGACCCGCCCGTACTCCGGCTTCTCGGTGCGGTCCATGATCCCGGGGTGCTCCCGGAACTGGCGGCGGACCTCGTGGACGACCGCGCCCGCCGACCGCGACACCGCGTTGACGGCCAGCCCGGCGAAGAGGAAGACCACCGCGGCGCCCATGATCAGCCCGACCAGGTTGTTGGGCTGGGTGATGTCCGTGATCAGCGTCAGCGGCGCGCCGGGGCCGGAGACCCTCTCCCCCACCTCGCGCGCACCGGTGAGCACGGCGTCCCGGTAGGAACCGAAGAGCGCCGCCGCCGCGAGCACCGCGGTGGCGATGGCGATGCCCTTGGTGATCGCCTTGGTGGTGTTGCCCACCGCGTCGAGGTCGGTCAGCACCTGGGCACCCGGGCCCTCCACGTCACCGGACATCTCGGCGATGCCCTGCGCGTTGTCGGAGACCGGGCCGAAGGTGTCCATGGCGACGATCACGCCGACGGTGGTCAGCAGGCCGGTGCCCGCGAGGGCCACCGCGAACAGCGCGAGCATCACCGAGGCGCCGCCCAGCAGGAAGGCCCCGTAGACCCCGAGGGCGATCAGCAGGGCGGTGTAGACGGCCGATTCCAGCCCCATCGCGACACCGGCCAGGATCACGGTGGCCGGTCCGGTGAGCGAGGTCCGGCCGATGTCCCGCACGGGGCGGCGGCCGGTCTCGGTGAAATAGCCGGTCAGCTGCTGGATCAGTGCGGCGAGCACGATGCCGATGGCCACCGCGACCAGCGCCAGCACCCGCGGGTCCCCCGAACGGCCGGCGACCGCCGGGTCGGTCACCCCGTCCAGCTCCGCGTAGGTGGAGGGCAGGTAGACGAACGCGGCGACGGCCACCAGGGCCAGGGAGACGGCCGCGGAGACGAAGAAGCCCCGGTTGATCGCGCTCATGCCGCTGCGGTCGGCTCGACGGGGGGCCACCGCGTAGATGCCGATCACCGCCGTGACCACGCCGATCGCCGGAACCATCAGCGGAAACGCGAGCCCCGCGTCACCGAACGCCGCCGTGCCCAGGATCAGCGCGGCGACCAGCGTCACCGCGTAGGACTCGAAGAGGTCGGCCGCCATGCCCGCGCAGTCCCCCACGTTGTCCCCGACGTTGTCGGCGATGGTGGCGGCGTTGCGCGGGTCGTCCTCCGGGATGCCCTTCTCGATCTTCCCGACCAGGTCGGCGCCGACGTCGGCGGCCTTGGTGAAGATCCCACCGCCGACGCGCATGAACATGGCGATCAGCGCGGCGCCCAGGCCGAAGCCTTCGAGGACCTTCGGCGCGTCCGCGGCGTACACCAGCACCACGCAGGAGGCCCCGAGCAGGCCGAGGCCCACGGTGAACATGCCGACCACGCCGCCGGTCCGGAACGCGATGCGCATCGCCGTCCGCGTGGCGCCCGCCGTGGACGTCTCGTCGGCGGCGTCCCGCGCGGCTGCCGCGACCCGGACGTTCGTGCGGACGGCCAGCCACATGCCGGTGTAACCGGTGGCGGCCGAGAAGACCGCCCCGATCAGGAAGAAGACGGACCGACCGATGCGCTGGCCCCAGTCGTCGGCGGGCAGCAGGAGCAGCAGGAGGAAGACCACGACGGCGAAGACGGCGAGGGTGCGCAGCTGGCGGGCCAGGTAGGCCCGGGCGCCTTCCTGCACCGCCGCGGCGATCTGCCGCATGTTCTCGGTTCCCTCGCCGGCCGCGAGCACCTGGCGGACCAGTACGCCGGCCACCGCGAGCGCGGCCAGCGCCACCACGGCGATCACGGCCACCACGATCCGGTTCCCGTCGGTGAGCACCACGGCGAGGTGCGCCTGGCCGGATACGGGGGAAAGCCCCGCCATTCGTCCTCCTCGACGCCTGGACCGAGCGCGAAGCGGAGGCCGGAGGGCCGCCACGCTCTTCGGAGCAGCGTCACACGAACGAGGCGAAGGCGCACATCAGGGAGAAAGCAGGCGGGAAGGACACGCCAGGGAGAACACGGGCAGGAAGGGCCGGGAACGCCCGTGTGGAGGAGTCGAGGGGCTGACGGGTGTCAGGCGCGGGCGGTGGGCCAGGTCATGCGGATCAGGCCGCCTCCGGCCCCCGCACTGACCTCGAGGTCGTCCACCAGGCCGGAGATCACCGCGAGGCCCATCTGGTCCTCCTCGGTCTCGGCCGTGTCGAGCGCGGCGGGGGAATCCCCGGGCACCGCGTCGGCGGACGTCGATCGGGGCGCGTCGTCGGCCACCTCGATGGAGAAGAGTTTTTCCTCGTCGGTGAGCGCGATGCGCACCGGCGAGCCGAGGCCGCTGCCCCGGTGGAGACCGACCGCACGGGAACACGCCTCGCCGACGGCGAGACGCACCTCGTCGAGGACCGCCTCGTCCACTCCGGCCCGGCGCGCCACCGCGGCCGCCACCAGCCTGGCCGTCCGGACGTGCGCCGGAAGCGGGCTGATGAGGAGTTCAACGGTGGCCATGCACATCCCCCTCGGAACTACGGTCCTGCTGTCCGGAGGGCATGCCGAGGTGACGGCTCACCCTCCCGATGACGTCCGCCCCGGGCCGAGGCCCGGGGCGGCACTTGTCAGTCGGTGGCCGCGACCGCTTCCTCGACCGACGTGTGGATCGGGAAGACCTTGGTCAGGCCGGTGATCCGGAAAATCTTCAGAATGCGCTCCTGGTTGCACACCAGACGGAGCGAGCCCTCATGGGCGCGCACCCGCTTCAGGCCGCCGACCAGCACGCCGAGCCCGGTGGAGTCGAGGAAGTCCACGCCCTCCATGTCGACGACGAGGTGGAAGCTCCCGTCGTTCACCAGCTCGACCAGCTGCTCGCGCAGCTTGGGCGCGGTATATACGTCGATTTCGCCACCGACCTCGACGACCGTGCGATCGCCGACGGTACGGGTCGACAGGGACAGGTCCACGGATCCTCCAGCACCTTGCTATCGAGCGGTCGCCCCTCGGGACACCTGGCGGAATCCCCGGGACTGTTCGCCAGCCGCGATGGCATTCAATCACTTACCGGCAGGCGCGCACGACGCCTTGGGTCCATTGTCCTTCCAGCCGGTGACACACTCGGTGCCGATGGCTGAGAATCACCGATCCGGTCGAACCCGGACGGACACTGCTTCCCGCCCCTCGCCGGGCACGATTCTGGACCGGCTCGCCGGGGGCCAGGATCGTGCTGCGCGCATCACTCATACGGAGCACCTGCCCCCTCGGGAGGGTCGGCATGCCGTCTGGCCGCACGAGATCCGTGAAGAAGTTCTGGCGGCGGTCCGGGAGCGCGGCATCGAGCACCCCTGGGCCCACCAGGCGCGAGTGGCCGAGCACGCCCTGGACGGCGAGTCCGTCGTGGTCGCCACCGGAACGGCGTCGGGCAAGTCGCTGGCCTATCTGGTGCCCGTCCTCTCCGCCCTCCTGGACGGCGCGGAGGCACCCAACGGACGTGGCGCCACCGCCCTGTACCTGGCTCCCACCAAGGCCCTCGCCGCCGACCAGCACCGTGCCGTGAAGGAGCTCGCCGGCCCGCTGGGTACGAAGGTCCGGCCGGCCGTGTACGACGGCGACACACCGGTCGAGGAACGTGAGTGGGTCCGGCAGTACGCCAATTATGTGCTGACGAATCCGGACATGCTGCACCGCGGCGTCCTCCCCTCCCACCCTCGCTGGTCCTCCTTCCTGCGGGCGCTGCGGTACGTGGTGATCGACGAATGCCACACCTACCGCGGGGTCTTCGGTTCGCACGTGGCCCAGGTGCTGCGCCGGCTGCGCAGGCTCTGCGCCCGGTACGGGTCCTCCCCGGTGTTCCTGCTGGCCAGCGCCACCGCGGCGGAGCCGGCCGAGGCGGCCCGGCGGCTCACCGGCCTGCCGGTGATCGAGGTCGCCGACGACGCCTCGCCCCGCGGTGAACTGGTGTTCGCGCTGTGGGAGCCGCCGCTGACCGACCTCCAGGGTGAGAAGGGCGCGCCCGTCCGCCGCACCGCGACCGCCGAGACGGCCGACCTGCTCACCTCCCTCACCCTCCAGGGTGTGCGCACCGTTGCCTTCGTCCGGTCGAGGCGCGGCGCGGAGCTGATCTCCGTGATCACGCAGGAGCGACTGGCCGAAAAAGATCGTTCTCTGGCCGGGCGTGTCGCGGCCTACCGGGGTGGCTATCTGCCCGAGGAACGGCGCGCGCTGGAGCGCGCGCTCCACTCCGGAGAGCTTCTGGGGCTCGCCGCGACCACCGCGCTGGAACTCGGCGTGGACGTCTCCGGCCTCGACGCCGTGCTCATCTGCGGCTACCCCGGCACCAGGGCCTCCCTCTGGCAGCAGGCCGGCCGGGCGGGCCGGACCGGCCAGGGCGCGCTGGCCGTCCTGGTGGCCCGGGACGATCCGCTGGACACCTTCCTGGTGCACCATCCGGAGGCGCTGTTCGACCGTCCGGTGGAGTCCACCGTCCTCGACCCGGACAACCCGTACGTGCTCGCCCCGCACCTGTGTGCCGCGGCGGCCGAGCTTCCGCTGACCGACGAGGACCTCGCCCTCTTCGGCCCGGCGACCGGCGACCTGATGCCTCAGCTGGAGGCGGCGCAGCTGTTGCGCCGTCGCGCCCGGGCGTGGCACTGGACCCGGCGGGAGCGGGCGGCGGACCTCGCGGACATCCGGGGCGCGGGCGGACGGCCGGTGCAGGTGGTGGAGGCGGACACCGGCCGTCTCCTGGGCACCGTCGACGCGGGAGCCGCCCACACGGCGGTCCACGAGGGCGCGGTCCACCTCCACCGGGGGCTCACCTACCTGGTCCGCGAACTCGACCTGGAGACGTCCGTCGCCCTGGTCGAGAGGGCCGACCCGCCGTACACGACGGTCGCCCGGGACACCACGGCCATCTCCGTCCTCTCCACCGACACCGAGATCCCCTGGGGCGACGGCCGCCTGTGCTTCGGGTCGGTGGAGGTCACCAACCAGGTGGTCTCCTACCTGCGGCGCCGCTTGATCACCGGGGAGGTGCTGGGCGAGACCAAGCTGGACCTGCCGCCCCGCACGCTGCGGACCCGCGCCGTCTGGTGGACCGTCACGGAGGACCAGCTGGACGCGGCGCGCATCACGCCCGAGATCCTCGGCGGGTCCCTGCACGCCGCCGAGCACGCCTCGATCGGCATGCTGCCGCTGTTCGCCACCTGCGACCGCTGGGACATCGGCGGCGTCTCCGTCCCGCTGCACCCCGACACGCTGCTGCCCACCGTGTTCGTCTACGACGGCCATCCCGGCGGCGCCGGGTTCGCCGAGCGGGCCTTCCACACCGCGCGGGAGTGGCTGCGGGCGACCCGCGAGGCGATCGGGTCCTGCGAGTGCGAGGCGGGGTGCCCGTCCTGCATCCAGTCCCCCAAGTGCGGCAACGGGAACGAACCGCTGCACAAGCGGGGCGCCGTACGGCTGCTGGGCGAACTGCTCCGCGGTGCGCCGACCGAGGGCGACGCGGCCGGCGCGGGCGACGGCGACGGCGCAGGCGCGGGCGACCGATCGGCGGCGACCACAGCCGGGGACGCGGGCGCGGAGGCGGAGGCGGACGCGGAGGGCGGTGCGGGCGACCGATCGGCCACGACCACAGCCGGGGAGGACGGCGCGGAGACGGACCCGCGCACCGGACCGGAATCCTGACGACGCTCCGGACGCGCCGCCAACCGACGGAGGGCCGGCCGCGCCACCGAGCCCTCGCGGCCGCGACGGTGCCTACGACGGCCGCGACAGCGCCTACGACGGCAGCGTGAGCGGCGACGGAGCCGACGGCGGGCCGGGCACCTCCCCCACGGGTGAGGTCGGGGAGGCGGGCGGTCCGGGTGCGTCGCCTATGGGCGGCGGGTCCGGAGCCGGCGGTCCGGCTCTGGCCCGGGACTCCGCCGTGAAGGGACCGTGGCCGGCCTCCGCGACGACGTCGGCCACCTCTCCCACGAGCTCGCACCTGACGAGCTGAACCCGCTGGGCCCGGACCACCCGATCGGCCTGCGCGCAGGCGGCCGCCGTGCCGTCGGGCCAGTGCCGCGCCGCCGCCAGCGCCGCCAGGTCGGCTGCCGCCGAGGCGCGGTGCCGCACCACCACCGCCTCGCTCATCGCGAGCACCGCCGCGAAGACCACGCCGAGGGCGCTCATGAATGCGCCCGTCCAGATCGTGGCCGACCCACGGTCGCCCCGGCCTCTCCCGCCCCGGCTCCTCACGGCCTGGCTCCCCCCGCCCCGGCTCCTCACGGTCCGGCTCCAACGGTCTCCTCGGCCGGCGTGACGGCCTCGTGCCGCACCTCGAACGGCAGGGCGCCGGCACCCGGAAGGCGGGCCACCACCCGTACCCGGACGAGGCCGTCGCTCCGGCCCACGGTCACACTCGCTCCTTCCGGGGCGGCTCGCCGGGCGACAGCCAGAACCGTGTCCTCGGGGTCCTGGCGGGCAGCGGCCCGGGCGCCGGCCCGGGCCGCGTCCACGCACTGGATCTGCGCGGCGGTGGCCATCAGGGCCCACACCAGCGCCACCCCGAAGAGGACCAGCACCGGCAGGGTGACGGCGGTCTCGGCGGTCACCATCCCGCTCTGCCGGTCCCGTGCCGGCCGCACGGCCTCATGGCCCTCCATCGAGCGCCTTCTTCACCAGTCCCTGCAACTCGGCGTCGACCTGACCGCTGGTCACCACCTTGTAGAGCACCGCCGCGAAGGCGACGGCTGCCACGATGCCCATCGCGTACTCGGACGTGACCATGCCCGCGTCCCGATGGGCCCTGTCGACCCTGCGGACCAGGTACAGCAGCCTGCCCCGCAGCCGACGTGCTCGTCGCGTGATGTTCCGCATTCCGACCTCCAGGTCGTTCGTTCCGTTGATTTCCTCGATGTCCGCCGCATGCGCGCGGCGGAGTTCTTCGGGGCGCGCGCGCTCACGGGTGGTGGTGCGCGCTCACGGGCCGCCGCCGAGCGCGCCGTCCGCCAGGCCGATGACCACAGGGAGCACCCCGATGGCGATGAAGGCGGGGAGGAAACAGAGGCCCACCGGTCCGGTGATCAGCACGCCCGCCCTGCGGGCCCGTGCGGTGGCGGCCCGGTCTCCCGCCGCGCGGGCCTCGGCGGCCAGACGGGCGGCGGGGGCGGCCGCCGGCAGACCCGACTCACCCGCCCGCTCGATGAGCCGGGCGAGGGGGCCCGCGCCCGGAACGGCGGCCAGACGCTGCCAGGCGCCGGCCGCGTCTCCCCCGAGACGGACCTCGGCCGCACCCTGAGCCAGCCGCTCTCCCAGCGGCCCGCCGAGCGCCTCGCCGACGGCCCGGGCCGCGACCACGGGTTCGGCCCCGGCCTCGACGCACGCGGCCAGCAGGTCGGCCGCGAGTGGCAGCTGCCGGGCCGCCTGAGCCGCACCGCGGTCCGCACCGGCTTCCCGGGCGGCCTGTCGTCCGAGTCGTCGCTCCATGACGAGCCCGGAGACCACGCCCACCGCCAGCCCGGGCAGCCCTCCGACGAGCAGCCAGCCCAGGACGACCGCACCCAGGGCAGCCGCCCTCCGCCTCGCCGTCACACCGGGGGGCCACCGCCACCGCGCGGTGGGCGGCGACCCGGCGGGTCGTCCCAGCAGCGAGGCCGCCCGCCGACGGCCACGTCCCGCACCCCGGCGCCCGGCAACCTCACCCGCCGCCCAGACCAGCCCGGTCGTCACCCCCAGCGCCGTCACGACACCCGGCCAGGTCATGCCTCCGCCTCCGCTCCGCGGACGATGCGCGACGCCCACCACAGGCCCGCGGCCTCCAGACCTCCGCCGACGGCCAGGCACCCCAGCCCCGGCCCGGTGTGCAGGAGGATCCGCAGTGGTTCGGCTCCCATCGCCGTGCCCAGGAGCAGACCGAGGGCGGGCAGCCCGGCGAGCATCACGGTGGTGGCTCTGGCGCCCGCCAACTGGGACCGGAGGTCGGCGCGCCGGTCCCGCTCCGACCGCAGAGCCGCGTCGAGCCGCTCCAGGCCGTCGGCGAGTCCCGCACCACGGTCCACCGCCACCCGCCAGCACGCCGCCAATCCGCGCAGTCCTTCCGCTCCAGGGGCACGCGCCGCACCCGTCAGAGCTGTGGCGACGTCACCGCCGAAGCGCGCGGCCGCCACCGCCGGAGCGAGGGTCCTGCCGAGCACGCCGCCGCCCTCCCCGCGCAGCACCAGGGTCAGGGCCTCTCCCGGCTGTCGGCCCGCGCGCACCTCGCCCGCCAGCGCACCGCACAGGGCGATCACCGCCTCTGCCCGCCGGTCGTGTTCCGCCCGCAGGCCGGATGCGCGCCGCACCCTTCGCAGCATGGGCACGGCCGCCATGCCCACCGCCAAGGGGAGGGGCGAGGACCCCAGCAACGCCACCACTCCCCCGGCCACCGGGGCCCACCACTCGGCTCCGGGCCGACGCCCACGGGCCCGGAGAACCGGATCAAGAAGCCGCCGGGCCGGCCCGCCCCGCAGACCGCGCTCCCGGCCTCCGCCCGGCCCGCGCTCCCGGCCCCCGTCCGGCCCGCCCCACGGGCCCGGCTCCGCGTCCACGGCGCCGGATCGCGTCGGGGTCGCCCGCGCCATGGCTCGTGCCCGAGGAGCGTGCGACCTCGCTCCCGGCCACCACCAGAGGCCCACCGCCGCGCACACCGCCGCCATCGCGACCGCCCCGCTCCCCACCCCGACCGCACTCGCGGCCCCGAGCATCACCACGCCTCCCCCGCACCGGCCCGCTCCAGCGCCCGATCCTCCGGGCGACGCTCCGCCCACTGCTCCGCACCGTCCGGAGTCCCGGCGTCCAGCAGTCGCACCAAGCGCTCCCACCCGGTCTGCGGCACGAAGGCCCGCTCGCTCCACCGCAGGGCGGGCACCGTCCGCACCAGCCCCGCCGCGTCGCGCTCCAGCACCCGCACCTCGGCGATCCGACGGCGTCCGCCGCGATCACGCACGAGGTGGATCACCACCGACAGCGCCGCGGCGAGCTGGCTGTGCAGCGCGGCCCGGTCGAGCCCCGCGGCCGTCCCCAGGGCCTCCAGCCGGGCCGGGACGTCCGCGGCCGCGTTGGCGTGCACCGTCCCGCACCCGCTGTGTCCGGTGTTGAGCGCGGCCAGCAGATGGACCACCTCGGCCCCGCGCACCTCGCCCACGACCAGTCGGTCGGGCCGCATCCTGAGCGCCTGCCGCACCAGGTCCTCGAGCGTCACCAGCCCGGCGCCCTCCTGGTTCGCCGGTCGGCTCTCCAGCCGGACGACGTGGGGGTGCTCCGGCCGCAGCTCCGCCGAGTCCTCGGCCAGCACGATGCGCTCGGCCGGGCCGGCCAGGCCCAGCAGCGCGCTGAGCAGCGTGGTCTTGCCGGTACCCGTGCCTCCGCTGATCAGGAAGGACAGCCGGGCGTCCACCAAGGCCCGCAGCACCCCCTCCCCGCTGGGCGGCAACATTCCGGCGGCCGTCAGCTCGCCGAGGGTGAAGGCGCGCGGACGGACCACCCGCAGCGAGAGGCAGGCGCAGCCCACCGCGACCGGTGGGAGCACGGCGTGCAACCGTGTCCCGTCGGGCAGCCGCGCGTCCACCCAAGGGCGGGCGTCGTCGAGGCGGCGTCCGGCGACGGAGGCCAGCCGCTGGGCCAGCCGGCGCACCGCCACGGCGTCCGGGAAGGCGATGCCGGTCAGTTCCAGCCCCGTGCCCCGGTCCACCCACACCCGGTCCGGCGCGGACACCAGGACGTCCGTCACCGCGGGGTCGGCGAGCAGCGGTTCCAGCGGTCCGCTTCCCACCAGTTCGGAGCGCAGCCGCACCGCCGCGCCCAGCACCTCCTCGTCCCCGAGCACGCGGCCGCCCCGCTCGCGCAGCGCCTGGGCCACCCGGGCCGGTGTGGGGTCGGCTCCGCTCTCGGCCAGCCAGCGGCGCACTCCGTCGATCAGGTCTCCCGTCGACCCGGCGTCCTGAGGGGCTCCGCTCCCCGAACGGGCGTTCACGCTCCTCGTGCGGGCGTTCATCGTCCACCGGCCGAAGCCGTCGCGCGGTCCCAGAACTGGCGGCAGAACCGGGTCAACGGGGCCCGGGGCGCCGCCCCGGGAGGCAGCGAGGCCGTCGCGGGTGGACGCAGGTCCGGGTCGGCCGGGACCTCTCCGAGCAGGGGGAGGCCCAGCAGCCGGGCGACCTCCGCGCCGTCGAGGCCCGGTGCGTGGGGTCCGCGGACGGCGACCCGGAGGTCCCGCAGCACCATCCCGGCCATCGAGGCCACCCGGCCCGCCGCGGCCACCGCCCTGATCTCCGCGGGCACCACCAGCACCGCCAGGTCCAGCTGCGCCAGGATCTCCGCGACGCCCTCGTCGACCCGCCGGGGCAGGTCCACGACCACCGCACCACCGCCTCGCCGGGCCGCCGCCAGCACGGCACGCACGGCGTCGGGGGGAACGCTCACACAGTCACCGCGGTCCCAGCTCAGCACCCGTAGCGAGTGGAGGCTGGGCAGGGACTCCTCGAGCGCCCCGCCGCCCAGCCGGCCCCGCGAGGAGGCGAAGGCGGGCCAGCGCAGCCCTTCGGCGGCCTCGCCGCCCAGCAGCACGTCCAGCCCTCCCCCGAGGGGGTCGGCGTCCACCAGGAGCGTGCGCACCCCGCCACGGGCGGAGGTGACGGCCAGCGCGCAGGCCAGCGTGGAGGCTCCGGCCCCGCCCCGGCCGCCGATGACCCCGACCGTGAGGGCGGGGCGGCCCACGCCCTCCACGACGTCCGCGATCCGGTCCGTGAGCCATTGCTCGCCGTCCGGCAGCACCAGCACGTGGTCGGCGCCGATCTCGACGGCGTGACGCCACACCCCGGGATCGTCCGGGTCCCGCCCGACCAGGACGACGCCCGGTCTGCGCGGCGCGCTCCGTACCCGGCGGGCGGCGTCGTCCCCGATCAGGACGAGCGGCGCGCCCTCCCAGGCGGAGCGTCTGCCGGGTGGCCCGGGATGCACCTCGGGGGTCGCCCCGGCCGCGGCGCACAGCCGCAGCAGATCGTCGAGGAGCAGCGGGTCCTCGGTCACGATGAGCGGTACGCCCGCTCCCCGGCCGGGACCGCCGGCGGGTGTTCCGGGGGTGTCGGGGGTACGTCCGGTCATGGCTGCTGCCTCCTGCCCGCGCGGGGAGGACATGTCTCCCCGGCCGTCGGTGTCGGAACTGGTGTCGGAACTCAGCGGCGCGCGGGCGGAAAAACGGGGCGGGCGAAGGCACGAACCGTCAACCGGGCGCGTCGGAAACACCGTGCGGCACAACGGAAAAAGAAGTGGATCTTGGTGGAAAACGGGGGACAACCCGGCGAATGTGAATAACGGGTTCACCCCCACGAGCGACGCGCGAGGGCATGACCCACCGGCGCGCGGAGCCGTCGCGGAGAGGCAACCCGGACGCATCCCCTCGATTACCGACAGTCACCATCCGTGAGCACGCAAAAGGCGGCCGGATCCTCTGCGAGAGAGGCTCCGGCCGCCTGGTCCGGGGGGCGAAAACCCGTCCGGACATGCGACGACCCCCGCCGGGGGGGAGAGCGGGGGTCGTCATCCACGATCCGACTCGGGGGGGGGAGGAGCCGGACCGGGTTAGCACGGTCGCGAACGATCCGTGACTTCCATGGTGTACCCGAGAGGCTTCTCAGGCAAACCCACGCGCCACACCTTACGCCGAATGGCTGCCCCCTATGCTCGCCTTGTGGAAAACCACTCCTTGCCCCGCACCGCGGCCTTCTTCGACCTGGACAAGACGGTCATCGCGAAGTCGAGCACGCTCACCTTCGGCAGGTCCTTCTACCAAGGCGGACTGATCAATCGCCGCGCCGCCCTGCGCACGGCGTACATCCAGTTCGTCTTTCTGGCGGGCGGCGCCGACCACGACCAGATGGAACGCATGCGGAAGCACATGTCCGCCATGTGCCGCGGCTGGGACGTCCAGCAGGTCAGGGACATCATCGCCGAGACCTTGCACGACCTCATCGACCCGATCATCTACGACGAGGCCGCCTCGCTGATCGAGGAGCACCACCTGGCCGGCCGTGACGTGGTGATCGTCTCGACCTCCGGGTCGGTGATGGTCGAGCCGATCGGCGAGATGCTGGGCGCCGACCGGGTGGTGGCCACCCGGATGGTGGTCGGCGACGACGGCCGCTTCACCGGCGAGGTCGAGTACTACGCCTACGGCCCCACCAAGGCCGAGGCCATCCGCGAGCTGGCCGAGTCCGAGGGATACGACCTGACCCGTTGCTACGCCTACAGCGACTCGGCGACGGACCTGCCCATGCTGGAGACGGTGGGCCACCCGCACGCCGTCAACCCCGACCGCACGCTGCGCCGTGAGGCGCTGACGCGCGGCTGGCCGATCCTCGACTTCAGCCGGCCGGTCCGCCTGAAGCAGCGGGTGCCGAACTTCACGGCCCCCTCCCGCCCGGTGCTGGTCGCCGCGGCCACGGTCGGCGCCGCGGCAGCGGCCGCCCTCGTCTGGTACGCCACCAGCCGCAGGCGGGCGGCCTCCGTCTGACAGCCCGACACACGCCGCTCGGCCGTCGCACGGCGCCCCCTGACCATCGGTCAGGGGGCGCCGGCGCACAGGTCGCGGGAACGCCCCCTGCGGCCGGCGCGGAGTGTTCGAGCGAAGTACTTGAACGGCAAATCAAACGAATTCCGACAGGGGTTCACACAGGCCGCACAACAGGAGTACAAAGGACTTAACGGCCCGCGAGACCGGGGACATCCGACGGGATGACCTTCGCAACGCAATGGCCCCACGGACCGGAGCATGAACAACCGGGCACCCACGCGACGTCGACCCGTCGATTACGGGCCAGCCGCACCAGGCCACGGGAGAAAGTTCCCGGCCTGATGGGCGACTTACGAGGACGCTTGGTAACCCGGCGGCGTCATGCGAGCGGCGGCACGAGAACTCGTGCCGCCGCAACCCTGTGCGGGCCCGTGCGGGGCGGTTGGGCCCCCGCCCCCGCCCTGCCGGCCGCGTCTCAGGCGGCGCCGCGCTGAAGCGCCTCGCAGACCGCCGTCGACTCCCGGGCGCCCAGCTCGACCGCCTTGCCGCAGTGCGTGATCCAGGCGCTCATCCCCTCCGGAGTCCCGGAGACGTAGCCGTCCAGGGCCGCCCTATAGGCGGCCCGCCCCAGTTCCGCGTGCCCCACCTCGGCCGGGCAGATCGACTTGGGGTCCAGCCCGCTGCCCACCAGGACGATCCGCTCGGCGGCCCTGGCCACCAGACCGTTGTGCGAGCGGAACGGCCGCAGCGCGAGGAGCTCGCCGTGCACCACCGCGGCCTTGACCAGGGCGGGCGCCGAGCCGCCGTCGATGATCAGCCGGGCGAGCCCGTCCAGTCGTCCGGCGACCTCGTCCGCGTCGGGCAGCGGCAGCTCGATCAGCGGCTCGTCGACCGTCTCGCCGGCCAGCCGGGGGCGCCCGATGTCGTCGCCGCCGCCCGCGGCCGCCACCAGGTGCAGGCGGGCCAGCACCCGCAGCGGTGACTGCCGCCAGATGGAGAGCAGTTGCCCCGCCTCCGCGGTGAGCCGCAGCGCGGCGCCCACCACCCGGGCCTCGTCGTCACCGCTGAAGTCGGCCCTGCGGCGGACCTCCTCCAGCGCCCAGTCCGCGCCGGCCAGCGCGGCGGACCCACGGGCTCCGCGCAGAGCGGCCTCGGACGTGATCTCGTTGCTGCGGCGACGCATGATGCGGTGGCCGTAGACCCGGTCGACGTACTTGCGGACGGACTCCACGGAGTCGGCCACACCGGGAAGGGAACCCAGGGCCGCGAGCGGGTCGGCGGACGCGCCAGTCGTACTCATGAGTACGACATTACGCGCCCTCACCCGGCCCCACATCGCCCGGCCCGGCACCCCGCCCGGGGAGCACCGGAGCAAGTGACGGCGAGGGACGAGCCTTGACCGCGGTTCCGGCGGAGGCCCCACGATGGAGTGGTCGTCAGGACGATTACCGGCGGATCGGCCACACAGAGCGATGGACCTACTACGCTAGGTGAACATGAAAATTGCTTTCGTCGGCAAGGGCGGCAGCGGCAAGACGACCTTGTCCTCGCTGTTCGTACGCCATCTCGCAGCCTCCGGGGCGCCGGTCATCGCCGTGGACGCGGACATCAACCAGCACCTGGGAGCCGCGCTCGGCCTCGACGAGGCGGAGGCCGCCACCCTGCCCGCGATGGGCCGGCACCTCACCCTCATCAAGGACTACCTGCGCGGCACCAATCCGCGGATCGCCTCCGCCGAGGCGATGATCAAGACCACGCCGCCCGGCGAGGGCTCCCGCCTCCTGCGCGTACGCGAGCAGAACCCGGTGTACGAGGCATGCGCACGCCCGGTCGAACTGGACGGGGGCGCGGTCCGCCTGATGGTCACCGGCCCCTTCACCGAGTCGGACCTGGGGGTGGCCTGCTACCACTCCAAGACCGGCGCCGTGGAGATGTGCCTGAACCACCTGGTCGACGGGCGCGACGAGTACGTCGTGGTCGACATGACGGCCGGCTCCGACTCGTTCGCCTCGGGCATGTTCACCCGTTTCGACATGACCTTCCTGGTCGCCGAGCCCACCCGCAAGGGCGTCTCGGTCTACCGCCAGTACAAGGAGTACGCCCGGGACTTCGGGGTCGCCCTCAAGGTCGTGGGCAACAAGGTGCAGGGCCCCGAGGACATCGAGTTCCTGCGCGCCGAGGTCGGCGACGACCTGCTGGTGACGGTCGGCCACTCGGACTGGGTCCGGGCGATGGAGAAGGGCCGGCCCCCGTGCTTCGACCAACTGGACGCCGCCGACCGGGCCGCACTGGAGGCGTTGCGCACCGCGGCCGACGCGCGCTACGAGGCGCGGGACTGGGAGCGGTACACCCGCCAGATGGTGCACTTCCATCTCAGGAACGCCGAGTCCTGGGGGAACGCGAGGACGGGGGCCGACCTGGCGCAGCAGGTGGACCCCGGCTTCGTCCTCGACGAGCGGGTGAGCGAGCCGGCCTGAACCCTCGGCGCCCGGCCTCCTCGGGCGATGACGGCACGGAGTGCGGCCGGGGTTTCCGGCCGCACTCCCTGGCGAGCGGTGCCGCACGATGTCCTACGAGGGCGAGGTGCCGTCAGCGGCCGGGAGCCTGCGCGGCAGGAGCCGCGGGATCCGCCGGGGCGGCGGGATCCGCAGGATTCGCGGGCTTCGCGGGAGCTGCCGGGGACGTCATGAAGCGCTGCCATCCCTCCTGGGGCGCCTGTCCGATGCCGAGCGTCCGCAGCTTGGTGATCGTCTGCGGATCCTGCGCGTCCAGCCAGTCCGCGAGCTGCCGGAACGAGACGCAGCGCACCTCGGGCTGGGTGCACACTCCCTTGACGACCTCCTCGACCGCCCGCATGTAGACGCCGCCGTTCCACGACTCGAAGTGGTTGCCGATGATCACCGGCGCCCGGTTCCCGTCGTACGAGCGGCGGAAGGCGGCCATCAGGCCGTCCCGCATCTGGTCGCCCCACTGCTGGTGCATGGCCGGGTTGCCACGGGTACTGCCCCCGGACTGGTTGACCATGAAGTTGTAGTCCATGGAGATGGTCTCGAAGGCGCGGCCGGGCACCGGGACCATGTGCATGGACAGGTCCCACAGCCCGTCCTTCCGCTCGGGCCAGACCTGCTCGCGGACGCCGCTGGTGTCGTAGCGAAGGCCCAGTTCGCGGGCGGCCGCGCGGAAGTTCTGCTGCCCCTCCAGGCAGGGCGTCCGGCCGCCGACCAGTTCCTTCTCGTAGTCGAACGGCAGCGGCTGGGCGTCCTTGAGACCGGTGTTGGTCTTCCAGGTCTGCACGAAGCTCTTGGCCTGCGCGATCTCGCTCTTCCACTGCTCGACCGACCAGCTGCCGACGCCGTTGCCCCCGCAGAAGTGGCCGTTGAAGTGGGTGCCGATCTCGTTGCCCTCGAGCCACGCCTGGCGCAGCTGCTCGACGGTGGCGGCCACCCCCTGGACGTCGTTGAAGCCGATGTCGGAACTTCCCGCGGAGTGCCCGGGAGGCTGATAGAGGGAACGTTTCTCCTCCGGCAGCATGTACACGCCGCTGAGGAAGTAGGTCATGGTGGCCTTGTTCTCGGCGGCCACCTTCCGGAAGTGGGAGAAGAGCTTCTGCCCGTCCTCGCCGGCGCCGTCCCAGGAGAAGACGACGAACTGCGGAGGGCGCTGCCCGGGCTTGAGCCGTGAGGCCTTGGGCAGATGGGGCTGCGCCCCGGTATAGGCGGTGGACCCGTCCCCGATGAGACGGACCACCTGCGGCGCCTTCTTCTGCGCACCCTTCTTGGGGCCCGCCGCACCCTGGGCGCCTGCCGCGCCGTCGGCCCCTGTTCCACAGCCGGCCAGTGACACGGCGCAGGCCGCCGCCGCCACGAGCACGGCGACAGTTCTCCGGTTGGCGGTCATCTCCCGCCCCACCTTCTTCCTTCGCTCAGACCGAGCGCCCACTGAGGCGCTCCCCGGTGGACCGCCGGAGGCCCGGCGGAGCCGTCACGGTCGCACGAGGGAGCAAAGGTATTTGTATGACAAGCCGATGAAAATAACCCTTCACCCTTCTGGATGACTTATCAGGCCATTTGCACGTTTTCTCTGTACGAGCTCTTTACTCAGAATTACTGTTCGTTTACTGAGAGTTGGCACGCGTCGCATCCGCACGGTCTGCGGTCGGCCCATTGCCACAGTCCAGTGCCGTCGTCCGCGGTCGGCGAGCCTTCGCGCGACCGCGCTGTCCCGGAGGAGATACGCGCATCATGTCCGCCAGCGTTCCCGACCGCGCCGAGGCCCACGAGGCCGGGCGCATCCACCGTCCCCACAGTCCGCCGCCCCGGTGGCGCCGCCTCAGGATCGCGCCCGCCGACCTGTCCGCCTCGGTCACGGTGTTCCTGATCTCCCTGCCGCTCTCGCTGGGCATCGCGCTGGCCACCGGCGCTCCCCTCCAGGCCGGCCTGGTGGCCGCCGCCGTGGGCAGCCTGGTCGCCGGCCGTCTGGGCGGCGCCCCGCTCACCGTCAGCGGGCCCACGGCCGGCCTCACCGTGGTCACCGCGGACCTGATCCAGCAGTACGGATGGCGCACCACCTGCGCCGTCACCGTCCTCGCCGGCGTGACCCAGGTGGCCCTCGGCTGGCTCCGGGTGGCCCGCACCGCACTCGCCGTCAGCCCGGCCATCGTGCACGGCATGCTGGCCGGCATCGGCGTCACCATCGCCGTGGCCCAGCTGCACATCGTCCTCGGCGGCACCCCGCAGAGCTCGGTCCCGGAGAACCTCCGCGCGCTGCCCGCCCAGCTGGCCGACCTGCACCCGGGCGCCGTCGCCGTCAGCGCCCTGACCCTGACGGTGCTGCTCGGATGGTCGCGGATCCCCGGCGCGGCCGGGCGGATCATGCGCCTCGTCCCCGCCGCGCTCGCCGCCATGCTGACGGCCACCGCCGTCGCCCTCGCCCTGGGGCTCAGCCTCCCCCGCGTCGACCTCCCCTCCTGGTCCAACCACGCGCTGGCCGGTTTCCCCGAGGGCCCCGCGCTGCCGCTGGCCGCGGCGGTGCTCACCATCACCCTGGTCGGCGGCGTGGAGACGCTACTCTCCGCGGTGGCCGTGGACAAGATCGCCGCGACCCGTGGCGGCCCGCCGGTGCCGCGTGCCGACCTCGACCGGGAACTGCGCGGCCAGGGCTTCGCCAACATGGCCTCCGGCGCCCTGGGCGGCCTGCCGGTCACGGGCGTGGCGGTGCGCAGTTCGGCCAACGCCCGCTGCGGCGCGGTCAGCCGCAACTCGGCGATGCTGCACAGCCTGTGGATCGCCGCCGCGGCACTGCTCCTGGTGCCCGCGCTGGAGCTGATCCCGCTCGCGGCGCTCGCCGCCCTGGTGATGGCGATCGGCGTCCAGATGGTCTCCCTCCACCACATCCGCACGGTCAACCGCCACCGCGAGGCCCTGGTGTACGCGGTCACCGCCGTGGCCGTCACCTTTCTGGGGGTCCTCCAGGGCGTGGGCGTCGGCGTGCTCGCCGCGGTCGCGGTGGCCCTCCACCGCCTGACCCACACCCGGATCACCCACGAGGTGCGCGAGGGCGTCCACCGCGTCCATGTCCGCGGACAGCTGACCTTCCTCGCCGTTCCCCGGCTCAGCAGGGTGCTGCACCTCATCCCGGAGGGCGCCGACGCGATGGTGGAGCTGCACGGCTCCTTCGTGGACCACGCCGCGTACGAGTCGCTCCAGGACTGGCGCACCTCTCACCGGGCGCACGGCGGCTCCGTCCGCCTCACCGGTCTGCGCACGGGCCTGACGGCCGTCGGCACGCCGACCGCGGCCGAGCCCTGCCCACCCGGTCCACCGGACGCCTCCGGAGCGCCCGGCGGACCGCCGCCCAGCGAGCACGAGCTGGTGCGCGGCATCAGCGCCTTCCAGCGGGACACCGCACCCCTGGTGCGCAGCGAGCTGGCCAGGCTGGCGCGGGAGGGGCAACGGCCCGCGCAGCTCTTCCTCACCTGCGCCGACTCGCGGCTGGTGACGTCGATGATCACCACGAGCGGGCCGGGTGACCTCTTCGTCGTCCGCAACGTCGGGAACCTGGTGCCGCCGCCGGGTGAGGAGTCGGGCGACGACTCGGTGGCAGCCGCCATCGAGTACGCGGTGGACGTCCTGCGGGTCCGTTCCATCACGGTCTGCGGCCACTCCGGATGCGGCGCGATGCAGGCCCTGCTCGACTCGGAGCCGGGCGGTGACGGGACCCCGCTGGAGCGGTGGCTGCGGCACGGGCTGCCCAGCCTGCGCCGCGTGGCCTCCGGCGCGCATCCTCCGGCGCGGCTGGCCGCCAGGGATCCGGCGGATGCGGTCGAGCTCCTGTGTCTCACCAACGTGGCGCAGCAGCTGGAGCACCTGAAGGCCCACGAGTCGGTCGCCCGGGCCGTCGCGGAGGGGCGCCTGGAGCTCAACGGCATGTACTTCCACGTCGGCGAGGCTCAGGCCTACCTGCTGACCGAGTCGCGCGGCACGCCGGTCTTCGACGACGTCCGGGAGTCGGAGGCCGATCTGACCGGCGCGAGCTGACCGCCTGCCATGCAGAGGCGCGCGGGCGGCGGGGCCGATCAGGCCTCGCCGCCCGGGCGCCACCGACCTGGGCCGCCGATTCGCGGGGCCCTTCGGCCGACCGGCACGCGGGTGGTCGGCACACCGACCGGCACGCGGGTGGTCCCCCGCCGACCGGCACGTGAGCCCGGTGGCGCGTCACCGCGGGAGGGGGCACCGGGCACGGATCGCCGCGACAGAACCCGCACCGCACCGCGGCCCGCCGGGCACCGCGACGGTGCCGCATCCGGCCCGCCGCCACAGTCCCGGTCCCGCACCGTGCCCCGAGTCCAGCCGCCACGGTCCCACCGTGCCCCGAGTACACCCGGCCGCCCGGCCGCCCGGCCGCCGCGGCCGCACCCCATCACCTGTCCGGCCGCCGGCCGCCGCTCCCCGTCGGCCCCACCCATGGGTAGACGTCACCACCTGCGGGTAGTCCGTCCATCACGACGCGGACCGGCCCGCGCCCCGCGGGCGGCCCGGCAACGGCTCGGCGGCGCCGGGCGTGCGTCGCGTCGTGGTGTCGCGTGTGACGTCGCGCCCCGGGGCGGGTCCCCCGCTGAACTCCGCCGCGCGGCCGTACGTGACAACGGATGACCGATCCGCGCAAGCCACCGCGAAGACCGAGGTCGCAGCCCCGGAGGAAACCCGCACAGGTCTACACCAATTTCCGGTCGACCCTTGTCAGTACTCCCTCCGGTCTGATGAGCTGTGGCTTGGGACACAGCGGACACCCTTGGAATGGGAGATGTCGTGAGCAACGAAAGCCTGGCCAACCTGCTCAAAGAGGAGCGCAGGTTCGCACCCCCCGCCGACCTGGCCGCCGCGGCCAACGTCACCGCGGAGGCGTATGAGCAGGCCAAGGCTGACAGGCTCGGCTTCTGGGCCGAGCAGGCCCGCCGGCTGACCTGGGCCACCGAGCCGAACGAGACGCTCGACTGGTCGAACCCGCCGTTCGCCAAGTGGTTCCAGGACGGCACCCTCAACGTGGCCTACAACTGCGTGGACCGTCACGTGGAGGCCGGCAACGGCGACCGGGTGGCCATCCACTTCGAGGGCGAGCCCGGCGACACGCGCGCCATCACCTACGCCGAGCTCAAGGACGAGGTCTCCCGCGCCGCCAACGCGCTGCTCGAACTGGGCGTCCGCCAGGGCGACCGGGTGGCCGTCTACATGCCGATGATCCCGGAGACGGCCGTCGCGATGCTGGCCTGCGCCCGTATCGGCGCCGCCCACTCGGTGGTCTTCGGCGGCTTCTCCGCCGACGCGCTGGCCACCCGCATCAAGGACGCCGACGCCAAGGTGGTCATCACCGCCGACGGCGGCTGGCGCCGCGGGAAGCCGTCCGCGCTCAAGCCCGCCGTGGACGAGGCGCTCACCAAGGTCGACGGCGTGGAGCACGTGCTGGTGGTCCGCCGCACGTCCCAGGAGGTCGACTGGACCGAGGGCCGCGACGTCTGGTGGCACGAGATCACCGAGCGGCAGTCGGCCGAGCACACCCCCGAGGCGTTCGAGGCCGAGCAGCCGCTGTTCATCCTCTACACCTCGGGCACCACGGGGAAGCCGAAGGGCATCCTGCACACCTCCGGCGGCTACCTGACCCAGGTCGCGTACACCCATCACGCGGTGTTCGACCTGAAGCCGGAGACCGACGTCTACTGGTGCACCGCCGACGTCGGCTGGGTCACCGGCCACTCGTACATCGTCTACGGCCCGCTGGCCAACGGCGCCACCCAGGTCATGTACGAGGGCACCCCGGACACCCCGCACCAGGGCCGTTTCTGGGAGATCGTCCAGAAGTACGGCGTGACCATCCTCTACACGGCCCCCACCGTGATCCGCATGTTCATGAAGTGGGGCGACGACATCCCCGCCAAGTTCGACCTGAGCTCGCTGCGCGTGCTCGGTTCGGTGGGCGAGCCGATCAACCCCGAGGCGTGGGTCTGGTACCGCGACCGCATCGGCGCGGGTTCCAAGCCGGTCGTGGACACCTGGTGGCAGACCGAGACCGGCGCGATCATGATCTCTCCGCTGCCCGGCGTCACGGAGACCAAGCCCGGCTCCGCCCAGGTCGCGCTGCCCGGCATCGCGGCCACCGTGGTGGACGACGAGGCCAACGAGGTGCCCGACGGGGGCGGCGGCTACCTGGTGCTGACCGAGCCGTGGCCCTCGATGCTGCGCACCATCTGGGGCGACGACCAGCGGTTCATCGACACCTACTGGTCCCGTTTCCCCGGCAGGTACTTCGCGGGCGACGGCGCCAAGAAGGACGACGACGGCGACATCTGGCTGCTCGGCCGGGTGGACGACGTGATGCTGGTGTCCGGCCACAACATCTCCACCACCGAGGTCGAGTCCGCGCTGGTCTCGCACCCGAAGGTCGCCGAGGCGGCCGTGGTGGGCGCGGCCGACGAGACGACCGGCCAGGCGATCGTCGCCTTCGTCATCCTGCGCGGAAACGCCTCCGAGGACGACGGTCTGGTCGACGAGCTGCGCAACCACGTGGGCGCGACGCTCGGCCCGATCGCCAAGCCCAAGCGCGTCCTGCCGGTCGCGGAGCTGCCCAAGACCCGCTCCGGCAAGATCATGCGCCGTCTGCTGCGGGACGTGGCGGAGAACAGGGCCCTGGGTGACGTGACCACGCTGACCGACGCCGGGGTCATGCAGCTCATCCAGGACAAGCTGCCGTCGGCGCAGAGCGACTCCGACTGAGGCGGCAGGACCTCGACACAGCCGGGAGCGGGCCGCCGTGGCGGCTGTGGCGGCTGTGGCGGCCCGGGTTCCGCGCGAGAGCGCGACGGAGCCCGGGCCGCCCTGCCACTTCCCTGCCCCATTGGGTAGGCTGATGATCGCGTCTTATGTCTCCGTGCTCTCAGCGTGGTGACGCAAAGACCTCAGGTGCGCCGGGAAGTCTGGTCGGCATGACTACAGCCATGCCCCGACCACCCAGGAGAGCGCCCTGATGGCGAAGCCCGAGCACACCACCGATCCCGCGCCCAACGAGGCCTTCCGCAGGGTCTCGTTGCGCGAACGCGGCTTCCTGGCGGACGCCCTGCGTACCGAGACGGTCGGTGGCGTCCTGCTCCTCATCGCCGCGGTCGCCGCGCTGGTGTGGGCGAACGCACCGGGCATCAGCGGCAGCTACGAGTCCTTCAGCAACATCCACATCGGGCCGTCCGTCCTCGGTCTCGACCTGTCGATCGAGCACTGGGCCTCGGAGGGCCTGCTGGCGATCTTCTTCTTCGTGGCCGGCATCGAGCTCAAGCGCGAGCTGGTGGCCGGCGACCTCAAGGATCCCAAGGCGGCCGCCCTCCCGGTGATCGCCGCCGTCTGCGGCATGGTCGCGCCCGCCCTGGTGTACCTCTCGGTCACCGGCGCCATGGGCGGGTCGGCGTCCGGCTGGGCGGTCCCGACCGCCACGGACATCGCCTTCGCGCTGGCCGTCCTCGCGGTGATAGGCACCTCGCTGCCCTCGGCGCTGCGCGCCTTCCTGCTGACCCTCGCGGTGGTCGACGACCTGCTCGCCATCGTGGTCATCGCGATCTTCTTCAGCCACCACCTGAACTTCGCCGCCCTGGGCGGGGCGGCGGCCGGGCTGGCGGTCTTCTGGTTCCTGCTCCGCAAGGGCGTCCGCGGCTGGTGGATCTACGTGCCGCTCGGCCTGGTGATCTGGGGCCTGATGTACAACAGCGGCGTCCACGCGACGATCGCCGGCGTGGCCATGGGCCTGATGCTGCGCTGCTCGCGCCGCGAGGGCGAGGACGTCTCGCCCGGCGAGCGGATCGAGCACCTGGTCCGGCCGCTCTCCGCGGGCCTGGCCGTGCCGCTGTTCGCGCTGTTCGCGGCGGGGGTGCCGGTGGCGGGGGGCGACCTCGCCGCGGTGTTCACCCAGCCGGAGACGTTGGGCGTGACGCTGGGCCTCGTCGTCGGCAAGACGGTCGGCATCTTCGGCGGCACCTGGCTGGCCGCCCGCTTCACCCGCGCCGCCCTCAGCGACGACCTGGCCTGGGCCGACGTGTTCGCCCTGGCCACCCTCGCGGGCATCGGGTTCACTGTGTCGCTGCTGATCGGTGAGCTGGCCTTCGAAGGCGACGCCGAGCTCACCGAGCACGTGAAGGCCGCCGTCCTGGTCGGCTCGCTCCTGGCCGCCCTGCTCGCCGGCGTGCTGCTGCGGCTGCGCAACGCCACGTACCGGCGGCTGACCGAGGAGGAGGAGCGGGACGAGGACAGCGACGGGATCCCGGACGTATACACCCAGGACGACCCGGAGTACCACCTGCGGATGGCGCGGATCCTGGAGCGCAAGGCCGCCGAGCACCGTCGCCTGGCCGAGACGATGGCGGCCGAGCGACGCGAGTGAGGGCGCACCGGCCTGCCCGGCTCCGCGACTTCTGCCGTGACTCTTCTTCAGGTCTTCGCCCGGGGCGACGTACAGCGGGGGTGATCGGGGGTACCTCTACTACCGGCCGGTGCGCGCAAGGTTCGTGCGGGTCCGGCATGATCTGACTGGACGGTACAGAACTCGGCAGGAAAGGGAGTCCGCGATGAGCGCACCCGACGGCAACCCGGTCGGCACCGAACGCAGCATGGGTCAGCTGTTCGCCACGGCGTCGACCGAGATGTCCGCTCTGGTCCAGGACCAGATCGCCTACGCGCGGGCGTTGCTCAAGCAGGACGTCAAACGAGGCGCCACCGGCTCGGCCCTCTTCACCGTGGCGCTGGCCCTGCTGGTGTTCTCCCTGCCGATGCTCAGCTTCGCCCTGGCCTACGGCATCCACACCTGGTCGGAGTGGAACCTGGCGATCTGCTTCCTGCTCTCCTTCGCCGCCTCCCTCGTCGTCGCCCTCGTGCTGGTGCTGATCGGCATGGTCTTCGTCAAGAAGGCCAAGAAGAGCCGCGGCCCGCAGCAGGTGAGCGAGGAGATGAAGCGGACCGCCGAGGTGCTGCAGAACGCCAAGCCGCACCCCCGCCCCGCCGTGGCGCCCGCCGCCCCCGCCGACCTGTACGCCAAGCAGCTCGACTCTGTGGCACGCTCGTCGTCATGACCGAACCGGCCACTCCCTCGGCGCAGCCCGCCTCGGCGGTGCGGGTCGACCTGCCCGACGGCAGGAAGGTGATCCACCGCGACGTCGCCGCCAACGGCGCCCGCTTCCACATCGCCGAGCTGGGCGACGGCCCGCTGGTCCTGCTGCTGCACGGCTTCCCCCAGTTCTGGTGGGCCTGGCGCCACCAGATGAGCGCCCTCGCCGACGCGGGCTTCCGCGCCGTGGCGATGGACCTGCGGGGCGTCGGCGGCAGCGACCGCACCCCCCGCGGCTACGACCCCGCCAACCTGGCGCTCGACATCACCGGCGTGGTCCGGTCGCTGGGCGAGCCCGACGCCGCCCTGGTCGGCCACGACCTGGGCGGCTACCTGGCGTGGACGGCGGCGGCGATGCGGCCCAAGCTGGTGCGCCGACTGGTGGTCTCCTCGATGGCCCACCCCCGCCGGTGGCGCTCGTCGATGCTGTCCGACCCCCGGCAGTCCTCGGCCGGCTCCCACATCTGGGGGTTCCAGCGGCCCTGGGTCCCCGAGCGGCAGCTGACCGCCGACGGCGGGGAGCTGGTCGGCCGTCTGATCCGCGAGTGGTCGGGGCCGGGCGGCGGGCCCGACGAGCAGGTTCTCGAGGTCTACCGGCGGGCGATGTGCATCCCGTCCACGGCGCACTGCTCGGTCGAGCCGTACCGGTGGATGGTGCGGTCCCTGCTGCGCCCCGACGGCCTTCAGTTCAACCGGCGCATGAAGCGTCCGGTGCGGGTGCCGACACTGCACCTGCACGGTTCGCTGGACCCGGTGATGCGCACCCGCACGGCCGCGGGCTCCGGGGAGTACGTCGAGGCGCCCTACCGGTGGCGGCTCTTCGACGGCCTCGGTCACTTCCCCCACGAGGAGGACCCGGTGGCGTTCTCCACCGAGCTCGTGAACTGGCTGAAGGACCCCGAGCCGGACCGCTGAGCGGACGGCTGAGCGCGCAGCTCGGCGGACAGCGGAACGGACCGCCGGGCGGACGACCGGACGGGGCAGGCGCACGGGCGCACACCGGCGCGCCCGCGGCGCACGCGCGCCCCCTGCCACGGAGCCGTCCGAGCAGGTGACCGACCGATATCCGGACCCGGCTTCCTGTCCTACGAACAGCCCATGCCTGCCGCATAGGCCAATTGGGGTCGTCCGGCGAGGTTATCGACCTTGGGCCAGGGGCACACGTCGGGGTATGGGCTGGACGTACGACTTCAGTGACGCAGCACGTGACCGCCGCTCCGCCGATGGGCCGGGCAGCCGCCGCCGTGGGGCACCGCGGGCACCGGCAACCGACCTCGGCGTGGGCATCGGCGGCATACTGCGCCGGCGCGCCCGGTGGGTCTCCGTGCGCCTGCGCCAGCAGCGCGCCTGACCTGCCTCGGCACCGTCTTTCCCCGGACCGACTTCTTCGGCCGCTTCGCACCGTCGACCGGCGCCGCCCGGCGCGCGGTCTTCCGGCGGGGAGCCTCCCGGCAACGGGGCCTCCCGGCGCGGGAGGCCCCGCGCGCCGGACGGGCTCACCGGGGTGACGAGGACCTCGTCACAGGGCGCACTGGTCGCTGTCCACCTGCTGGTCGGCGCGACGGCCCTGCTCGATGTCGTCCTTGATCTCGTCGACGGTGAGCGCGTAGCCGGTGTCCGGGTCGTCCAGCGACTTGGCGAACACCACTCCGGCGACCTCGCCGCGCGGGGTCAGCAGCGGCCCGCCGGAGTTGCCCTGCCGCACCGTCGCGTACAGCGAGTAGACCTGGCGCTGCACGGTGGAGCGGCGGTAGATGTCCGGCCCGTTGGCCGGGATCTGCCCGCGCACGCGGGCCGCGCGGACGTCGTAGCCGCCGTTCTCCGGGAAGCCGGCGACGATGGCGTCGTCGCCGCTCCGTGCCGGCTGGGAGGCGAACCGCAGCGGTTTGGCCGTCAGGGCCGGGACGTCGAGGACGGCGATGTCGCGCCGCCAGTCGTAGAGCACCACCGTGGCGTCGTAGCGGCGGCCCTCGCCGCCGATCTGCACGGTCGGCTCGTCGACCCCGCCGACGACGTGCGCGTTGGTCATCACCCTCTGTCCGGCGAAGACGAAGCCGGTGCCCTCCAGGACCTTGCTGCAGCCGGACGCGGTGCCCATGACCTTGACGATGGAGCGCTTGGCCCGCACCGCCACCTCGCTCTCGACGAGCGCCGCGTCCGGCGGGGCGACCTCGCGGATCGGCTCGTTGGCGAAGGGGCTGAAGACCTGCGGGAAGCCGTTCTGGGCGAGCACGGAGGAGAAGTCCGCGAACCAGGTGTCGGCCTGGTCCGGCAGCGTCTGCGAGACGCCCTGGAGCACCTGGGAGGTGCGGACCTGCTTTCCGACGGTCGGCAGCGTCGTCCCGGCCAGCGCCGAGCCGATCAGCCAGGCCACCAGCAGCATGGCCACCACGTTGACCAGCGCACCGCCGGTCGCGTCGAGCGCGCGGGCCGGCGACCAGGTGATGCGGCGCCGCAGCTTGCCGCCCCAGTGCGTGGTCAGCGCCTGCCCGACGGAGGCGCAGACGATCACGACGATCACCGCGACCACCGCCGCGACCGTGCTGACCTGCGAGTTGTCGGTGAGCGCGTCCCAGACCACCGGGAGCAGGTAGACCGCGATCAGACCGCCGCCCAGGAAGCCGATCACCGACAGGATGCCGACCACGAAGCCCTGGCGGTATCCGACGACCGCGAACCAGCCGGCGGCGATCAGCAACAGAATGTCCAGCACGTTCAACGCTTCACGCCTCGCCTCGTCCTCTCCCGGCCACCGCACCTCGTCCGCCGGGGCCCACCGTCGTCCCTTCCCGTCGGGGTCCCGGTCACGACCTGCGGTCGAGGGACACCTCGCGGTCGCGGTCCCAGGGAAGTTCCCAGCCCGCGAAATGCAGCAGACGGTCGATGATCCCGGCGGTGAACCCCCACACGAGGGCGGACCGCACCAGGAAGGCGGGACCACGGTAACCGCTCGGGTGCACCGCCATCGCCCGGTTGGCGGCGTCGGCGAGTTCGTCGATCGGGGCGGTGAAGACGCGGGCCGTCTCCGCCGGGTCGACCACCCGCACCGGGCTGGGCTCCCGCCACCAGCCCAGCACGGGTGTGACGACGAAGCCGCTGACCGGGATGTAGAGCTTGGGGAGCGCGCCGAAGAGCTGCACGCCGGCCGGGTCGAGACCGGTCTCCTCCTCGGCCTCGCGCAGGGCGGCGCGCAGCGGACCGTCGGTGTGCGGATCGCCGTCCTCGGGGTCGAGGGAGCCGCCGGGGAACGAGGGCTGACCGGCGTGCGAACGCAGCGAGCCGGCCCGCTCGGTCAGCAGGATCTCGGGGCCGTCCTTGCCCTCGCCGAACAGGACGAGCACGGCGGACTGCCGCCCCCGCCCGTCCTCGGGCGGCAGGAAGCGGCTCAGCTGGCGCGGTTCGACCCTCTCCACGGCCTCGGCCACCGGGCCGAGCCAGGAGGGCAGCCCTCGGGCGGACAGGCCGATGCCGCCGGACACGGTCGTCGCACCGCGGTCCGCGTCGCTCGCACGTGTCATCGCCACCCCGGTTCCGTGTCGCACGCCCCGCCGTTCAACGTCTCGTGATCCGTCCATCGTTCCCACGCCGGGCGTCGCCCGACGGTTCCCTCATTCCTTGCCCAGCGGCGGGGCGGGGATGCCGCCGTGGTCCAGGTACGACTGCGGGGGCTTGAGCCGCTGGCCGGGGAAGCCGCCCTTCTCGTACTTCAGCAGCTTCTTCGCCTTCTCCGGGTCCGTCTCACCCTCCCCGTACGAGGGGCAGAGCTCGGCGATCGGGCAGGCGCCGCAGGCGGGCTTGCGGGCGTGGCAGATGCGGCGGCCGTGGAAGATCACGTAGTGGGACAGCATCGTCCAGTCCCGCTTGGGGAAGAGCGTGCTCATCTCGGCCTCGATCTTCTCCGGCTCGGAGGCCTCGGTCCACCTC
Organism: Streptomyces sp. NPDC002734; assembly: GCF_040295685.1. Taxonomy (NCBI): domain Bacteria; kingdom Bacillati; phylum Actinomycetota; class Actinomycetes; order Kitasatosporales; family Streptomycetaceae; genus Streptomyces; species Streptomyces sp. NPDC002734. The sequence continues at coordinate 105,964 of NZ_JBEOVU010000008.1, forward strand.
CAGCGGCGCACCAGACGCATGAAGTGCGTGTCGACGGTGATGCCGGGGCGGCCGAAGGCGTTGCCCAGCACCACGAAGGCGGTCTTGCGGCCCACGCCGGGCAGCTTGACCAGCTCCTCGAGCTTCCCGGGCACCTCACCGCCGAACTGCTCCACCAGGGCCTTGGACAGGCCCATCACCGAGCGGGTCTTGGCGCGGAAGAAGCCCGTGGGGCGGAGGATCTCCTCCACCTCCTCCGGGTTCGCCGCCGCGAGGTCCTCGGGGGTGGGGTACCTGGCGAACAGCGCGGGGGTGGTCTGGTTGACCCGCAGGTCGGTGGTCTGGGCGGAGAGCACGGTGGCCACGAGCAGCTGGTAGGGGTTCTCGAAGTCCAGCTCGGGGTGGGCGTACGGGTACACCTCCGCCAGCTCGCGGTAGATCCGGCGGGCCCGGCGCACCAGGGCGACGCGGGACTCCGGCTTGGCGGCCCGTCGCGCCGCGGGCTTCCCGCCCGCGCCCTTCGCGGCCGGTTCGGCGGCCTTTGTGCCGGCCTTCTCGGCCGGTTCGGCGTCCGCCTTCGCGGCCCTCGCGTCCGCCCGCGCGGTGGCGCCGGCCGGCTCGCGGGTCTCGTCGTCCGCCACGTTCGTCGCTCCATTCGTGGTCTGTTCGCCGACGGCGGAATCACCCTGTCCGATCACCCGGTCGGACCGCCTGGGCCGTGTAGTCGTCGGCGTTTCGGACACCCGGCCAGCCTAAGGCTCCGCATGGACATCCGCCGCGTACCCCGGGGATCACGGCTCAATTGGGCCCCTGGCGCAATGTCTGGCACACCAGTGCGGCATCCTTGTGACAGATCACACTGTTTGGACCCTCCGGCAAAATGGGGAACCAAGGCCCCTGGACGACCGGTGGTACGGACGGTAACCGGGGGGACAGGATTCCCTGAGCAGGTCGAATAGGAGAGATCTCGTGGACGACGTTCTGCGGCGCGCCCCGCTCTTCGCGGCGCTCGATGACGAGCAGGCCGCGGAGCTCCGCGCGTCGATGAGTGAGGTGACCCTCGCACGCGGCGACGCGCTGTTCCACGAGGGCGACCCGGGTGACCGCCTGTACGTGGTCACCGAGGGCAAGGTGAAGCTCCACCGGACGTCTCCGGACGGCCGCGAGAACATGCTGGCGGTGCTCGGCCCCGGTGAGCTGATCGGTGAGCTGTCGCTCTTCGACCCGGGCCCGCGCACGGCGACCGCCACCGCGCTGACCGAGGTGAAGCTGCTGGGCCTCGGCCACAGCGACCTCCAGCCCTGGCTGAACGCCCGCCCGGAGGTGGCCGCCGCCCTGCTGCGCGCCGTCGCCCGGCGCCTGCGCAAGACCAACGACCAGATGTCCGACCTGGTGTTCTCGGACGTGCCCGGCCGCGTCGCGCGCGCCCTGCTCGACCTGTCGCGCCGCTTCGGCGTGCAGTCCGAGGAAGGCATCCACGTCGTCCACGACCTCACGCAGGAGGAGCTGGCCCAGCTGGTGGGCGCCTCCCGCGAGACGGTGAACAAGGCGCTGGCCGACTTCGCCGGGCGCGGCTGGCTGCGCCTGGAGGCCCGTGCGGTGATCCTGCTGGACGTCGAGCGGCTGGCGAAGCGCAGCCGCTGAGCCGCGCCTGCGCCGCGCGGACGTCGTGCGGACGGCCGCGCGGACGGAGCAACCCCTGAGGGAGTACGGGCCGGTCAGACCAGCCCGTGCTCCCTCAGGTATTCCAGCTGGGCGCGGACCGACAGCTCGGCCGCGGGCCACAGCCCGCGGTCCACGTCCGCGTAGACGAGCGCCACGACCTCCTCGGCACTGCGGCAGCCGCTCTCCACGGCCGTCTCCACCTGGGCCAGCCGGTGGGCCCGGTGCGCCAGGTAGTACTCGACCGCGCCCTGGGCGTCGTCCAGGACCGGGCCGTGGCCGGGGAGCACGGTGTGCACGCCGTCGTCGACGGTGAGGGAGCGCAGTCGCCGGAGCGAGTCCAGGTAGTCGCCCAGCCGCCCGTCGGGGTGGGCCACCATCGTGGTGCCGCGGCCCAGGACGGTGTCGCCGGTGAGGACCGCGCGGTCGGCGGGCAGGTGGAACGAGAGCGAGTCCGAGGTGTGGCCGGGGGTGGGCACCACGCGCAGCTCCAGCCCTTCCAGCTCCACCACGTCGCCCGCCGCCAGGCCCTCGTCGCCGAGGCGCAGCGACGGGTCCAGGGCGCGGACCTTGGTGCCGGTCAGCTCGGAGAAACGTTTAGCCCCCTCGGCGTGGTCCGCGTGGCCGTGCGTGAGCAGGGTCAGCGCGACCCGGCGACCGGAGCGCTCCACGGTGTCGATCACCTCGGCCAGGTGGCTCTCGTCCAGCGGACCCGGGTCGACGACCACGGCGAGCCGGGAGTCCGGCTCGGCGAGCACCCAGGTGTTGGTGCCGTCGAGGGTCATCGGGGACGGGTTGGGCGCGAGCACGTTGACGGCACGGGCGGTGGCACGCCCGGAGGCGACGACGCCGCGTGGGTGTCCGGGCAGGGCGGCGGCGTCCGTCATGCGGCCGGACCCTCCGCGGCGCCGGCGGTCACCCGCTTGGTGAACTCCTCGTGCCCGGGCCAGACCAGCTCGACCGCGCCGTCCACCAGCCGTGCCTCGGCCAGCACCGGGGTCATGTCCCGCCCGGAGGCGGCGGCCAGCGCGTCGGCGGCCGTGGGGTGGGCCTCCAGGGTGCGGAGGGTGGAGATGGTGGGCGGCATCATCAGCAGCTCGCCCTTGTCGTAACCGGCGGCGGCGTCCGCGGGACGGGTCCACACGGTGCGGTCGGCCTCGGTGGAGACGTTGCGGGCGCGCTGGCCCTCGGGGAGCACCGCGACGAAGAAGAAGGTGTCGTAGCGGCGGGTCTCGAACTCCGGGGTGATCCAGCGGGCCCAGGCCCCCAGGAGGTCCGAGCGCAGCACGAGGCCGCGGCGGTCCAGGAACTCGGCGAAGGAGAGCTCGTGACCGGCCAGGGCGGCACGGTCCGTCTCCCAGTCCTCGCCGGTGGTGTCGCCGACCACGGTGTCCTCCGTGGGGCCCGCCAGCAGGACGCCGGCCTCCTCGAAGGTCTCCCGCACGGCGGCGCAGACGATGGCCTGGGCGGCGGGTTCGTCGACGCCGAGGCGGTCGGCCCACGCGGCGAGGGAAGGGCCCGCCCAGCGGACCTGGCGGTCGTCGTCACGGGGGTCCACGCCACCGCCGGGGTAGGCGTACGCGCCGCCGGCGAAGGCCATGGAGGCGCGGCGGCGGAGCATGTGCACCGCGGGGCCCTGGTCGGTGTCGCGCAGCAGCATCACCGTGGCGGCGCGGCGGGGGGTCACGGGGGTGAGGGTGCCGGCCGCGAGGGCGCGTATGCGCTCGGGCCACTCCGGGGGGTACCACTGACCATTCGCCATGCGGGGAGGCTATCCGCCGCGGGACGAATCTTCGAGGGGGAACCTCGGCCGGGGCCAGGTCAGGGGGACGGTCCCCTGCGGACGGAGAGAGCCCCCGTGCGGTCACGCGATGTCCGCCGGTCCCGCGGGCGGAGGCGGGCCGGGCGGACGCGGGCCTGGCCGAGGCGGGCGGACGCGGGCCGGGCCGAGGCAGGCCGGGCGGACGCGGGTCCCGCGGGCGGGAAGCACGGACAACGTGCCGTCCCACCCGGCGGGCGTGCCCCGTCGGCAGGCGCCCCGTCGGCGGAAGCGGTGACGGAGGCGGTGGCGTCAGTCGGTGAGCTCGACCTGGATCTCGACCTCGACGGGGGCGTCGAGGGGCAGGACGGCCACGCCCACGGCGCTGCGGGCGTGGACGCCCTTGTCGCCGAAGACCTCACCGAGCAGCTCGCTCGCGCCGTTGACCACGGCGGGCTGCCCCGTGAAGTCGGGGGCGGAGGCGACGAACCCGACGACCTTGACGACCCGCGCGACGCGGTCCAGGTCCCCGGCCACGGACCTGACCGCCGCCAGCGCGTTCAGCGCGCAGACGCGGGCCAGCTCCTTGGCCTCCTCCGGCGTGACCTCGGCGCCCACCTTGCCGGTGACCTGGAGCTTGCCCTCGACCATCGGGAGCTGCCCGCTGGTGTACACGTACGCACCCGAACGGACCGCGGGCTGGTAGGAGGCGAGTGGCGCCGCCACCTCCGGCAGCGTCACCCCGAGCTCGGCGAGACGCGCCTCGACGCTGCTCACGCCTGCTTCTCCCGCTTCAGGTAGGCCACCAGCTGCTCGGGGTTGGGCCCGGGCACCACCTGGACGAGCTCCCAGCCGTCCTCACCCCAGGTGTCGAGGATCTGCTTCGTGGCGTGCACGAGGAGCGGAACGGTCGCGTATTCCCATTTCTTCATGGGGCGACTTTACCGTCGGCACCACCCGACCCCGGAGTTGTCCACAGGCCCCCGGTCCTGAGTTGTCCACAGGCCCCGGCGTGAGGCGGCCGCCAATGGTTAGGCTCGACGACGTGAGCAGGCTCCAGGTTGTCAGCGGCAAGGGCGGGACCGGGAAGACCACGGTCGCCGCCGCTCTCGCGCTCGCCCTCGCCACCGGTGGAAAACGCACCCTGCTGGTGGAGGTGGAGGGCCGTCAGGGCATAGCGCAGCTCTTCGGCACGGAGCCGCTGCCCTACGAGGAACGGAAGATCGCCGTCGCCCCGGGCGGCGGCGAGGTCCACGCCCTCGCCATCGACCCCGAATTGGCGCTGCTGGACTACCTCCAGATGTTCTACAAGCTGGGCAGCGCGGGCCGGGCCCTGAAGAAGCTCGGCGCCATCGACTTCGCCACGACCGTCGCCCCCGGTCTGCGGGACGTCCTGCTGACCGGCAAGGCCTGCGAGGCGGTGCGCCGCAAGGACAAGGCGGGCCGCTTCGTCTACGACCACGTGGTGATGGACGCCCCGCCGACCGGCCGGGTCACCCGCTTCCTCAACGTCAACGACGAGGTGGCCGGGCTGGCCCGGGTGGGGCCGATACATCACCAGGCGCAGGCGGTGATGGGCGTCCTGAAGTCCCCGCAGACACAGGTCCACCTGGTGACGCTGCTGGAGGAGATGCCGGTCCAGGAGACGGCGGACGGCATCGCCGAACTCCGCGCGGCCGACCTGCCGGTGGGCCGGGTGGTCGTCAACATGGTCCGTCCCGTCCTCCTCGACGGCGACGACCTGGAGCTCGCCGGATCGGTGTCCCGCACCGCGGTGGCCCGGTCGCTCGCCGCGGCGGGTCTGGGCGGGGCCCGGCGGGGCGGGGCCGCGGAAGCTCTGGTGGAGCCGCTGCTGCGGGAGGCCGAGGAGTACGCGGAGCGGTACAGCCTGGAGCGCCGCCAGCGGGAGGTCCTGGAGGGCGTCGGGCTGCCGCTCGCGGAGCTGCCCCTGCTGACCGACGGAGTCGACCTGGCCGGCCTGTACGGACTGGCCGCCCTGCTGCGGAACCAAGGGGTGTCATGAGCCTGGAAACCGTGCCCGAGCCGGTCCCCGCGTCCGAGCACGAGCCCGTCCCCGCGCCCGAGCGCGAACTCGTGCCCGAGCGCGAACTCGTCCTCGACCCGCTACTCGACGATCCGGGGACCCGCATCGTCGTCTGCTGCGGCTCCGGCGGCGTCGGTAAGACCACCACCGCCGCGGCCCTGGGGCTGCGGGCGGCGGAGCGCGGCCGCAAGGTGGTCGTCCTGACCATCGACCCCGCCCGCCGTCTCGCCCAGTCGATGGGCATCGACCAGCTCGACAACACGCCCCGCCGGGTGCCCGGCATCGACGACTCGGCGGGCGGCGAGCTGCACGCGATGATGCTCGACATGAAGCGCACCTTCGACGAGATCGTCGAGGCGCACGCGGACCCCGAGCGGGCCGTCGCCATCCTGGCCAACCCCTTCTACCAGTCGCTCTCCGCGGGCTTCGCCGGCACGCAGGAGTACATGGCGATGGAGAAGCTGGGCCAGCTGCGGGCCCGGGACGAGTGGGACCTGATCGTGGTGGACACCCCGCCGTCCCGCTCCGCCCTGGACTTCCTGGACGCCCCCGAGCGCCTCGGCTCGTTCCTCGACGGCCGGCTGATCCGGCTGCTCACCGCCCCGGCCAAGCTGGGCGGCCGGGCGGGCATGAAGTTCCTCAACGTCGGCATGTCCGTGATGACCGGCACCCTGGGCAAGCTGCTCGGCGGCTCGCTGCTGAAGGACGTGCAGACCTTCGTGGCCGCCATGGACACCACCCTGGGCGGCTTCCGGGGCCGCGCGGAGGCCACCTACAAGCTGCTGCAGGCCCCCGGCACCGCCTTCCTGGTGGTGGCCGCCCCCGAGCGGGACGCACTGCGCGAGGCGGCGTACTTCGTGGAGCGGCTGGCCGCAGAACGCATGCCGCTGGCCGGCCTGGTCCTCAACCGGGTCCACGGCAGCGACGCCGCCCACCTCTCGGCCGAACGGGCGACGGCGGCGGCGGAAACCCTGCTCGCGGAAAATTTGTCGTCCGGCCGGATTGTTGATCACACGAGCGGGAAGGCTGCGGGTAACTCGCCCGATACACAAAGCAGTTCAACACTTCCTGCTCCCGACGGACCACCGGATCCAGGCTCCCCCGCCTCACCCCGGTCCGCGGCGCAGGCCCCCGAGGCACAGGTGGCCGAGGCGCCGACTCCCGAGGCGCAGGCCCTGACCGAGGTCGACCGGCTCGCCGCCGGTCTGCTGCGCCTGCACGCCGAGCGCATGCGGCTGACAGCCCGCGAGCGGCGCACCCGGGAGGACTTCACGACGCTCCATCCCGAGGTGCCGGTGACCGAGGTGCCCGCGCTGGCCGGTGACGTGCACGACCTCACGGGGTTGCGGGACATCGGCGCACGACTGGCCGCGCCCCGTGCGGACTCCGCCGGCACGTCCACGACCGCACACGGCGACGCGGCACCCGAGCATGCGGACGTCCCCGGGCCGGGCGATGCTCCCGAGCCGGAGCAGGCGAGGGCGACGACGCCCGAGGACCGCTCCGCGCAGCAGGACGCGCCCGCACAGACCTGAGCGTCCGGACCCCCGCGGTGCCGCGCGGTCCTAACAGCCACCCGGGCACCACAGCGCACCGGGACGGCGGAAACGGCGAAGCGGCGGCCCGGGGTCACTGTCCGACCCCGGTTCCCGCCCTCCACTGCCCACTGCCGCCTGCAGCGGTCGCTCACCGCGACGCGGTCGTCAGCTCACCGCACCACGGCGCTTCGACCGCACCGCGGCGGTCACCCCACCGCCGCGTAGCTCTCGTAGGCCTCTTCCGCCTCGTCGAGCGGCAGGATTCCCGCCTCCCGCTCGTACTCCATGCGCGCCGTCTCCAGCAAGCGACGCCAGGAGGTCACGGTCGGCCGGCGGCGCAGCAGCGCTCGGCGCTCCCGCTCCGTCATGCCTCCCCACACGCCGAATTCGACGCGGTTGTCCAGCGCGTCGGCCAGGCACTCCGTCCGCACCGGGCATCCGGTGCACACCGCCTTGGCCCTGTTCTGCGCTGCTCCTTGAACGAACAGTTCATCCGGATCGGTAGTGCGGCAGGCCGCCTGCGCACTCCAGTCGGTAACCCAGCCCATACCGGCGCCGTCCTCTCCCGAATCGAGGCTCCCCCACGGCGGCAGCGGCATATTCACCGCCGCCAGTTGAGGACGTTACGGAAGGCGGACAGAGTGCAACACCCCCGACGGGCCCAATCTTGAATGGCCCGAACGGACTATGGGTAAGCGGCAGATCACCCGGAGGAGTGGCCTGGCGACAAAAGCCGCTATCGCGGCACATGCGGACAGGTCACTCGTCACGCAAGGGGCATTGATCGACACCGGAGGATGATTCGGGCATCCCCGGGAAGGAGTTCACGCGGTTCCGGAACGATCCGGGGCCGTAGGACGTCCCGACATACGGATCTACAGCTCGCACCGCTGTCGTGACAGCCGGGAGCAGCTTAGGCCAAGGCATTTACCTCTGTCCGGCAAACGAGAACGTAGGCTGCCCTCATGCCAAACAAGCGCTCGGGTGGAGGCCTCTCGCCAGTCCAGCAGGCCGCGAAGTTCCTCGGGATCAGCGTCCTCGCCGGCGGCGTGCTGGCCGGCATCGCCCTGCCCGCCTTCGGGACACTGGGCCTGGCGGCGAAGGGATCGGTCGAGAGCTTCGCCGAGATCCCGGCGAATCTGAAGACGCCTCCGCTCAGCCAGCGCACCACCATCCTCGACTCCGAGGGCGGCAAGATCGCCACGGTGTACTTCCGCGACCGCACCGTGGTGCCGCTGAAGAAGATGTCGCCGCAGCTGCGGAAGGCGATCGTCGCCATCGAGGACGCCCGCTTCTACGACCACGGCGCGGTCGACCTGAAGGGCGTGCTGCGCGCGCTCAACAGCAACGCGCGCAGCGGCGAGGTCACCCAGGGCGCGTCCACGCTGACCCAGCAGTACGTGAAGAACGTCTTCGTGGAGATGGCGGGCGACGACCCGGACAAGGTCGCGCAGGCCACCCAGCAGACCCTGGGCCGCAAGATCCAGGAGCTGAAGTACGCGATCCAGGTGGAGGAGGAGCTCGGGAAGAAGAAGATCCTCGAGAACTACCTCAACATCACGTACTTCGGTCAGTCCGCCTACGGCGTCGAGGCCGCCTCGCAGCGCTACTTCTCGAAGTCCGCGGAGGATCTGGAGCTCCAGGAGGCCGCCCTGCTGGCCGGCCTGGTCCAGTCCCCCACGCACTACGACCCGATCGACAACCCGAAGACGGCCGAGAGGCGGCGCAACGTCGTCATCGACCGGATGGCGCAGGTCGGGGACATCTCGAAGGCGCAGGCCACGGCGGCGAAGAAGAAGCCGCTGGGGCTGAAGATCCGCGAGCCGCGCAACGGCTGCATCACCTCCGCCAAGGGCGCCGGCTTCTTCTGCGACTACGTGCGCCGCGTCTTCCTCGACGACCCCGCCTTCGGCAAGGACCGCGAGACCCGCGCCAAGCTGTGGGCGCAGGGCGGCATGACGATCCGCACCACGCTGGACCCGCAGGCGCAGGAGTCCGTGCAGGCGTCGCTGAAGAGCCACGTCTACAAGGACGACAAGGTGGCCGCCGCGGCCACGATGGTCGAGCCCGGCACGGGGAAGATCCTGGCCATGGGCCAGTCCCAGCCCTACGGCTCGGACGCCAAGAAGCACCAGACGGTGATCAACTACTCGGTCGACCAGGCCATGGGCGACAGCGGCGGCTTCCCGACCGGATCCACCTTCAAGCCGTTCCTCGCCGCCGCCGCGATAGAGGGCGGCCTGCCGCTGAACAAGGTCTACCCCTCGCCCAACAAGATGCCGTACCCCAAGGTCCAGGGCTGCAAGAGCACCTACAACCAGGGGGAGATGACGCAGAACGAGATCGAGTCGGAAGTCGGCCCGTACTCGCTGCAGGAGGCGATGAAGCTCTCCATCAACACCTACTTCGTGCAGATGGTCGGCGACCTCGGCCTCTGCCCGACGCTGGAGATGGTGGAGAAGATGGGCGTGCGCACCGGCGCGGGCAAGAAGCTGCCCGACGCGCAGCCCTCCGTCATCCTGGGCACGCAGTCGATCTCCCCGCTGACCATGGCCTCCGCCTACGCCACCTTCGCCTCGCGTGGCATGTACTGCACGCCGATCGCCATCGAGTCGGTCACGCAGAAGATCGGCGAGAAGAAGAAGACCATCGGCGTGCCGAAGTCGACCTGCGAACGGGCCATGGAGGAGCGGACCGCGGACGCGGTCAACACCCTGCTCTCCGGGGTCACCGACTCCGGCACCGGCGCCCGCGCGGGCCTCTCCGACCGCGACAACGCGGGCAAGACCGGCACCACGGACGCCCGCAAGAACGCCTGGTTCGTGGGGTACACCCCGAACCTGTCCTCGGCGGTGTGGCTGGGCGACCCGATGCAGCAGCAGTCGATGGTCCGCATCACCATCGGCGGCACCTACTTCGACAAGGTCTCCGGTGGCGCGGGCCCCGGCCCGATCTGGCGGCAGGCCATGACCGGCGCGCTGCAGGGCAAGGACGCGCCGCCCTTCCACAAGGTCCACATCCCGGCCGACAAGCCGAAGGACAAGGACAAGGGCCGCGACGGCAAGCCCGGTGGCGGCCTCTTCGGCGGCATGTTCGGCGGCGGCAACGGCGGAGACGGTGGGACCGACGGCGGCCTGACGACGAACGGCGGGACCACGACGGACGGCGGGCTCACCCTCGGCGGCCTGACCGGCGGCGACCTCACCGGAGGTGCCACGGGCGCCGACCCGACCACCACCGGCGGCTTCGTCCAGGGCAACGACAACGGCGGCGGCAACGGCCCCTGAGGCCTGCGCCCCGCCACTCCCCCGGCGGCCTCAGGGCCCCCGGCGCGGACGGCGTGACAGCACTCGGCCCCTCACCGCACGACGCGGTGAGGGGCCGAGTGTCGTTGTGGAGCGTGGGGCGCCTCGGACTGAGCGAGCGCCCCACTGAGCGAGCGCCCCGGACCGGGCGGGGCGCTTCGGACGCGCGGGCCGCAGACCTCGTGCGGGTGGACGCGGGCACCGCGCAGGTGGACGCGGGCCGGCGCGGCGCGGGCGTCAGCCCAGGAGACGCGCCTTCACCGCGGCGGCCACCCGGCCGCCCTCAGCACGCCCGGCCACCTTCGGGTTCACGATCTTCATGACCTGGCCCATGGCCCTGGGGCCCTCGGCGCCGGCCGCCCTGGCCTCCTCGACCGCCTGGTCCACCAGACCGTTCAGCTCGTCGTCGCTCAGCTGCTGGGGCAGGTACTCGGCGAGGAACTCGCCCTCGGCCTTCTCCCGCTCGGCGCTCTCGGGACGGCCGCCCTGCGCGAACGCCTCCGCGGCCTCGCGCCGCTTCTTCGCCTCACGGGTGATCACCTTGAGGACCTCGTCGTCGGAGAGCTCGCGCTTCTCCGTACCCGACACCTCCTCCTTGGTGATCGCGGTCAGGGTGAGGCGGAGCGTCGAGGAGCGCAGCTCGTCGCGCCCCTTGATCGCCGCGTTGAGGTCTTCCTGCAGCTTCGACTTGAGCGTGGTCATGGCTTGATTGTCGCAGGTGTGTCGCAGCGAACGCCCCTTGATTTACGGTCCTGCGGGCACCCTGAGACGATGGACGGCATGCGCGCGCTCTACAAGGTCCCCCTCGGCATCACCGCGGCGGCTGCCGCCGGTCTCGTCTACTCCGCCGGGTTCGAGGCCCGTGCGTTCCGGCTGCGGCGGGTGACCGTTCCGGTCCTGCCCGCCGGGATGCGCCCGCTGCGCGTCCTGCAGATCTCCGACATCCACATGGTCAGCGGGCAGCGTAAGAAGCAGCGCTGGCTGCGGTCGCTGGCCGGGCTGCGGCCCGACTTCGTCATCAACACCGGCGACAACCTCTCCGACACCGAGGGCGTGCCGGAGGTGCTGGACGCGCTGGAGCCGCTGATGGAGTTCCCGGGGGCGTACGTCTTCGGCTCCAACGACTACTACGGTCCCAAGCTGCGCAACCCGGCCAAGTACCTGATCGAGAAGGTCCAGGGCAAGCACGGCCTCAACGGCAACGAGCCCGCCACCGGTGCGATCCACAACCCCTGGGAGGGGCTGCGGGACGCGTTCGACGAGGCGGGCTGGCTGAACCTCACCAACACCCGTGGCACGTTGAAGGTCGAGGGTGTCTCGGTCGAGCTGACCGGGCTGGACGACCCGCACATCAAGCGGGACCGGTACGACGAGGTCGCGGGCGGCCCGTCCGGCGCCGGTGACTTCGCCATGGGCGTCGTGCACGCGCCCTATCTGCGCTCGCTGGATGCGTTCACCGAGGACGGCTACCCGCTGGTCCTCGCGGGCCACACGCACGGCGGGCAGCTGTGCATCCCGTTCTACGGCGCCCTGGTCACCAACTGCGACCTCGACACCGACCGGGTGAAGGGGCTGTCCACCCACACCGCCGGCGGCAACACGTCCTTCCTGCACGTCTCGGCGGGCTGCGGGGCCAACCGGTACACGCCGTTCCGGTTCGCCTGCCTGCCGGAGGCGACGCTGCTGACGCTGGTCGCGGAGGACTGGGCGCGCTGACCCGAGGCCGAGGTCCGTCCGCCCGACAGCGCCCCCTCGGCCCGATCCCCACAGCTCCGCACCTCCGCACCTCCGCACCTCCACGTCCGTGAGCCGCCTCGACCGCGGCCGTCGCAGTACCGCACGACCGGGACGCCGCACCACTTCCGTGGTGCGGCGTCCCTCGTTCGGCCGCACGGAATCGCCCGATATGCCCAGTAACGCCTAGCGTGAGGGCATGACCGCTCCCATACCGAGGGACATCCCGGACCTCCCCGCCGTGCCGGGCTGGGCCACGATCATGCCGTCGTACGTCCCGCCCACAGCCGTCATACCTCCGGCCCGCCGACCCCTGACCGCCCTGTTCCGCCTGGGCGCCGCGCTGGCCGCGGCGGGCGGCGTGACCGTCTGCATGGTGCTGGGCCGCCCGCTCCAGGCGCTCACCCACTTCACCGTGCAGGCCAACATCCTGCTGGCCCTGGTCCTCGCCGTCTCCGCCCAGCGCGCCTGGAGCGCCGGCCGCCCGGTGCGCCCCGCCCTCACCGGTGCCGCGCTGCTCTACGTCCTGCTGGCCGCCCTGGTGCACGCCTTCGCCGTCCCGGGCCGCCCCGCCTTCTCCGACCCCGGCCCCGGCGGCCGCTGGGGCCTCGCGGCAGCCCTGCTGCTCACCGTGGTCACGCCGCTCGCCGCCCTGCTGGACTGGCTGCTGCTGACCGCCCCCCGCACGCTGCGGCTCCGCCACGCCACCGCCTGGGTGCTCTACCCCCTCGCCTACCTGGGTGCCGCTCTCGTCCGGAGCACCCTGCTCCCGGCCGACGCGCCCGGGCGCGCCCCCTACCCCTTCCTCGACGCCGCCCACAACGGGACCCTCGGCCTGGTCGGCAACGCCCTGCTGTTCGGCCTCACCTGCTACGGCCTGGGCGTCCTGCTGGTCGCGGTCGACCACCTGTGCCCCGGCTTCGTCCGCTGCCGCCCGAAAACCGGATTTCGCCTCAGGCCGCCGGTGGGCTAAAGTAAACGTCGTCGACGCGGGAACGCGAAGACGATCGGGGTGTAGCGCAGCTTGGCAGCGCGCTTCGTTCGGGACGAAGAGGTCGTGGGTTCAAATCCCGCCACCCCGACAGCCATAACAGCAGGTGGGCCGACTAGGAACGCTCCTATTCGGCCCACCTGTTTGGCGTGTGTCAGACGGTTGGGCCTTTGCACCCATGGCGCACACGGGGCAGGCAGGCGCCGTGAGCAGATGGCCGGTGAGGTGTGGCCGGCACTTCCGGTGATCACGGTTGGGCAAACCACTCCGACCCCCGTGGCAGGGCATGGGACGGTCGATCATGCCTGTGACCAACCCGTGGCTGGCCGGCCCGTCACCGAAGAAGCGACTCGATCGCGAGCGTCTGGAAGAGCGCGTACTCAACCTGCTGTCGTCGCAGAACATGTGCGTGCTCGCGACGGCAGGGCCGGAGGGGCCGCTCGCGACGCCGGTGCGGTACTTCCACCTCGATTTCGCGGTGATGTTCACCGCGGCAGCCGGTTCGCCGAAGATGAGAAATGTCGCCGCGGACCCGCGGGTGTCGGTGGGGATCTTCGCTCCGTTGGTCGGGCAGGCCAGCAGTCGAGGTGCTCAGCTCTTCGGCGAGGCTCGCGTGCTGTCCGGGCCGGAGGCGGATTTCGAGCGCTACTGGTCGGCTTTCCGTTGGCAGTCCGATCACGTCGAGAGGTCACTCTCCCTCGACGAGCCGCCGTCGGGCCCACTCGTGGTGATCGAGGCCAAGCGGATCGTCTATACCGAGCACTGGCTGCGGCGTGACGGGTTCGCGCCGCGTCAGTTCTGGACCCGGGCGAAAGACGCCTGACGCGGGGGCGCCACGGGGACTGCGGGGCGCTGCCGGAGCCCACGCGTAAAGCGTTGCCCTCCTGATCACTGCGGTGTCTACGCTCGGCCCATGAACGAGGATTCACAACGCTTGGCCAACTTCCGCGTCAACCTGGTGCCTGCGGTCCTCGCCCTGGCCAACCCGCCCTGGCAGCGTGATGTGTGGCTGGACCCGTCGACGTTCGAGAACCTGGATCACATCTTTCACACCCTCTTCGACGACTTCTGTGACGCGGACGAGCCCGAGCGGTACCTCGGAGTCAGCCTCAGGACCGAGGAGGAGGTGGCTCTTGTGCGCGAGCTGGGCGGTGCCCTCAACGCGGCGGCAGCGGAGGCGCCCAACGACACCGACGAGGAGCACCTTCGGTCCGCCCATTGGCCGGAGGTCGTGGCCATCGCAGGACGGCTCGCCACTGTCATGGTCTCCAACGACCTGGGCGAACTCGTCGCACAGCACGAGGCGCAGAGTTGGCGACAGCCGACCGATCAGGTCAGCAGCGAAGACGCACCTTGAGCGTTCGGCTGCCGTGACACCCGTGCCGTGCGACCGCGTGCGACCGCTGACGCAGACGGTCCATCCGGCTCGGCATGGGGCTGTGAGGTTGTCGGTGCCGACCCGATCTGTGTTCGGTCATCCTCCCGGAACGGTCCTTGATGGGTTGTTCAGGCTCCTTCAGGTCCAGCCAAGGTACGCGGCGGTTCCAGGAAGCGAGCCGACCAGGCGCGCACCGAGTCGGGCGGTGACGAGACAGACCATCGGGGACTGCGCGACGGTCAAGGGCGCTCAGTCCGGGAGAAGCCCGCCGACCGGCGACGGTGGAGCGGTTTCGCCCGTCACCCACCGGGCTCGCGGGTGCGATCCTTTGTGGATGGCAGACGCGCGGCTACCCGAGGGCTGGACCCTTCGACGGATCCGGGAGGTGTCGGGGGATCGGGAGGCTGTCGCCCTGGATCCCGGCCGGACGGTGCGGTGGGTGGCGGGCGTCGGAGATCCAGAAACGCTGCGCCCGGAGATCGTTCTCGGGTTCCACGGCCTGTGTCTGGTGAAGCCCGTCGGCGACGACGACTGGTACATGGGCAGCCTGTACGACGACGGCAGCGTCGACTGCTGGACCGCCTACGACGACCTGTACGAGGCACTGCGGGGCCTCTGAGGGCTCCGGGCAGGGCCACGGGGCCGAGGGGACGGTGCGCGGTCGGCTCTGGCAGGTGGTGTCGCTGGCCATCGACGAAGCCCGGTCGTCGGTTGGGTCCCGGACGCGTTCTCCGGGCCGCCCCCGTACAGGCCGGGGATGCAACCATTCTCTTCAGAGCTGGAACCCCCGGTAAGCCGACCGCGCGGTCGCGAGGTTAGCGGGAGGCACTGACAACGGGGCTGTGCGGCAGGCGTGTTCGGGAAAGGTCATGGCCCTGTCACCGCAGCGCCCGCTGGGGTCCGGCTGCCGCACTCTGGTCCTCCACGCACTCGCGTCCACCTCGGGGGAAACCATGCGCATCCGTATCGCCACTGCGGCCGTCGCCGCCGTACTCGCCGTTACCGCCGTGGGCTGCGACAGCGGTGGTGACGGCAAGGACGACATCGGCGCTCCGGCGCCGGCGGCGTCGAGCGCGGCGGGCAGCAGCGCCCCGGCAGAGGACGGGGCTGGGGACGAGGCCGAGGACGGGGCCGGCGGGGACACCGCCGGTGGCGCCTCCGACAGCCCCGCGCCCGAGGCGTCGGACGCCGCCCTGCCGCCCGAGCCGCAGGGGACCGCCCGGGCCGACGTCATGCGGGTCGTCTTCGACGTCGACGTCAGCCTCTTCAAGGACGAGGAGAAGGCGATCTACGCGGCCCGCAAGCAGTGCGCGGCTCTCGACAGCGGGGTGGCGGACCCGGACCACAGCGCCGCCGAACTGTTCTCCTACAACGGCATCACGCCCACCGACGAGGACGGAAGCCACCTCAACTACGGCCTGCGCAGGACGCTCTGCCCCGCTTCCTGATCCGGCTTCCGCCGATCCGAGACCGTACGGAGCTCGACTCCCGGCGGGGGCGGGGCGAGCCTGGGAGCGAGGCGTTCACGGCGGAGGGGGACCGCGATGAGACGTACGGGTGCGGCGGTGTGTCTGGTGCTGGGGCTCGGCATGGTGAGCGGGTGCACTCCCGCCCACCTGACGCTGGTCGCGGTGACGAACGGGGAGGACGGGCGGCCGGTGGCCGTGCTGCAGCCGTGCGACGACGGGAGCGAGCCCATTACGGCCATGCGGCTGGAGAGTTGGCCGACCGGGTCGACCGGTGCCGGGACGGACGACGCCGGAACGGAGGGTGCCGGCGAGGGCAGGGCCGGGACGGAAAGCGCCGGTGAGGACGGCGCCGGGACGGAAGGTGCTGGCGAGGGCAGGGCCGGGACGGAAAGCGCCGGTGAGGACGGCGCCGGGACGGAAGGTGCTGGCGAGGACCGCGCGTCCGTGGAGGACGGCGGTTGGGAGGTGCCGCGGGGGATGACGCATCGCGGGCGGGCCGTCATCTCCGTGCTCTCCCCGCCGGACTCCTGGCTCGTAGAGGGAGGCGGCGCGCGGGAGCTCCTGCCCGGGCGGACGTACTCGCTCTCCTTCTACTCGTACGACGGGGAGTACTACGGTGACGGCGCCTTCACCGCCGACGACCTGGCGTCCCTTCGCCCCGGGCAGGTCTGGGCCGCGGGCCGGGCGATGAGCGTCGACGAGTTCGCCGACCAGGTCGGCGAGGTCTGCTGACGGCCTCGCCCCGGGGCCGGGCCGCCGGTGTGGTGGGGGCAGCCCCCCGTGCGGTCGGGAGTGCGGGCGTGACGTCCGAGTGAGCAGCAGGCGGGCCGCTGACATCCGTCCCCGCTCCGCCCGCGAGGACCGCGAGGACCGCGAGGACCGCGAGGACCGCGAGCGGGCCCGCCCTGCCGCTCGGTGACGTGACCCTGCCGGGACCGGGCGGAACCCTGCCAGGACGGCCGGGAACCCCCGGTCGGGGGAACCGGCGCGGCAGACGGCAGGATCCGGCGCGAGGGGGACGGGGAGGTGTGCCTACCGTCGGCGGGTGAGAAGAGTCGCGGCGCCCGTCCCGACGGCCGGGCCGGGCGGGCAGGACGCACCGGGAGGCCCGGCGGGGTCACGGTGGCGGCCCCGGCGGGGGCCCGGTCCGCGGCGCGGGCTGCGGCCGCGGCTGCGGCACCCCGCGCAGGTGGTGGTCGCCGGCTTCGCCGCCGCCGTCGCGGCCGGCACGGGGCTGCTGATGCTGCCTGCCGCCAAGGCGGGACCGGGCGGCGCCGGGCTGCTGGAGGCACTGTTCACCGCGACGTCCACGGTGTGCGTGACCGGCCTGGTCGTGGTGGACACCGCCTCGTACTGGAGCGGCTTCGGGCACGTGGTGATCCTCGGGCTCGTGCAGGTCGGCGGCTTCGGGATCATGACGTCGGCGTCCGTACTGGTCCTGCTGGTCTCGCACCGGATGGGGCTGCGGGCGCGGATGACCGCGGCGACGGAGACCAAGACGCTGGGGCTCGGGGACATCCGCGCGGTGGTCACCGGCGTGGTGAAGGCCTCCCTGGTCGTCGAGGCGGCGACCGCGCTGGTACTGACGCTGCGGTTCGCCACCGGCTACGACGAGCCGTGGCCGCGGGCGGTGTGGCTGGGGGTGTTCCACGGCGTCTCCGCGTTCAACAACGCCGGCTTCGCGCTCTACTCCGACAGCCTGATGTCCTTCGTCACCGACCCGTGGATCTGCGTGCCCGTCGCGCTGGCGATCATCACCGGCGGGCTCGGCTTCCCCGTGCTGTTCGAGCTGCGACGCCGGTTCCACCGCCCCCGCGCCTGGTCGGCCCACACCAAGATCGCGCTCTGCGGCACCGGCGCCTTCCTGGTCGGCGGCTGCGCCTTCGTCACCGCGGCGGAGTGGTCCAACCCGGCGACGCTGGGGCCGCTGGACGTTCCCGGGAAGCTGCTGGCCGGGTTCTTCCAGGGCGTCATCCCCCGCACCGCGGGGTTCAACAGCGTGGACCTGGCCGCGCTGCGCCCGGTGAGCTGGCTCGGCATGGACGTGCTGATGTTCGTCGGCGGGTCCAGCGCGGGCACGGCCGGCGGCATCAAGGTCACCACCTTCGCGGTGCTGTTCTTCGTGCTGTACGCGGAGATCCGCGGGGAGAGCTTGGTGAACGTCTTCGACCGCCGCCTGTCCGCGTCGCTGCTGCGCCAGGCGCTGACCGTGGCGCTGCTGTCGGTCGCCGCGGTCGTCGTCTCCACCATGGCCTTCATGGTCTTCGCCGAGCACGGCCTCGACCGGTCGCTGTTCGAGGTCGTCTCGGCCTTCTCCACCACGGGGATGTCCACCGGCATCACCACGCGTCTGCCCGTCGGCCTCCAACTGCTGCTGGTGGTGCTGATGTTCGTCGGGCGGCTCGGGCCGATCACCGTCGCGTCCGCGCTCGCCCTGCGCCATCGCGTCCGCCTGTACGACCTTCCCGAGGAGCGTCCCGTCATTGGCTAGGAAGTTCATCCCCAGCAGGCAACGCAGGCAGCGCAGGCAGCGGGCCGGCCACCGGGACGCCGTGGTGGTCGTCGGTCTCGGCCGGTTCGGCCGTGCCGTCGCCAAGGCGCTGGTCGAGGCGGACACCGAGGTGCTGGGCATCGACGCCGGTCAGGACGTCGTGCAGGCGCTGTCCGGGGTCCTCACCCACGCCGTCCGGGCGGACTCCACCAAGGAGGACGCGCTGCGGCAGCTGGGCGTTCAGGACTTCGACCGGGCCGTCGTCGCCATCGGCTCCAACCTGGAGGCCAGCATCCTCACGGCCTCGCTGCTGGTCTCCTTCGGCATCAAGCACGTCTGGGCCAAGGCGACCAGCGAGGAGCACGGCCGGATCCTCTCCCAGCTCGGCGTCCACCACGTCGTCCTGCCCGAGCACGACATGGGGCAGCGGGTCGCCCACCTGGTGCTCGGCCGCATGCTCGACTACATCGAGTGGGAGGAGGGCTTCGCCATGGTCAAGACGAATCCGCCGGCCGGAATCGTCGGCATCCCCCTGGGCGCGAGCGACATCCGCTCCCGCTTCGGGCTGACCGTCGTCGCCGTCAAGCGCCCCGGCGAGGACTTCACCTACGCGACGCCGGCGACGGTCGTGGGGCCCGACGACACGATCATCGTCGCCGGTGACAGCCGGGAGACGGAGCGCTTCAGCGAGCTCCGGTGAGCGGCCGTGAGAGGGCGGAGGGGCGTCACGGGGTCGCCCGGCGAAAATCGGACTGACATCCGGTCGGCGGGAGGATGGAATGCACCACAGAGGATGTGCACCATGCACCGCGCACCGTCCGCGGCACTCGCGCACCCGGCGCCGGTGCCACCCGTGTTTTCCGGCCAGGCCAGGAGGTCACCCCGCATGAGTCATGACGCGTCGCCCTTTCCCGAGCGGATGGAACTGACCGGGGAGGGTCTGGTCCTGCGGGACTGGACGGAGGACGACCTGGCGGCGATGCCGGCGTTGTTCGACCACCCGGACATCGCCTACTGGACGCCCATCGTCTCCCCCTTCGACGAGTCGGCCTCGCGCGCCCGGCTGGTGCGCACCCGCGAGCTGCGGGCCGAGGGGACGACCATCCTGCTCGCCATCACGCTGGACGGCGGGGCCCCGCTCGGCGAGGTGATGCTGCGCCGGGCTCCGGAGGGCGTGGAGATCGGCTACGCGGTGGGCCCGGCGCACCGCGGGCAGGGGCTGGCGGCCCGGGCGGTGCGGGTGATGGCCGCGTACGCCTTCGAGGAGCTGGGGGCGGAGCAGGTGATCCTCGAGCTGGAGGCGGAGAACGCGGCGAGCGTCGGCGTCGCCACCAGGGCCGGATTCCGTCTGCTGGACGTGCCCCTGATCGAGGGTGAGGAGAAGGGACGGCCCTACGTCCTGCAGACCTGGGGGCTCGACCGCGGGAAGGACTGAGCCCGCCCCTCGGCCCTTGCGGCGCCCGCGGTGCGGGGCGTGTCGGGCGGTCGCGGACGCCGGTGGCCGGATCGGGCTCGCTTGTCAGTGGGCGGGATGCCGGATTACTGTCACAAGGTCTTGGTGAACGGGAAATCCGGTGTGATGCCGGTGCGGCCCTCGCCACTGTGATCGGGAAGTCCGGCTCCGGCCCTCACGGGCAGCCACTGGGTCCTCACGGACCCGGGAAGGCGGAGCACGGGCGTGTGGTACCCGTCAGCCAGGAGACCGGCCAAGGCGCGTCGTCCATCCACGAGGTGCTGGAGAGGGTCTGCTGAGCCATGCACATAGCCGAGGGGTTTCTTCCTCCGGCGCACGCGATCGCCTGGGTTGCCGCGTCTGCGCCGTTTGTCGTCCACGGAGTTCGTCAACTCACCCGTGAGGTGAGGGAACATCCCGAGAGCACGCTGCTCCTGGGAGCTTCGGGCGCGTTCATGTTCGTCCTGTCGGCGCTCAAGTTGCCGTCGGTGACCGGTAGTTGCTCGCACCCTACGGGGAGCGGGCTGGGGGCGGTGCTGTTCCGGCCCCCTGTGATGGCGGTGCTCGGCACCGTCACGTTGTTGTTCCAGGCGCTGTTGCTCGCCCACGGCGGGCTCACCACACTCGGCGCCAACGTCTTCTCGATGGCCGTGGTCGGCCCCTGGGCCGGGTACGGCGTGTACCGGCTGGCCCTGCGGTGCGGGGCGCGGCTCGCGGTGGCGGTGTTCTGCGCGGCGTTCGTCGCCGACCTCAGCACCTACTGCGTGACCAGCGTGCAGCTCGCGCTGGCCTTCCCCGACCCGGTGGGCGGATTCGCGGGCGCGCTGGGCAAGTTCGGGTCCATCTTCGCGGTCACGCAGATCCCGCTGGCGGTGAGCGAGGGGCTGCTCACCGTGCTGGTGGTGCGGCTGCTGGCGCAGTCGAGCGCGGGTGAGCTGGCCCGGCTGGGCCTGCGGACCGCCGGGCCGGGCAAGGCCCGGACCGGCGCGGGCGCGAGCACCGGGGCGGTGTCGCGATGAGCCGGAACCTGCGGATCAACCTGCTGCTGGTGCTGACCGTGGCCGCCATGGCGGTGCTGCCGGTGGTCCTCGGCATGGGCGACCACAAGCCCGAGCCGTTCACCGGGGCCGACGCCGAGGCGGAGGTGGCGATCCAGGAGATCGACCCGGACTACCGCCCCTGGTTCTCGCCGGTGTACGAACCTCCGTCCGGCGAGATCGAGTCGGGGCTGTTCGCGCTTCAGGCGGCGGTGGGGGCGGGAGTCGTCTCCTACTGCCTGGGCCTGTGGCGCGGGCGTCGGCAGGGCGAGGCCCGGGCGGGCACGGCTGCCGCCGGTGAGGTGGCCGCTCCGGCCGCCCCTGTGGACGCGGACGCCATCGCCGCCCCCGTGGACGCGGACGCCAACACCGGTGCGGGTGCCGCCACCCACGACGGCCGGAACGACGCCGCAGCCAGGCGGGTTTGACGCCTGTGCTGTCGATCGACGCGGCGGCGCACAGCAGTTGCTGGCGCCGCCGTCATCCTGTGGACAAGGCGGTGCTCGGGTTCGGGCTCACGCTGCTCGCCGTCGCGCTGCCGCCGTGGCCGGGCGCCCTGCTGGTGCTGGTGACCGCCCTGGTGGTGCTGCTGGGATTCGCGCGGGTGCCGGCCGGGCGGCTGTGGCGGGCCTACCGCGCGCCGCTCGGGTTCTGCGTCACCGGCGCGGCGACGCTGTTGGTGCGGGTCGGCGGGCCGGACGGCGCGGTGCTGGGCCCGGCGCCCGACGGGGCGCTGCGGGCCGGTGAGCTCCTGTTGCGGAGTTCGGCGGCCTCGCTGGGCGTGCTGGTGTTCGCGTTCACCACGCCGATGTCGGACCTCCTGCCCCGCCTGGTGCGGGCGGGGGTGCCGGCGGCGGTGGTGGACGTGGCGGTGGTGACGTACCGGATGGCGTTCCTGCTGCTCGACTCGGTGCGGCAGGTCCGGCAGGCGCAGGCGGCTCGGCTCGGGCAGCGGACCAAGGCCGCGGCCTGGCGTTCGCTGGGCGGGCTGGGGGCCACCGCGTTCGTGCGGGCCTTCGACCGGGCGGGCCGGCTGCACACCGGCCTCGCCGGACGGGGGTACGACGGGACGCTGCGGGTCCTGGTCCCGCCCACCCGGGTGTCCGGGGGCTTCGTCGGCGCGAGTGTCGCGCTGCTGACCGCGATCGTCGTGCTCGACGCCGTGCTGGAAGGACGTCTGTCGTGAACCGGACGAGCGGAACCCCCGAGGGCGGCGCGAGCGGGGAGCAGACAGGCCCGGCGACCGGAGACACGGCGGCGGGCAGCCCGGCGGTCGGAGCAACGGCGGCCGGAGGCAGGGCGCCGGTCGGAGGCGGGGCGCCGGACGCGAGCGCGGCGCCGCCGCTGGTCGCCCTGCGGGACGTGTCCTTCGGGTACGAGGACGGCCCCCGCGTGCTCGACGGCCTCGGCTTCGAGGTCCGCGAGGGCCGCGCCCTGGCCCTCCTCGGGCGCAACGGCAGCGGGAAGACGACGCTGATGCGGCTGCTGAGCGGAGGGCTGCGGCCGCGCTCCGGCCGGGTGGAACTGGAGGGCGGGCCGGTGTCGTACGACCGCGCCGGGCTGACCCGGCTGCGGTCCACCGTGCAGCTCGTCGTGCAGGACCCGGACGACCAACTGTTCGCGGCGTCGGTCGCGCAGGACGTGTCGTTCGGGCCGCTGAACCTGGGGCTGCCGGAGGCGGAGGTCCGGGCGCGGGTCGACGAGGCGCTCGCGGCGCTGGACATCACCGGGCTGGGCGACCGCCCCACGCACCTGCTGTCCTACGGGCAGCGGAAACGGGCGGCCGTCGCGGGGGCGGTGGCCATGCGGCCGCGGGTCCTCGTGCTCGACGAGCCGACGGCGGGGCTGGACCCCGACGGGCAGGAGCGGCTCCTCGCCACGCTGGAGTCGCTGCGGCGCGGGGGGACCACGGTGATGATGGCCACCCACGACGTGGACCTGGCGCTGCGGTGGGCGGACGACGTCGCGCTGCTGACCCCGGCGGGCGTGCGGGTGGGGCCCGCCGGGGAGTTGCTGGCGCGGGCGGAGGCGCTGCGGGAGGCGGGCCTGCGGATGCCGTGGGGAGTCGCGGTCGGGGCGGCACTGCGCGGACGCGGCGGCGGGGCGGGCGCGGGCTTCGTCCCGCGCACCGCGGAGGAGCTGGCCCGCTGGACGGCGGAGGGAGACCGGGCCTGACCCAGCCCTCCGTCTTCGAGGGGAGCCTCAAGACCCCGCCGCCCGCACCGGATCGGCTCAGCCGGTCTTGAGCTCCGCCCAGACGATCTTGCCGATCGGCTGCCGCGGCTGCGAGCCCCAGCGGACGGCCAGCGCGTCGACCAGGAGGAGCCCTCGCCCCGACTCGTCCTCCGGCGCGGCCTGCGCGGCGACGGAGGGCGGCGGGGTCTCGGACGCGTCGATCACCTCGACGCGGGCGAGGCCGCCGAGTTCGTCGACGGCGAGCCGGAGCGCGAAGTCCCGCCCCGGCACCCGCCCGTGGCGCACCGCGTTGGCGGCCAGCTCACCGACCAGCAGGGCGACCGCGCAGGACAGGTCGGAGGTCGGTGGGAACCCCCACTCGGCGAGCCGGCGCACGGCGCAGTGCCGGGCCTGCCGGGCCCCGCGGGGCGAGGACCTGAACTGGGAGGCGAACACGAGGGGTTCGGCACACCCGGGACCCCCGGCCGCCGGCGCGTGCCGCTCGGACACGCGCCGCCGGGGGTTCTGGTGGGAGCTGGTCGAATCTGTGAGCACGGCCTATCCGTATCCCGCACGCGAGGCGTTGACGCATCGGAGAGTGAACGAATCGTGACTTTACGTATACCGAGGCGTCATCGGCCACTACGGACAGTTCACGGACGGGCGGTCGAACGGGCGGGCGCGGACCGGGCGGTGTCAGCCCGCCGTCGGCGTCGCGTCCGCCCCGGCGTCCGCGCCCGGCAGGTGCCGCGCCGCGAAGTCCAGTTCGAGCCGGACCTGCTTGATGCGCTCGTCGACCACCAAGGAGCCGTGCCCCGCGTCGTAGCGGTAGACCTCGTGGACCGCACCGCGGCCCTCCAGGCGCTTGACGTAGTTCTCGACCTGCCGGATCGGGCAGCGCGGGTCGTTCACCCCGGCCGAGATGTAGACGGGCACCCGGACCCGGTCGACGTAGGTGATCGGGGACGACGCCTCGAAGCGCTCCGGGACCTCCTCCGGGGTGCCGCCCAGGAGGGTGCGGTCCATGGCCTTCAGCGCCTCCATCTCGTCGTGGTACGCCGTCACGTAGTCGGCGACCGGGACGGCGGCGATGCCGACCGCCCACGCCTCCGGCTGGGTGCCCAGGCCGAGCAGGGTGAGGTAACCGCCCCAGGAGCCGCCGGTCAGGACCAGGCGGGCGGGGTCGGCGAGGCCCGAGGAGACGGCCCACTCGCGGACCGCGGCGATGTCCTCCAGCTCGATCAGGCCCACCCGGTGCTTGAGGGCGTCCGTCCACTCCCGGCCGTAGCCGGTGGAGCCGCGGTAGTTGACCCGGACCACCGCGTACCCGTGGTCGACCCAGGCCGCGGGGCCTGCCGCGAAGGCGTCGCTGTCGTGCCAGGTGGGGCCGCCGTGGATCTCGAAGACGGTGGGCAGCGGGCCCGTCGTGCCGGCCGGCTTCTGCACCAGGGCGTGGATGCGGCCGCCGGGGCCCTCCACCCAGACGTCCTCCACCGGCACCGACTCGGGGGCCTTCATGCCGGGCGGGTCGAGCACCACGCGGCCGGAGGTGGAGCGCACCACCGGAGGCCGGGCGGCGGAGGACCACAGGTACTCCACGCTGCCGTCGGGGCGGGCGGTGGCGCCGGAGACCGTGCCGGGCGGCGTGTCGATCTCCTCCAGGGCGCGGCTCGTCAGGTCGTAGCGGAACAGCTCGCTGCGGGCCTCGAAGCTGTGCGCGATCAGCAGCGCGGAGCCGTCCGGGTACCACTCCGCGCTCACGTCGCCGGGCAGTTCCAGGGCCAGGTCGGTCTCCTCGCCGGTGGCGACGTCCCAGACCATGGGCTCCCACCGGCCCCGGCGCTGGTGGCCGACGAGCAGCCGGGCGTCGCCGTCGACCGGGGCGAAGCCGAGGACCTCCAGGCCCAGCTCGACGGTGCCGGCCTTGGTGTCGTCGAGCTCGGCGACGGTGCTGCCGTCGGGGCGCAGCACGCGCAGCGCGGAGTGCATGGCGTCGCCGTGCTCGGTGTGCTCGACGGCGATCAGCGAGCCGTCGTGGGACAGGTCGCCGACACCGGCGGACTCCGCGTGCCGGTAGATCTCGACCGGGTCCTCGCCGTCGCGGGCCAGGTGGATGGTGGTGCCCTCGTCGTCGGCGGAGCGGCCGACCACGGCGGTGCGGCCGTCCCTGCCCAGGGCGAGACCGGCCGGGTAGGAGGGCTCCAGGCCGGGGACGGCCTCCTCGTCGGGGCCGCCGTGGAACGGCTGGCGGCGCCAGACGCCGAACTCGTCGCCGTCGGTGTCGTCGAACCACCAGATCCAGGCGCCGTCGGGGGTCAGCGTGCCGTCCGTGGTGCCGTTGGGGCGGTCGGTGACCTGGCGCTGGGCGCCGGTGGCGCGGTCCCAGGCGTAGAGCTCGTAGGTGCCCGTCGCGTTGGAGACGAACAGGGAGCGGTCGGGGGCGTCCTCCGCCCAGTCGGGCAGGGACACGCGCGGGGCCCTGAACCTCTTCTCCCAGTCGGGCATGGTCGTGGGCGTCTCCGGGGCCTCGGGGTGGCCGGTGGTGTCAGTCATGGCCCCATAGTGCCTGCTCGGCGGGCCCGGGCGCGGAGTGGTGCGGACAGCGGTTCGGGCAGCGGCCGGAGCGGCATCGGGGCAGCACTCCGACCGCTGCCGGAGCGGTGTCCGGGGCAGCACTCCGACCGCTGCCGGAGCGGTGTCCGGGGTAGCGCTCCGGCCGCTGCCGGAGCGCATCCGGGGCAGCGCCCGGGCGGCGCTAGGCGCACCGGTTGCGGCGGCCTCGCGGCGGCGGCTCCCGACGGCCGGGCGGGCGGGCAGCCCGGCCCCGGGGACCGGGCGGGGCCCCGGTACCGTGGGTGGGGTGTACCGGTTCCTTCTGACGCCCCGCTGGTGGGGGATCAACGTCTTCGTGCTGCTCGCCGTGCCGTTCTGCGTGTTCATGGGGACATGGCAGCTGGACCGGTTCGAGACCCGGGTGGACGGCCACCGCGACGCGACGGCCCAGGCCGCCGAGGACCGCAAGGCCGACCCGAGCACCGCGCGGCCGCTGGCCGAGCTGCTCCCCGTCGACAAGCAGACGGTCGGCGACCAGGCCACCGTCACCGGCCGGTACGGCGAGCAGCTGCTGGTGCCGGACCGCGAGGTGGACGAGCGGCGCGGCTCGTACGTGCTGACCATGCTCCGCACCGGCGACGGCAGGGCGCTGCCCGTGGTGCGCGGCTGGCTGCCCGGTACGCCCGACGCGGCCGACGTGCCCGCCCCGCCCGCGGGCGAGGTCACGGTGACGGGCGCGCTGCAGGTGTCCGAGGTGCCCGGCCAGAACGGCGTGCCCGCGGCCGGCGGCCTGCCCGCGGGGCAGACCGGCGCGATCAGCGCCGCCTCGCTGGTGAACCTGGTGCCGTACGACGTGTACGACGCCTGGGTCGTGCTCAACAAGGGCGACGCGGGCATGAAGGCGGTGCCGCCCGCGGCCGCGCCCGGCAGCGGGCTGGACCTGAAGGCCTTCCAGAACCTGGGCTACACCGGCGAGTGGTTCGTCTTCGCCGGCTTCGTGGTCTTCATGTGGTACCGGCTGCTGCGGCGCGAGGCGGAGTTCGTCCGGGACGCCGAGCTGGGCATCCTCCCCGAGGACGCGGACGACACCGCGAACGCCGCGAACGCCGACGCCGGAGCCCCCGCCACCACCGGGCAGGACCCGGAAACGCAGGAGCGGCGGGAGTCCGCTCCCGCCGCTTCCTGATCGCTGCCCGGGCCCAGGGCCTCAGCTGCCCGCGAGGATCCCCGTCCGGTACACGGTGCCCGCGCACGCGCCCGGGACCGTCACCGAGGCCGCCGTGCCCGCGGCGTCCGCGCCCTGCGGGCGGTAGCTGACCACGACGCTGCCGTCCGCGTTCGCCTGGCTCTTGCCCAGCTGCGTCGACACGCCGTCCTCGGTGCCCTCGTTGCCCGTCGAGCCGACCCGGCCGTCGGTGCTGCCGCCCACGGTGGGAGGCGCGCTGGTGCCGCCGTCCTGGCCGCCCGCCGCGTCGCCGCCGCCACCGCCGTCCGTCCCGCCGGACGTCGTCGGGGACTCCACCGGGTCGTCGGTCGGGCAGGAGCCGGAGGCGACCCAGGAGACGCGTATGACGTAGGAGTTGCCGGGGGCGAGCAGCAGCTGCTCGTACTCCTGCTGGTCGCCGGCCTGCCGGACGACGGCGATCCGGGCCGGGTCGGCCGCGCCCAGGGCGCTGACCGAGACGGTGCCCGGGTCGCTCACCGAGCAGCCCGCGATCGAGGAGTTGTACACGCGGAAGACGCCCGAGACGCTGCCGTCGGCGCCGACCGGGCCGAGCTCCCCCACGGGGGCCGACAGCTGGGCCGCCGTGCAGGTGGGGGCGGACGCCGGGGCGCTCGCGTCGGCGCCCGCGTCCTTGCCGCCCTTGCTGTCGCCGCCCCGGGACCCGACGTCGTCGGTGACGCCCGGCAGGCCGGGGAGCGCGGTGCCGGCGGTGACCCCGGTGTGCAGGTCGTCGCCCTGGCCGCCCTGGACCTCGGTGCCGCCCGACGCGCTGCCGGCGCGCACGTCCTCGGCGGAGCCCGCCGTGGAGACGTGCACCGCCGCGGGGACGGCCGTGCCGGCGAAGAGGGCGGCCGCCGCCATGCCCACCAGGGCCTGGCGCTTGCGGGCCCGCCGGGCGGGCACCGCGTGCCGGAGGTAGTCCAGGGTGTCGTCGCTGGGCTCGAGCACGTCGACGGCCTGGTGGAGCAGCCGTCGCAGCTCCGCCTCGTCCGGACCGAGCCCGGACCCGAGGCTCTGTTCGTCGGGGCGTTCGTTCACAGGTTCGTTCCCACCGTGCGGTTCGTGCGGGCTGGGTTGCGGGCTGGAGGCGCTCGGGCTCTGTGCCGTCGGACCGCGGTCCGACGGGAGCCAAGGATGCCAGGAGTGGCGGGTGCGGCGTACCCGTGACGGCCGGGAACGGCCGAAAGCGGTGCGCCGCGCCAGGTCGTCGTCGTCGGGACCGCTCATGCCGTCGCTCCCATCGCGACGCGCAGGGCGGCGATGCCGCGTGAGCCGTAGGCCTTCACCGAGCCCACGGATATGCCCAGCGTCTCGGCGACCTGTGCCTCGGTCATGTCGGAGAAGTAGCGCAGCACCAGCACCTCGCGCTGGCGGCGCTGCAACCCCTTCATGGCCTTGATCAGCGAGTCGCGCTCCAGCTGGTCGTAGGCGCCCTCCTCGGCGCTCGCCATGTCGGGCATCGGCTTCGACAGCAGCTTCAGGCCGAGGATGCGGCGGCGCAGTGCCGAGCGGGACAGGTTGACGACGGTCTGGCGCAGGTAGGCGAGCGTCTTCTCCGGGTCGCGGACCCGGCGGCGGGCCGAGTGGACCCGGATGAACGCCTCCTGCACCACGTCCTCGCAGGACGCGGTGTCGTCGAGCAGCAGCGCCGCGAGGCGCAGCAGCGACCGGTAGTGCTCCCGGTAGGTCGCGGTGAGGTGGTCGACCGTGGTTCCGGCCTGGGCCACCGCCTCGGTGGAGCCGGTGGCCTGGGACGGCATGAGGCCGTCACCCTGCCGGGGAGCGGGTACACGTGCGCGGCGCGCCGACGGCATGGGCGCGATCACCGGCATGCCGCCCGGCGTACCGCCGGGTCTGGGGGACCGGCGAGGGCGCAGGCCGGCGCTGCGTGCCGCCACGGGGAACTCGAGAACCTCTGCCACGCCCGTTGGACGTCCCGACCCCCCTGAGGGTTGTACGCCCTCGTCGAACCCGTCCCGAAATCTTTCATGCCCCGCTCTTCCCCAATACGTCGACCGTCCCCCGGAACGTCCCCCCGACCGCCCTGACAGCGAAAGGGAAATCTTCGGACGGGACAGCGGCCGAGGCAAGAGGCGCCGGCCGGACCGCACACACGTCCGCCCCGATCATATAAAGCTCATGGCTGCCGGCCAGGGGTTTCATCGCCCGAAGAATGCGGACGAGGCCCCCCTTTCCTCATCCAAGGACGAGGAAAGAAGGGCCCCGGTTCCGGCGGAGGCGCCGCGTCAGCGGCCGGTGCCGCCGTAGACGACGGCCTCGTCGCTGTCCGAGTCGAGACCGAAGGCGGTGTGCACGGCGCGCACGGCCTCCTCGACCACGTCGGCGCGGGTGACCACCGAGATGCGGATCTCCGAGGTGGAGATCAGCTCGATGTTGACGCCGGCCCGGCTGAGCGCGTCGAAGAAGTCGGCGGTGACGCCCGGGTTGGTCTTCATGCCGGCGCCGACGAGGGAGATCTTCGCGATCTGGTCGTCGTAGCGCAGGGAGTCGAACGCGATGGCGGTGCGGGCCTTCTCCAGCGCCTCGATGGCCTTGGGGCCGTCGGACTTCGGCAGCGTGAAGGAGATGTCCGTCAGGCCCGTGGAGGCCGCCGAGACGTTCTGCACGATCATGTCGATGTTGATCTCCGCGTCGGAGATCGCGCGGAAGATCGCCGCGGCCTCGCCCGGCTTGTCGGGCACGCCGACGACCGTGACCTTGGCCTCGGAGGTGTCATGGGCGACACCGGAGATGAGCGCCTGCTCCACCTGCTGCTCCCCTTGCTCAATGGGCTCGTTGCTGACCCAGGTGCCGGGCAGCCCGCTGAAGGACGACCGCACGTGGATCGGGATGTTGTAACGGCGGGCGTACTCCACACAGCGGTGGAGCAGCACCTTGGACCCGGACGAGGCCAGCTCCAGCATGTCGCCGAAGGAGATCCGGTCGATCTTCCGGGCCTTCTTCACCACGCGCGGGTCGGCGGTGAACACGCCGTCGACGTCGGTGTAGATCTCGCAGACGTCCGCTTCCAGCGCGGCGGCGAGGGCGACGGCGGTGGTGTCGGATCCGCCGCGGCCGAGGGTGGTGATGTCCTTGGTGTCCAGGCTGACGCCCTGGAAACCGGCGACGATCGCGACGTTGCCCTCGTCCACGGAGGCCTGGATGCGGCCCGGCGTGACATCGATGATGCGCGCCTTGTTGTGGACCGAGTCGGTGATGACACCTGCCTGGCTGCCGGTGAAGCTCTGCGCCTCCTGGCCCAGGCTCTTGATCGCCATGGCCAGCAGCGCCATGGAGATCCGCTCACCGGAGGTCAGCAGCATGTCGAGTTCGCGACCGGCAGGGATCGGCGACACCTGCTCGGCGAGATCGATCAGCTCGTCCGTCGTGTCGCCCATCGCGGAGACCACGACAACCACCTGGTTGCCGCTCTTCTTGGTCTCCACGATCCGCTTGGCGACGCGCTTGATGCCCTCGGCATCGGCTACGGAGGAACCTCCGTACTTCTGCACGACAAGGCCCACGTGCGCTCCTCGCTCGCTTCCGTCTCCAGCCGCGCGCACAGGTGTGCGGCGGTCGATTCAGTCTAACGAGCGGCTGAAAATCCCATCCGGTCAACCGGATGATGAGATGTCCCGTTCGTGTGCCGCCGCCCGCAGGTGACCGGGGCGGCTCCCGCACCGCCCCGGCCGAGGGCGCGCCTCCCCCGTCCGGGTGACGGCAAACCCCTGAGCAGGCTGTATGGCCTACTTCACGCGGCGCAGGCCGAGCGGACCGGCGATCTCCTGGAACATGACCTCGCCCGCGGCCTCCGCCAGCGCCTCCTCCTCGAGGTGCTCGTCGGTGTCCAGGCCGTCCAGCGCCTCCAGGGGCTGGTTGAGCCGGACGTGCGCCACCACGGACTGCAGGGCCCGCAGCGCGCCCGAGGCCATCGCGCCCCAGTTGGAGAGGTAGGAGAACTGCCACCACCACAGCGCCTCGGTCACCCGGCCGGCGCGGTAGTGCGCCATGCCGTGGCGGAGGTCGGTGATGACGCCGGCGAGGTCGTCGGAGATGCGGGCCGGGACCGGCGCGCGGCGCGGCTGGTACGGGTCGAACACCTCGGAGTAGACGTCGACCGGGTCGAGCATCGCGGCCAGCCGCTCGCGCAGCTCGTCGACGTCCAGCTCCGGGCCCAGGTCGGGCTCGTAGCGCTCGTCCGGCACGATGTCCTCGTGCGCGCCGAGGCGGCCGCCGGCCAGCAGCAGCTGGGAGACCTCCAGCAGGAGGAACGGGACCGCCGAGTCGGGATCGTCGCCCCGGGCGACCTCGGTGACGGCGACCAGGAAGCTCTCGACCTGGTCGGCGATCTGGACCGCGAAGTCACCGGGGTCCATCGCGGTGGAGTGCAGCGTTGCGTCAGACATCTAGGAGTCGTCTCCCCTCGAAGGCACGGCCGAGAGTGACCTCGTCCGCGTACTCCAGGTCGCCGCCCACCGGGAGGCCGCTGGCCAGGCGGGTGACCCTGAGGCCCATGGGCTTGATCATGCGGGCGAGGTACGTCGCCGTGGCCTCGCCCTCCAGGTTGGGGTCGGTGGCGAGGATCAGCTCCGTGACGGCGCCGTCGGCGAGCCGCGCGAGCAGCTCCCGGATCCGCAGGTCGTCGGGGCCGACCCCCTCGATGGGGCTGATGGCTCCGCCCAGCACGTGGTAGCGGCCGCGGAACTCACGGGTCCGCTCGATCGCCACGACGTCCTTGGGCTCCTCCACCACACAGATGACGGCGAGGTCGCGCCGGGGGTCGCGGCAGACCGCGCACTGCTCTTCCTGCGCGACGTTCCCGCAGGTGACGCAGAAGCGGACCTTGGCCTTGACCTCCATGAGGGCCTGCGCCAGCCGGCGGACGTCCGTCGGCTCGGCCTGGAGGATGTGGAAGGCGATGCGCTGCGCGCTCTTGGGACCGACGCCGGGGAGTCTTCCCAGCTCGTCGATCAGGTCCTGGACCACGCCCTCGTACAACGCCCTGCCTGCCTTCCTCGGGGCTCCTGGCGGAGCCGCCCTCTGCGTACGGTAGTCGCCGCCTCCCGGGTCAGAAAGGCAGACCCGGGATACCGCTGCCGCCGCCCAGTCCCTCGGCCAGCGGGCCGAGCTTGCGGGACTGCAGCTCCTGTGCGTTGTCGTTGGCGGCCTTCACCGCGGCGACCACCAGGTCCGCGAGGGTCTCGGTGTCCTCGGGGTCCACCGCCTTGGGGTCGATCACCAGGGCGCGCAGCTCACCGGAACCGGTGACGGTGGCCCGCACCAGGCCGCCGCCGGCCTGACCCTCGACCTCCGTGTTCGCCAGCTCCTCCTGGGCGCGGGCCAGGTCCTGCTGCATCTTCTGGGCCTGCTGCAGCAACTGCTGCATGTTGGGCTGGCCACCACCGGGAAACACGATTCAGCTCCTGAGCTCGCTGGGCCGGCGCGTTCGCGCCGGGCACGACGGTTCCGGCGGGCCGGAACACGACACGTCACGGACACGTCTTTCCTGAGAGGGCGGAAAGATTCACCCCTCTTGAACGAGCCTACGCGGTCGACGCGATGGCCGCTCCGTCACACTTTCGGGTGAGCGTGTCGAGGCTCCTGCGCCTGTTGAAAGGCCACTTACGGGCGGATCCGTGGTTCAAACCGCTGCCTGTGCCACTCGTTGGGGGGTAGGAAAGGTGCCGACACGCGGAGCACGCCACGTGATCACCGCGTCACGCACAGTGCCGACGGGGTGCCGGGTCCGGTCGCAGGAGCCGGAGGGTCGCCGTGGCCCGGACCGCGGGGGCGGCGACGGCGGGCGCGGGCAGGCGGCCGCCGGGCGGGTCGGCAGTGATCGTTTACAGGTGTGTGGGGAGTAGCCGGGTGAGTCAGCCGGAGATGCCGGAGAGCGGGTCCGAGGAGCCGCCGTCGTCGCCGTCGCGTGAGGGCGGGCGGTCCGAGGCGCCGTCGGGGGCGGGCGACAGGCCCCCCGGGGCTCGCATCGCCGGCGACCGGACCGGCGGGGCGCGCTCCGGCGGCCGGACCGGCGGCCGGACCGGTGGCGGGCGCGCCGGCCTCGGCAGGACCGGAGGCGGGCCGGGGGCGCCGGGGCTGCCCGGGGACCTGCTGGGCCGGCCCTTCCCGCAGGGCGACTGGGACGTGCCGGCCCGGCGGCTGGACGAGCTCTACCGGTGGGTCGAGCGGTGCGCGCTGGAGACCGCCGCCTGGTACCTCGCGGACCGGGTCTGGAAGCGGCGCGTGGCCAGGGCGCTGCGCGGCGGCGCGGCCACCGGGGCGGTGCTCGCGGCGGGGCTCCCGCTGCTGGACCTCGCCGAGGTGATGGACGGGGCGGCGCCCTGGGGGTACCTGTCGCTGCTGCTCGCCCTCGCCTGCGGGGGCGCGGACCGCTTCTTCGGGGTGACCTCCGGCTGGATGCGGGACATGGCCACGGCGCAGGCGGTGCAGCGGCGGTTGCAGGCCCTTCAGTTCGACTGGGCCTCGGAGAACGTGCGTGAGGTGCTGGGCCCCACCGAGGGCACGGCCGGCGAGGCGGCGGAGCGGTGCCTGGGGGTGCTGCGGAGGTTCTCGGAGGACGTCACCGAACTGGTGCGGGCCGAGACGGCGGACTGGATGGGCGAGTTCCGGCGGGGCGACGTCCCCGCGGCGGCCCGGGGGGCCGCCGACGGGGGACGCAGCGAGGTGGCCGTCCCGGTGGGCGGCGCCGGCCGCTTCTCCCTGGCGGCCCCCCGGCCCAACATGCCGCGCCAGCGCCCCCCGGAGCCGCGGTGACCCCACGACGACGGGGGGCGGGTGCGCCCCACGACGGCAGGGGACACGGGCGCCCGCACGGACGACGCCGACGGTGGCGGCGGCGACGGTGGCGGCGGCGACGGTGACCGCGGCGGACCGGGGCGACGGTGACCGCGGCGGTGACCGCGGCGGACCGGGGCGTCAGCTGAAGACGATCATCGAGCCCTGGCCCAGGCTGCGGACCGCCGCCGCGTGCAGTCCCAGCCACACGTGGCGCTCCCGGGCGAACGGGCTGGGGTCGTACGGCGCGGGGTCGGCCGGCTCCTCCAGCTCGGTGGGGGCGGAGGGCGGCGCCGGGGCGGCCGGCGGGGCGGCGGGGTTGATCCCCAGGGCCGGCGCGACGAACTCCAGGTCGCGCAGCAGCCCGTGCGAGGACCCGAGCGGCCCCCCGCCCTCCAGCAGCTCGTCGTTGACCAGCGGGTGCGGGAAGTCCACCGGCAGGTACGCCCCGGCGTGGTCGTAGTGCCAGACCAGGTGGGACTGCTGCGCCGTGGTCTCGAACATCTCCAGCAACTGCTCGTAGTCGCCGCCGAGTTCGTCCACCGGCGTCACCGGCAGCCCGCAGGCCTGGAGCAGGTAGACCCGGCGCAGGAAGTGCAGCGCCTCGTAGTCGAAGCCGGCGACCGGGGCGACGTCGCCCGTGACCCCCGGCGTGTACTGGTGGATCGGCACCGGCTGCGCACCGGTGGCCATCAACGCCCGGTCGTAGACGGCGAGTTCCTCGGCGAAGGGGTTGTCCGGGGTGTGGCACAACACGTCGACGAGCGGGACCAGCCACAGGTCACAGGCCAAAGGACGACTCCTCGGGTCAAAGGTGGAAGGGGAAGCGTAGTGGGTACCGGGCCGGACCGGCCCGTGCAGGAGTGGTCCCCCGTGTACGGGGCCTCAACCCGCCTCCCCCGCTATCCGCCCTGCCCGCGGCCCGGCTGCCCGGAGCCGTCGGCGGCGTCCGAGGCGGTGAGACGCTCCACCAGGTCCAGCGAGAAGGTGTTGCTCTCCGCGACGAGCTGCTGCGACGCCTCGGCGTCGCCGCGCCCCAGCGCGTCCACCAGGGCGGTGTGGCCGGCCCACATGTGGCCCCGCAGGTCGGCGAGCCGCCGCAGGTGCTGCACCGTGCACACCCAGGCCTGCACGCGCAGCCGGTGCAGGAAGTCCGTCAGGTACGGGTTGCCGAAGAGGCTGCTCAACTCCCGCCAGTACCGCAGGTCGTAGCCGATCAGCACGGACAACTCACCGGAGTGGGCGGCCCGCTGGCACTCCTCGCCGCGCCGCCGCACCGCCGCCAGCGAGGCGGTCTCCGCCGCGTCGGGGAAGCCCCGGGCGTCGGAGCGGGCCCGCGCCGCCAGCCGCAGGAACATGCCGTCGGAGATCAGCGCGCGGGCCTGCACGATGTGCCGGAAGTCCTCGACGCTGAAGGCCCGCACCCGGAACCCGCGGTGCTGCACCGCCTCCAGCAGCTCCTGCGCGGACAGGTCGACCAGTGCCTCGCGGACCGGCGTGGCGGAGACGCCGTACTGCTCGGCGATCTCCTTCACCGTGAACTCCTGGCCCGGATGCAGCCGCCCGGCCAGCACCTCGTCGCGCAGCGCCTCGGCGATCTGCTGGCGCAGGGTGCTGCGGGTCACCGGGCCGGGGACGCCGGTCGTTCCCATCGGCGCTCTCCCTCCCTGGTACACGCCTCATGTCCATTACCTGCGGTCACCTTAACCAGCGTGGCGGAGAACAGCCTCGCGGCGGTCGGCGGGCCCTCGCCGGCGGACACGGCTTCGTTGCCCGGGTGTGGCTCCCTCGTGGCACGCGCCGGCCGGATCCGCCGATACGCTTCTGAGGCTGAGCTGTGGGGACCGCGGGGGGCGCGGTGACCGGTCCAGGGGAGGACGGCGCGATGGAGATGCTGGGTGCGGGGGACCCCGAGCGGATCGGGGCGTACCGGCTGCTGGCCCGGCTGGGCGCGGGCGGCATGGGGCAGGTGTTCCTGGCCAGGTCCGACCGCGGCCGCACGGTGGCCGTGAAGCTGGTGCGCGCCGAGCTCGCCGCGCGGGAGGAGTTCCGGGCCAGGTTCCGTCACGAGGTGCGGGCGGCGCGCCGGGTGGGCGGGGACTGGACGGCGCCGGTGCTCGACGCCGACACCGAGGCCGACGTGCCGTGGGTGGCCACCGGGTACGTGGCCGGGCCGTCGCTGGAGCGGGTGGTCGGCCGCGACCACGGTGCGCTCCCGGAGCGCACCGTGCGCATCCTGGCGGCCGGACTCGCGCGGGCCCTCGGCGACATCCACACGGCGGGACTCGTCCACCGGGACCTCAAGCCGTCCAACGTGCTGATCACCATCGACGGGCCCCGGGTGATCGACTTCGGGATCGCCCGGGCGCTGGAGACGGCCGACGACAGCGGGCTGACCCATGCCGGCGCGGTCGTCGGCTCGCCCGGTTTCATGGCCCCGGAGCAGGTGCGGGGCGAGCGGATCACGGCAGCGGTCGACATCTTCAGCCTGGGCTCGGTGCTGGCCTACGCGGCGACCGGGCGGGTCCCGTTCGGCGACGCGGAGAGCGGTCCGCACGCCCTGATGTACCGCATCGCCCAGGACGAGCCCGACCTCACCGGCGTCCCGGAGGGGCTCACCGGGCTGATCGGCGCGTGCCTGCGCAAGGACCCGGCGGAGCGCCCCTCCCTGGAGGACGTGCTCGAGCAGGTGAGCGGCGAGCAGGTCACCCTCGCGGCGGGCCGCACCCGCGACCCGTGGCTGCCGGCCGGGCTGGTGGCCCAGCTGGGGCGCCACGCGGCGGAACTCCTGGACGTCGAGGACCCCGGGCCGCGGCCGGAGGAGGCGCTCACGGTGGTGACGGGCCCCGGCACGTCCCCGCCGCCCGCCGCTCCCGCGGCCCACTCCGCGCCCGCCGCCCCGGTTCCCCCGGCCGCCCCGGCGTTCCCGCCCGCCTTCGGCGCACCCCACCCGTACCCCGCGGGCCCCGTCCCGGGCAGCCACGCCCAGGTCCCCGGCCACGGTCCCGCGCAGGTCCCCGGACACGGCGGCGGTGGCCACGGCGGCGGGGGTTACGGCTGGCCGCCGGTCCCCGGGCAGCACACCGCCGGGCCGTTCGGGCAGCCGCTCCCGGGCGCGACGGCGGTGGCGCCCGCCGGGCCCCCGGACGACGGGGGCCGCGCCCGCACCGCGGTGCTGGTCGCGGCGGCGACGCTGGTCGTCGCGCTGATCGCCGGCGGGGTGGTGTACGGCGTGATGCGCCACAAGGACCCGAACGAGCGGGCCGACAAGGACACCCGCACCGGCGCCTCCGCGACCACGGAGACCACCGGGAAGCCCGGACCGCCCCCGACCACCTCGGCCGACGACGACAAGGGCGACAACGACAAGGGCGACGACGACCCGGGCGCGGGCGCGGTGCCCGAGCGGTTCCTCGGGGAGTGGAGCGCCGTCATCGAGAACACCGCGGGGTCCAACCCCCGTCACATCACGCTGAGCCAGGGCGAGGTCGGCGACCCGGTGCTGACCCTGGTGGCCGAGGGGCCGCTGGAGGGCACGTCCTCCTCCTACCGGTGCGTCTTCGAGGCCGTCCTGACCGACGCGCCCGGCGGCGACGGCGTGCTCGGGCTGGGCCCCTCCCGGGTGGTCGACGGCGAGCCGCTCAGCTCCTGCTCGGCCGGCGACCCCTCCACCCTCACCGTCGAGGGCGGCTCCCTCGTCCGCACCATGGCCGACGGCGACAGCCTCACCTACACCCAGGACTGACCCCGCGGCAGGCCGCCGCCCCCGGAACGGGGACCGGCCCGCCGCCGTCGCGCCCCGTGGGGCGGACGGCGGCGGGCCGGTGGGCGGTCCGGGCGCCGGGGGCGTCAGCCGCGGAGGATCTCCCCGAGGATCCGGGCCGCGCGCTCGGCGTCGGAGAAGGTGACGTAGAGCGGGGTGAAGCCGAAGCGGAGGATGTCGGGCCGGCGGTGGTCACCGACCACGCCGCGCGCGATCAGCTCGCGCATGACCTCTCCGGCCCCCTCGCACCGCAGCGAGACCTGGCTCCCCCGCTCCTCGTGGAGCAGGGGCGTCACGCACTCCACGGACCCCTCGGGCACGTACGCGGCGACGCACTCGAGGAAGAAGTCCGTGAGCTCCAGCGACTTGCGCCGCACCGCGGCGACGTCCACGCCCTCCCAGACGTCCAGCGCCGCGTCGAGCGCGAGCAGCGACAGGATCTCCGGCGTGCCGACCCGGCCGCGCGCCGCGCCCTCCCCCGGGGCGTAGTCGGGGCGCATGCCGAACGGGTCGGCGTGCGAGTTCCAGCCCGGCAGGGGCGTGTCGAACCGCTCCTGGAGGTCGCGGCGGACGTACAGGAAGGCCGGCGCGCCGGGGCCGCCGTTGAGGTACTTGTACGTGCACCCGACCGCCAGGTCGACGCCGTGCTCGTCCAGGTCCACCGGCAGCGCGCCCGCGCTGTGGCAGAGGTCCCAGACGGCGACCGCGCCCGCCGCGTGGGCGGCCGCGGTCAGGCCGGGCAGGTCGTGCAGCCGCCCGGCCCGGTAGTCGACGTGGTTGAGCAGCACCGCGGCGGTCCGCGGGCCGAGCGCCGCCGGGACGTCCTCGGGGCGCACCGGCCGCAGCGCGCAGTCCGTCATCCGCGCCGCGGACCCGGCCACGTACCCGTCGGTGGGGAAGGTGGTGGCGTCGACCAGGATCTCGTCCCGCTCGACCGGCCCGTCGCCCTCACGGGCGATGCGGACCGCCGCGACCAGCGCCTTGAAGACGTTGACCGAGGTGGAGTCGCCCACCACGACCTGCCCGGGCGCCGCGCCGACCAGGGGCGCGATCCGGTCGCCGATCCGCTCGGGCGCGTCCCACCAGCCGCTCTCGTCCCAGGAGCGGATGCGCAGCTCGCCCCACTGCCGCCGCACGACGTCCTGCATCCGCTCGGCGACGCCCACCGGGAGCGCGCCGAGCGAGTTGCCGTCCAGGTAGGTCACGTCGTCCAGCGCGAAGCGCGACCGCAGCGCGGCCAGCGGGTCGGCGGCGTCCAGTTCCGTTGCTCGTGACAGGGGTTCAGACATGGCTGCGCGCCGTCCAGAGCTCGGGGAACACGGTGTTGCGGGCCCGCTTCTCCAGCCAGGCCACCCCGGCGGAGCCGCCGGTGCCGGTCTTGGCGCCCATCGCGCGGCGGGTGGCGACCAGGTGGTCGTTGCGCCAGCGCCAGACCAGCTCGGCCACGTCGGTCAGCGCCTCGCCGAGGCGGACCAGCGGGTCGTTCTGGTCGCGGGCGTAGAGGTCCGCCCACATCTGCTCGACCTCGGGCGACGGTTCGTACTTCTCGCTGACGTCGCGCCGCAGCACCGCCTCGGGCACGGCGTGGCCGCCGCGGGCCAGGAAGCGCAGCACCTCGTCGTAGAGCGAGGGCTCGTGGAGCGCCTTCTCCAGTTCCGCGTGGGCGCGCGGGGTGCCGCGGTGCGGGACCAGCATCGAGCGGGACTTGTCGCCGAGGAGGAACTCCAGGCGGCGGTACATGGCCGACTGGAAGCCGGAGCCCTCGCCGAGGGCCCCGCGGTAGGAGTTGAACTGCGCCGGGGTGAGCTGGCCGAGCGGGATCCAGGAGGCGTTGAGCGCCTCCAGCTCCCGCACGGACCGCTTGAGCGCGTCGGTCGCGGCCGGGACGTCGTCGCGGCGCAGGGCCTGGGAGGCCGTCTCCCACTCGTGGACGATCACCGTGAACCACAGCTCCATGACCTGGGTGGTCACCAGGAACACCATCTCGCCCGGGTCGTCCGAGCGCAGTTGCTGGAGGTGGGTCAGCACATCCGCCCGGACGTAGTCCTCGTAGGGCGTCGAGCCGTCGAACTCGAGATGCGGGGTCTCCGGCTCGTGGGTCTGCTGAGCCTGTCGGGACATCGCTGTCTCCTGCTGTACTCCGGGTAGCGGTCCGCCCCTGCCGATACCGGCACGGGGGCCCCGGTCCCCGTGGGCATCCTCCGCAATGTTCCCGCACTCGGGCAATACCCGCCCGACGAGACGCGTCCGACATCATCGTCCTCACACCCTGTGGACGGTCGCGGGGCGAGGGGCCGCGGGGCCCGCGGAGAGGTGGGAGCGAGCGCATGACCGACGAGGAGAGAACGGCCGCGGAGCGGGCGGTTGCCGAGGAGAGGTCGGCCCTCTCGCACGAGCCCGTCGCACCGGACGCGACCCGCGCCTACGGCGACCACCCGGACCAGGTGGTCGACTTCTACGCCCCGCCCGCCGGGAGCGCCGGGGAGCGGCCCGCGCCGCTGGTCGTGGTGGTGCACGGCGGGGCCTGGCGGGCGCCCTACGACCGCCTGCACGTCACCCCCTTCGCCGCCTTCCTGGCCGGCCGCGGGTTCGCCGTGGCCGTGCCCGAGTACCGCAGGGGCGGGGCGGCGGAGGGCGAGGCGGGGCGCTGGCCCGAGACCCTGGACGACGTGGCCGCGGCCTTCGACGCGTTGCCCCGCCTGGCGGCGGACGCCCTCGGCGAGCGGGCCGACCTCTCCCGCACGGTCTGGACCGGGCACTCCGCCGGCGGGCACCTGGTGCTGTGGGCGGCCGCCCGGCACGTGCTCCCCGAGGGGAGTCCCTGGCGCACGGCGCGGCCGGCCCCGGTCCGCGGGGTGGTGGCGCTGGCGCCCATCGCCGACTTCGTGGTCGCGGGCGGGCTGGAGGTCTGCGGCGACGCCGCGCTGCAGTTCCTCGGCGGCCCCGGCCGCTTCGAGGAGCGCCGCCCGCACGCCGACCCGGTGCTGCTGCTGCCCAGCGGCATCGCCACCACCGTGGTGCAGGGACGCGAGGACGTCGACGTCCCGCCGGCCGTCGCCGAGTCGTACGCCGACGCGGCCGCCCGGGCGGGCGAGGCGGTGGGCCTGACCCTGCTGGACGGCGTCGGCCACTTCCCGCTGATCGACCCGGCCGCCGACGCCGCCGCCGTGGTGGCCGAGGAGATCGCCCAGCTGGCATGGTGATCCGATGACCGCACCCGCAGCCCTGCCCTTCTCCCCCGCCGACCCCGCCTTCGTCGCCGACCCGTACCCCGGGTACGCCGAACTGCGCGGGCGCGGCCGGGTGCTGTGGTGCGAGGAGACCGGCCAGTGGCTGGTCCCGCACCACGCCGACGTGTCGGCGCTGCTGCGCGACCGGCGGCTCGGCCGCACCTACCGGCACCGGTTCACCCACGAGGAGTTCGGCCGCACCCCGCCGCCGCCGGAGCACGAGCCGTTCCACACCCTCAACGACCACGGGATGCTCGACCTGGAGCCGCCGGACCACACCCGGATCCGGCGGCTGGTCTCCCAGGCGTTCACCCCGCGCACCGTGGAGCGGCTGCGCCCCTACGTGACGGCGCTCGCCGGGGAGCTGGCCGGGCGGCTGGTGGACGCGGGCGGCGGCGACCTGCTGGCGGAGGTCGCCGAGCCGCTGCCGGTGGCGGTGATCGCCGAGATGCTGGGCGTCCCGGAGGCCGACCGGGCGCCGCTGCGGCCCTGGTCGGCGGCGATCTGCGGGATGTACGAGCTGAACCCGTCCGAGGAGACGGCGGCGGAGGCGGTCCGGGCCTCGGTGGAGTTCAGCGACTACCTGCGGGAGCTGATCGCCGAGCGGCGCCGGCGGCCCGGCGGGGACGACCTGATCTCCGCGCTGATCGCGGCGCACGACGAGGGCGACCGGCTCACCGAGCAGGAGATGATCTCGACCTGCGTGCTGCTGCTCAACGCGGGCCACGAGGCCACCGTCAACGGCACCGGCAACGCGTGGGCGGCGCTCTTCGAGCACCCCGAGCAGCTGGCGGCGCTGCGCGCGGACCACGCGCTGGTGCCGTCCGCCGTGGAGGAGCTACTGCGGTTCGACACGCCGCTTCAGCTGTTCGAGCGGTGGGTGCTGGAGGACGTCGAGATCGACGGGACGGTGATCCCGCGGGGCGCGGAGCTGGCCCTGCTGTTCGGGTCGGCCAACCGCGACCCGGCCGCCTTCGACCGCCCCGACCGGCTGGAGCTGGACCGGCGGGTCAACCCGCACATCTCGTTCAGCGCGGGTGTCCACTACTGCATCGGGGCGCCGCTGGCCCGGATGGAGCTGGCCGCCTCGATGACCGCGCTGCTGGAGCGGGCGCCGGGGCTGCGGCTCGCGGCGGAGCCGGCTCGGCGCCCCCACCTGGTGATGCGGGGCCTCACGGAGCTGCGCGTCGAGACCTGCTGAGCCGTACGGGTGCCCGGGCGGGCCGACGGTCGGCGGGTCAGCCGACGATCTGTTCCCCGCCCGGGCGGGGGCCGACCGCGGCGATCGCGGCGTCGGCGGTCGGGTGGATGGCCAGGACCGTGTCCAGGCCGGTCAGCTTGAGCATCCGGTCCAGCCGGGCCGGGACGGAGGCGAGCGCCATGGCGCCCCCGGCGCCCTGGGCGGCGTGCCAGATGTTGATCAGCGCGTTGAGACCGGCCGAGTCGCAGAATCCGACCCCGGACAGGTCCAGGACGAGGCGGGTGCGGCCCTGCTCGATCAGGTCGAGCACCCGGGAGCGGAGTATCGGCGCGGTGTGGAAGTCGATCTCACCGCCGACCGTGGCCACGGCCAGCGGACCGTGGGTCTCCTCCACGGTCAGGAGCAGCTCTTGCTCGGACACGTCGTTCAGTGCTCCTCGTCCGTAGCGTCCGTGGGCAAAGTCGTGGTGTGCGCGGTGGACGTCACGCCCGGCGTCTGCCGCTCGGCCTCCTCGGCGGTGGGCACCGAGAGCGCCAGGAGCGCAACGTCATCCTCCGCCCCTTCGGGCAGGGAGTCCAGCAGGTCCACGATGTCCTCCACGAGACCGGCGGCGCCACCGAGGCCCCGGCGGCGGGCCAGGAAGGCCGCCAGTCCCTCGTCACCGATCATCTGTCTGTCCTCGCCGGCCCGGGCCTCGATCAGCCCGTCGGTGTACAGGAGCAGCACCTCCCCCGGGGCCAGCACGACCGTACGGGATCGGAAGCGGGCCTCGGGGAGCGCCCCTATCAGCATGCCCCCTTCGAGCCCCACCGCGCTCACCCGGGGAACGCCGTCGGGGGAGGAACCCACGTGGTAGGCCGGCGGATGACCGCCGGTGGCGATCTCCACCTCGAAGCCGCCCTTCTCACGCGGAGTGAGGACGCCGAAGATCGCGGTGCAGAACTTGCTGGTCAGGGCGTCGCCGAGGAGCGCCTGGTTGAGCGTGTCCAGCACGGCCACCGGGTCGGGCGCGTGGTGGGCGGCGGCGCGCAGCGTGTGCCGGGCCAGGGCGGTGACGGTGGCCGCGTCGGGGCCCTTGCCGCACACGTCGCCGAGCAGGAACGCCCAGCGGTCGCCGTCCAGCGGGAAGACGTCGTAGAAGTCGCCGCCCAGGTCGTGGACGGAGGCCGCGTGGTAGTGGCAGGCCAGTTCCAGGCCGGGCACGGCGGGCAGCGCGGGCGGGAGCAGGGTGCGCTGAAGGGTGCTGGTCAGGGACTCCAGCACCCGGCGGTCCCGCTCGGCGCGCAGCCGGGCGGCCCGCTCGTCCTCCACCTGGCGGACGACCGCCTGGCGGCGTTCCTGCTCGCGGCGCAGGGCGCGCAGCGCGGTCAGGCGCAGCTCCATCTCGTCGAGGACGATCGCCGCCAGGTCCTCCAGCGCGGTGACGTCCTCGGAGCAGAGGGTGCGGGGGCGGGTGTCGAGGATGTTGACGGTGCCCAGCTTGTGGCCGTCGGCGGTCACGATCGGCGCGGCGGCGTAGAACCGGATTCCGAGCCCGCCGGTCACCATGGGGTTGCCCATGGCCAGCGGGTCCTGACGGGTGTCGGGGATGACCAGCGGGCCGTCGCGCAGCAGGGCCAGGCCGCACAGGCCGTCGGCGCGGCTGATCTCGGTGACGTCGCCCAGTCCGTGGCGGGCCTTGAACCAGATCCGGTCGTCGTCGACGAAGGTCACCGCCGCGATGGGCACCTGGAACAGCCGGGCGGCGAGGCGGGCGACGCGGTCGAAGAAGCCGTCGGGCGGCGTGTCGAGGATCTCGTAGCGGCGGACCGCCGCGAGTCGCGCGTACTCCGTGTCCGCATCCGGTCCCACGGCATTCTCTCGCAGCATGGGCCTGCTCGGTTCCTCGTTCTGGTCGTCGTTCGTCCGGTCGCCGTCGCCCGGTGGTCGTCGCCGGGCCGCCGACACGACGGCGGCACCGGAACCCCCAGGCTAGACGAGCCGGGAGGTTCCGGTGCCGTGAAGATCGTCCCGGCATCGTCGCCAGGTCCGCTCCGGACCTCTACCTGGTCTCCAGATCCCTACGGCTACTTGGTCTCCAGATCCCTACGGCGGAAACCCGCGATCCCGGTCACACACAGCGCGGCGGCCACCAGGGTGAGCACCAGCACCGGCGTCCACTCCATCGGGGCGGCGGGAAGCTGCGGCACGTGTCCGAGCGGCGAGAGGTCGCCGGCCCATTCGGGGAACTGGAGGATCTCCCCGAGGTAGCCGACCGCGAAGGCGTACAACGGGACCACCCAGGCCAGCGCCGTCGCCCGGGGCAGCCAGCCCAGCAGCACCAGGGCGACGCCCGCCGCGGTCCACAGGGCCGGCACGTGGACCAGGGCGGCGGCGATCAGGTCGCCGGTCATCGCGTGGTCGCCGCTGGCCGCGGCGGCGGCGAGCCC
This sequence comes from Streptomyces sp. NPDC002734, assembly GCF_040295685.1. Classification (NCBI taxonomy): domain Bacteria; kingdom Bacillati; phylum Actinomycetota; class Actinomycetes; order Kitasatosporales; family Streptomycetaceae; genus Streptomyces; species Streptomyces sp. NPDC002734. The sequence continues at coordinate 150,175 of NZ_JBEOVU010000008.1, forward strand.
GAAGCCGAGCCCCGCCATCAGCTGGGTCAGCACGGCCCCCAGCAGGGCGACGGCCAGGTGGCCGCCCAGCCAGGCGGTACGGGAGAGCCCGGTGGTCAGCAGGGCCTCGGCCCGGCCGCCGGTCTCCTCGGCGCGGGCGCGCAGGGTGGCCATCACCACGAAGACCATGGACACCACGGAGATCACGACCATCACCATCGACGCGAAGGACTCCGCGAGGGTGGCTCCGCCGATCTCGGCCAGCGCCTGCTGGATCTGCTCGACACTGCCGAGCATGTCCTCGATGTCGCCGATGATCGACCCGTACATCGCCCCCATCACGAAGAGCCCGGCGCAGAAGCCCGCCAGCAGTCCGCGCTGAAGGCGCAGCGCCAGGCCGAAGGGGCTGGTCAGCGCCCGGGAGGCGGTGGCGCGGCCCAGACGGGTGGGCCGCAGCCCGGCGCCGACGTCACGCCGGGAGGAGAGCGCGAACCCGGTCGCCGCGCAGGCGGCGGCGACGGCCAGGCAGAGCAGCAGCGGCCACCAGCGGTCGTCGACGAACGGGTACGAACGCTGGGCCCAGCCGATCGGGGAGGCCCAGGAGAGCGCGTCGGTGCTCCCGCTGTCACCGGCCGCCCGCAGGATGTACGCCGCGCCGATCACCGCCAGCGCGAGGCCCGAGGCTCCTCGGGTGGAGGAGCTGATCTGGGCGGTGATCGCGGCGACGCCGGCGAAGACCAGGCCGATCGCGGCGTGGGCGGCCCCGTAGACCAGCGCGCCGCCCATACCGACGGACTCGAGGCCCAGCCCGGTCAGGCTCACGGCGAGCAGCAGGGCGAGCGCCAGGTTGGTGAGGAGCGCGAGGGTGAGCGCGGCGGCGAGCTGGGCGTGGCGGCCGATGACGGTGGAGCGGACCAGTTCGGCGCGGCCGGTCTCCTCCTCGTCGCGGGTGTGCCGGGTGACGATCAGGACGCTCATCAGGCCGACCAGCACGCCCATGAAGCCGATCATCTCGTGGCTGAGCATCGCGCCGTGGGTGTAGTGGTCCAGGAAGTGCCGGGGGCCGGTCATGGCGAGCGCGGCGGGCGTCGCCATGGTCTTCGCGGTGCTCGCGCGGGCCTCGGGCGAGTCGTACAGCGTGGCGTAGCTGTTGGCGGTGGAGACGGTGGTGACCACCAGGGCCGCCAGCCAGACCGGCAGCCGCAGGCGGTCCCGGCGCAGCGCGAAGCGGAGCAGGGCGCCGGTGCCGGTGAACGGGGCGCGCGGGGCGGCGGCGGGGGCCGCGGTCGCCCCGGCGGACGGGGCGGCGGTGGCCGTCATCGCGCCTCGCCGCCCTTCGGGTCCGCGGCGGGGGCGGGGGCGGCCGTTGCGGGGCCGGCCGTGTCGTCGCCGGCGGCGTCGGTGTCGGTGTTGCCGGTGTCCACGGCGTCGCTGACCTCGGTGTCGGCGTCGGTCCCGTTCCGGTGCCCGTTGGCGGCGAGTTCGTCGCCGTAGTGGCGGAGCATCAGCTCCTCCAGGGTGGGCGGGTGGCTGACCAGGGCGCGGATGCCGGACGCGCCGAGGACGCGCACCGCGGCGTCGATCCGCCCGCCGTCCACCGCGAACCGCACCCGCGTGCCGTCGGTGTGCAGGTGGTGCACGCCCTCCAGCGCGTCGAGGCCGGTGACCGGCCGCTCCGTCTCCGCCTCGACGGTGGTGCGGGTGAGATGGCGCATCTCGGCGAGGGTGCCTGACTGCACCGTTCGGCCGCGCCGGATGATCGACACCCGGTCGGCCAGCTTCTCCACCTGGGCCAGGATGTGGCTGGACAGCAGCACCGTCCGTCCGGCCTCCTTGACCTCCCGGACCACGTCCTGGAAGACGACCTCCATCAGCGGGTCCAGGCCGGAGGTGGGCTCGTCGAGCAGCAGCAGCTCGGCGTCGGAGGCCAGCGCGGCGACGATGGCGACCTTCTGCCGGTTGCCCTTGGAGTAGGCCCGGCCCTTCTTGCGCGGGTCCAGGTCGAACCGCTCGATCAGCTCGTCCCGGCGGCGCCGGTCGATGCCGCCGCGCAGCCGCGAGAGCAGGTCGATGGCTTCGCCACCGCTCAGGTTGGGCCACAGCTCCACGTCGCCCGGCACGTAGGCCAGCCGCCGGTGCGCCGCGACGGCCCGGTCCCACGGGTCCAGGCCGAGCACACGCACGGCGCCGGCGTCGGCCCGCAGCAGACCGAGCAGGACCCGCAGGGTGGTGGACTTGCCGGCCCCGTTGGGGCCGAGGAAGCCGTGGACCTCTCCGGTGCGGACGGACAGGTCGAGTCCGTCGAGGGCGCGGGTGGCGCCGAACGACTTCTGGAGTCCGGAGACCTCGATGGCGAGGGAATCCTGTGTCATGCTCCCGAAATTACGCTTCCTTCAGAAACTTGTGAAGTTAAGGAAGCGTATAAACTCGGGCCTCGGGAATCGGGACCACACGGAGAGAGCGGGGTCGCGCATGACGGAGGCCGGGGCGTCCCCGAAGGACCGAGACCCCCAGGCGGTGTCCCGGTTCGTGGAACTCTTCGCGGGCCAGCTCACCGACGCCGGGATGGCCCGGATGCCCGCCCGGGTGTTCGCCGCGTTGCTCGCCTCCGACGACGGCGTCCTCACCTCGGCCGAGCTGGGCGAGCAGCTGATGATCAGCCCCGCCGCGGTCTCCGGCGCGGTGCGGTACCTCTCCCAGACCCGTCTGATCTCCCGCGAGCGGGAGCCCGGCTCCCGGCGCGAGCGCTACCGGGTCCACAACAACCAGTGGTACGAGGCCATCGCCAACCGCGAGGGGATGCTGCGCCTGTGGCAGTCCGCCCTGCGCGAGGGCCTCACCGCCGTCAGCCCCGGCTCCCCCGCCGAGGAGCGGCTGCGGGAGACCCTGGAGTTCTTCGAGTTCATCGAGGTCGAGCTGACCGCCATGATGGAGCGGTGGCGGGAGAAGCGGGGGTCCGCCGGCGGCGTCCGCTGACACCGCCGGCCCCGCTCACACCGCCGGCCCCGCTCACGGCTCCGCGGTGACCGCGAGCAGCCCCCGGCCGTCCAGGCCGTCCGGGCCCACCTCCTCGAAGACGCCGACGGGCCAGAGCACGAGGTCGCCGACCACCGGCACGACCGGCGCCGCCTCCCCGTCCGGACCGTGCAGCTCCACGGTCCCGGTGGGCGCGGGCAGCCCCGCCCAGGGGTGACGCTTCGTCCCGGGCGCCTGCACCTCCAGCAGCCCTTCCGCGCGGGCCTCGTCCCCTCCGTCCTCGGGGAAGACGACGAGCAGCAACCGCTGCGTCTCCGTCCTCGGCCGCGGCACCGTGGGCAGCAGGACGTACCGGCGGCGCCGGGGATCGGGCGTGCCCGCGGCGTCCCGCAGGGCCCGCACGGCGGGGAGACGGCGGTACAGGGTCCAGCCGCCCCAGGCCGCGGAGAGCGCGAGAAGGCCGAGGAGGACCGGGGACCGGGACCACCCGGGCGCCGTGGGCACGAGGACCAGCAGGCAGAGCAAGAACAACAGCGCGCCCAGTTGCACGGACAGCCAGCCGAACAGCTCGCCCTCGCCCGCGCTCAGCCGCAGCCCGCGCACCCGCCACCAGGGCGAGGTCCGCCAGTCCCGCTCCGGTATCGCCGGCTCCGCATGCGGCATGAGACGTTCGGCCCGTGCCACGGCGCCCGCATGGTCGAGGGAGAGCCGCTGTGCGGTGGAGAGCGAGTGCCCCGCCGACGCCCGGCCGTCGGCCTTCCCCGCGGCGGCCTTCTCGGCAGGCGCCGCCCCTGGCGCGGTCGCCCTCACCGTGTCCGGCTTCACCAGGTCCGGCTTCACCGTGTCCATCTCGGGAGCGGACGGCCGATGCCCGGTGGCCTCGACGGCCCGCCGCCAGCGACGCAGATGGACCACACGTCCGGCCACCGCGCCGACGAGCGCCAGCGGCACCAGACCGAGGCTCGCACAGCCGAGACCGTCGGCGACGTGGCTCAGCGGGGGCGGCCCCGGCCGTTCCTGGTAGTGCTCGTTGTAGAGGACCGCGGGGCCCGGCCACCGGTGGACGACCTGGCCGGTCTCGAAGTTGCGCAGGGCGGCATCGCCGCCCTCGTCGCAGTGGTACGACTCCTCGCGCTCCTCACCCGTGAACGGGTCGTCGAAGCGGACGACGCAGTGTCCGCCCGGCCCTCGGTCGAGAACCGTCAGCCCCACCTCGGCGTCCTCGGTCCTGCTTCCGAGAACCGCGAGGAGGAAGCACCCCACTCCCAGCAGCAGCACCCACCGGAACACCCGGCGGCGCCGCACCGCCGGCCGCACGTCCGCCAGCAGCCGACCGGGCAGCGCCCGCACCTCGGGCACCGCGGCCACCCGCCGCAGACGCCTCCCCCGCGCGGGGAGCGCCAGGCGGAACTGGTTGCCCCCTGGCGGCGACACCACCACACCGAAGCGGGGATCGCCGGCCGCCCACAGCACCTCGTGACCGCGCACATCGACCTGCTGCCCCCACGGCAGGCCCACGACGAGCGGCCACAGCTCGCCGCGTTCCTCGACGTCGAGCACCACGGTCGGCCGGAGCCGTGCTCCCTCGACCCGCACGACGCGCCGCTCGTGCCAGGGGTGGTGCGCCAGCAACACCCGCATGCGGGCGGCCCGGTGGAGGTACATTCCACCCACCAGGAGCAGGCCGAGCCCCATCGCGACGGGCGTCCAGGTGACGTCCAGCAGCCCCAGGACCACGCCCACCAGGCAGGCGCCCACCCCGCCCACCATCTGCCGCTGTGCCCGCCCGCGGTACTCCTCGCACGCGGCTCCGGTCGCCGCCGACTCCCACGCCGCAGCCCCGTGTTCCATCCCCCACCGCACCTTCGTCCCACCCCGTAAGCGACGCGCGGACGTTACCGTCCGCCTCACCCGCTCGGGAAGACTCGGGCCACGCCGCCGTCGGGCGGCTCAGGACGCGGCCACGCCGTCCAGCAACCCCCCGCGGTCCCAACCGTCCGGGCCCGCCTCCTGGTACCGGCCCACCGGCCACAGCACCGTGCCGCCGATGCTCGGGACCACCACCGCGCCCTCGTCCGAGGCGGCCGGCCACCCGCGCAGCTCCACCGTGCCGGTGGGCGCGGGCAGCCCGGCCAGGGGGCGGCTCCCCAATCCTGGCGCGTACACCTCCAGCACCCCCTCGGGCAGATCGTCCTCCCCGCCGGACGCCGGGTACACCACGAGCGTCACCGTCCACGCCCGCCTCTCCCGCCCCGGGCAGTCCGCCAGCAGGACGTACCGGCGCTCCACGGCGGCCGCCGCCGCGGCGGTGAGGACACGTCTGAGGTGCGGGGCCCTGCCCCGCACGTGCCGGACGGCGAGGGCGACGCCCACGACCCACAGCAGCAGGGTGAAGCACCCCCTGACCACCTCGGTCCCGTCGAGCAGGCCCACCACGCCGGACAGCGAGGGCGTCATGGCGCCGAACCCCAGGCACACGTCACTCACCCCGGACAACCGCCGCAGCCCTCGCACGCGCCACCAGGGCGCCTGCCGCAAGTCCGCTTCCCGCACGACCACCCCGGCCGGACCCCCGGCACGGCGTTCGGCGACGGCCGCGAGGCGCGCGTAGGTGAGCGCCGCCGCGTCCTCGCGGGCCGCCCCGCCGGGCGCGACGGCGGGGGGCCTGGGCCCGGCCGGCGATCGATCCGTCACCAGCCGCCCCGGCAGCGCCCGTACCTCGGCCGCCGCCGCCGTTCGTCGCAGACGACGCCCGCGTGCGAGCACGGCCCGGTGGTGCACCTCGCCGCCGCGTGGGGAGAGGATCACCGCTCCGGCACGGGGATCCCCCGCCGCCCACACCACCGCGGCACCGGACAGCGCACCCGCGGACGAACAGGTCAGCGGCCACAGTTCGCCGTACTCCGGGGCCTCGAGCAGCAGGACCGACGCAGCCGCGCCCTTCACCCGGACGATGCGGCGCGGACGCCACGGGTACCGCTCCAGCACCGTCCGGACCCGGCCTACGCCCCGGAGGAAGACGGCGGCCGCCACCAGGAGGCTGACCCCCAAGGTCACCGCGTAGGTCTCCACCTCCGCGGCGGCGGCCCCGACCCATGCCCGCAGCGCGGTCGCGGCCAGGCAGGTCACCACTCCGGCGGTCAGGAACCACCGGCCCGTGGTCCGGTACCCCGCCAGCCTCTTCCTGGTCGCCGGCAGCAGTGCCGCCCGCTCGTGCGCCGTGCCCGGCTCTCCCGCCCCCGCGGCCCCGTACCCGTCCTCCACGCCGTCCCGCCCCCGCATACCGATCCCGTGTTCGACGCGGGGACGGTACCGGGCCACGGAGTCACCGAGGAAGGATCAGCCCCCACGCCCCCGCCCTGACCGTCCAGGTGCGGGTACGCACGGGACCCGCGACGGTGGCGTCGGCGCGGTAGCGGAAGTCCGCGCCGGAGACGGTGACCGTGCGGGCGGCGGCCTGGAGCGGCGCGGCCTCCGCGCCCACCGAGAGGGGGCGGACCTCGACGTCCGCGCGGCCGGTGCGGCCCGGGGTGACGGTGACCGCGCGGACCGGCTGGTCCAGGTCGACCAGGGTCGCGCCGTCGGTCTCCACCCGCAGACGGGACGGCCCCGGCCCTGCCGCCCCGGCCGCCTCCGCCGCGGCCCGCGACTGCCGGGCCAGCGCGCTCACCAGGGACCGGTACCGGCGCCGGGCCGGCCGCTCGCCCCAGTGCGGGGCCGCGTCCGCCGCCGGGATCCGCAGCTCCCCCAGCACCAGCCCGCCCGCGTCGTCCGCCAGCAGGTCGAGGCGCCGCACCGATCCGTCCAGCACCGCCCGGGCCGCCGCCACCGTGCCGAGCGGCACGCCGAGCGACCGGGCGACCGCGAGGGCACCCGGACGGCCCCCCACCGGCACCACCGCCAGCGCGCACCCGTCCAGCTCGCCGTGGCGCTCCAGCACGGTCACCGCCCGCAGCAGCGCGTGGTCGTCGCCGACCACCACCGGCCGCCGCGAACCCCGGCGTTCCAAGGCCCGCGCGAACTCCTCCCGCCCCTCCGGCAGGCACCACTTCACCCGCGCGCCGGCACACAGGACGTCCTTGGCGATCCGCACGGACTCGCCGTCCGTACGACGGGCGGACGGGTCGACGACCACCAGAAGCTGCTCCGAAGCCACCTCGGTCATGCCTCGCTTCCTCGGGTCCTCGGGTAGCATCTTTGTGCAAGAGCCCCTTGCGCCGCGTTCCTCGTGCCAGGGGCTTCGTCTATTCCGGGGCAACCGGTCCGACGGGAACCGCGGCCGACGAGGGCCGCCGGGCGCACGAGGCACATGGTCGTGCCGCGCGCCCCGACCCAGGACATGCCCCACCCGGAAGGGGTGTACGCCTGTGCCCGCACTTGTGCTGCTCGGTGCTCAGTGGGGTGACGAGGGCAAGGGAAAGGCCACCGACCTGCTCGGCGGCTCCGTGGACTACGTGGTGCGTTACCAGGGCGGCAACAACGCCGGCCACACGGTCGTCGTGGGCGACCAGAAGTACGCGCTGCACCTGCTGCCGTCCGGCATTCTCTCCCCCAACTGCGTTCCGGTCATCGGCAACGGCGTCGTCGTCGACCCCTCGGTGCTGCTCTCCGAGCTGAGCGGTCTCAACGAGCGGGGCGTCGACACGTCGAAGCTGCTGATCAGCGGTAACGCACACATCATCACCTCGTACAACGTCACGTCGGACAAGGTGAGCGAGCGGTTCCTGGGCAAGCGCAAGATCGGCACCACCGGTCGCGGCATCGGCCCCACCTACGCCGACAAGATCAACCGCACCGGCATCCGCGTCCAGGACCTGTACGACGAGTCGATCCTCCAGCAGAAGGTGGAGGCCGCGCTCGAGGTCAAGAACCAGATGCTGACCAAGCTCTACAACCGCCGTGCCATCGCCACCGACCAGGTGGTCGAGGAGCTGCTGGGCTACGCGGAGCAGCTGCGTCCGTACGTCGCCGACACGGTGCTGGTGCTCAACAAGGCGCTGGACGAGGACAAGGTCGTCCTCTTCGAGGGCGGTCAGGGCACGCTGCTGGACATCGACCACGGCACCTACCCGTTCGTCACCTCCAGCAACCCGACGGCCGGCGGCGCCTGCACCGGCGCGGGCGTGGGCCCGACGCGGATAAACCGTGTCATCGGCATCCTGAAGGCCTACACCACGCGGGTCGGCTCGGGTCCGTTCCCGACGGAGCTGTTCGACGAGGACGGCGAGGCGCTGCGGCGCATCGGCGGCGAGCGCGGCGTCACCACCGGCCGTGACCGGCGCTGCGGCTGGTTCGACGCGGTCATCGCCCGGTACGCCACGCGGGTGAACGGCCTGACGGACTTCTTCCTCACCAAGCTGGACGTCCTCACCGGCTGGGAGCAGATCCCGGTCTGCGTCGCCTACGAGATCGACGGCAAGCGGGTCGAGGAACTCCCGTACTCGCAGAGCGACTTCCACCACGCGAAGCCGATCTACGAGTACCTGCCCGGCTGGAGCGAGGACATCAGCAAGGCGAAGTCCTTCTCCGACCTGCCGAAGAACGCGCAGGCGTACGTGAAGGCGCTGGAGGAGATGTCCGGCGCCCCGATCTCCGCGATCGGCGTCGGCCCCGGCCGCGACGAGACGATCGAGATCAACTCCTTCCTCCAGTAGGCGGCGCGCTCACGCCCCGGTCGGCCCTCGTGGTCACCGGGGCGTTCGCGTACCCGCGCCGCCGTGCCCCGTCCCCTCCCCGGCGGGTCCGGCCAGCGGCAGACGGACCGTGAGGAGCGCCCCGCCGCCCCCGGCCCCGCCGACGCCCTCGGCCTCGCCGAGCGAGACGGTCCCGCCGTGCAGGGTCACGATCTCCCGGACGATCGCCAGCCCCAGACCGGCGCCCCCGTCGTCCCGGGCCCGGGCGTCGTCCAGCCGCACGAACCGCTCGAAGACCCTCTCCCGCTCGTCCTCCGGGACGCCCGGCCCGTCGTCCTCGACCGACAGCACCGCCCAGCCCCAGCCCCGGGCCTCGTCCGCGGCCCGGCTCCCGTCCGCGGCCCTGTCGGTCTCCGCGGCCCGTGAGGCATCCGTCGCCCCCGCCGGCTCGGTGCGCACCCGCGCGACGACGTGCTGCCGGGCGTGACGCTCGGCGTTGTCCAGCAGGTTGGCCAGCACCCGCCCCAGCTGCCCGGGGCTCCCGGCCACGACCGCCTCCTCCAGCTCCGCGGCACGCACCCGCTCGGGGCGACGCGCCGTCTCCTCCCGCACCAGCCCGGCGAGGTCCACCCGCGCGGCGCGCGGCGCCTCCCCCGCGTCGAGGCGGGCGAGCAGCAGCAGGTCGACGGCCAGGTGCTGGAGCCGCACCACGTCCTCCAGCAGTTCGCCGGCCTCGAGCAGCTCCGGGTGCGCCTGGGCGACCTCCACCTGGGTGCGCAGCGAGGCGATCGGGCTGCGCAGCTCGTGCGAGGCGTCCGCGACGAAGCGGCGCTGCCGCTCGACCGACTCCTGGAGGGCCTCCAGGGTGCCGTTGGTGGTGACCGCGAGCCGGGCCACCTCGTCGCGCGAGGAGGGCACCGGCACCCTGCGGGACAGGTCACGGCTGCCGGTGATCTCCGCCAGTTCGGCCCGGATGCCCTCCACGGGGCGCAGCGCGTGGCGGGTGACCAGCCAGGTCACCGCCCCGACCACGAGCAGCAGCGCGGGCAGGCCGACCAGCATGGCCCGCACGGTGCCGGTCACCGCCAGCTCCTGGACCGCCAGCGACGACCCGGCGTAGACGGTCACCGGCGTCCCGTCGGCCGTCTCGGCGCGCAGGGCGGCGACGGTGAAGTGGGCGCGGCCGTCAGCGTCCTCCGGGTCGGAGGTCGCCTCCCCCTCGTCGTCGACCGGCAGGGAGACGCGGGTGACGACGGGATCGTCGTCACGGTCGTCGTCATCGGCATCGCCACCGTCGCCGGGGTCGTCGCCGTTGCGGGGGTCGGGGCGGGCGGCGGCGCTCATCGGCGGGGCGCCGGCGAGGGCGTCGCTGGAGGCGAGAACCGTGCCGTCGTCGGCGACGACCTGCACGGGGTCGTCGGTGTCCAGCCCGGCCGCGTCCTTGGGCGAGCGGTCCACCGCGACCTGGACGGCGACCTCGCGGGCCCGGGACTCCGCGACCAGCCGCGTGTTGTCGGTCAGACCGCCGCGGAGGGCGTCGACCACCGCCAGGCCCGCGAGGACCAGGGCGAGCGCGACGACGCCGGTGGCGCCCAGCGCGGTACGGGCGCGCACCGACGAGAACCACCCCCGTCTCCGTGCTGTCACCGCTGTCACGGCGTCCCTCCGTCCCGCTCCAGCCGGTATCCGGCGCCGCGCACCGTGGTGATCGAACGGACCCCGAAGGGAGCGTCGATCTTGCGGCGCAGCGTGCTGACGTAGACCTCCACGATGTTGGGGTCGCCGTCGTAGGCGAAGTCCCACACGTGCTCGAGGATCTCGCTCTTGGAGACCACCTCCCCGGCCCGTAGCGCCAACTGTTCCAGGACGGCGAACTCCCGAGCGGTGAGGGCGATCTCCTGCTCCCCGCGCCTCACCCGCTGCGCTCCCGGGTCGACGTCGAGGTCGCCGATCCGCAGGACGGGCACGCCGCCGCGGGTGCGGCGGCGCAGCAGGGCGCGGATCCGGGCGAGGAGGACCACGTAGGAGAACGGCTTGGTGAGGTAGTCGTCGGCCCCGGTGTCCAGCCCTTCGGCCTCGTCGTACTCGCCGTCCTTGGCCGTGAGCATCAGGATCGGCCGCTCGTCGCCGGACGCCCGCAGGGCCGAGCAGACCCGGTAGCCGTTCATGCCGGGCAGCATGATGTCCAGGACGATCAGGTCGTAGGGGTGTTCCTGGGCCAGGTGAAGGCCCTCGACGCCGTCGTGCGCGACGTCCACCGCGAACCCCTCGGCCGCCAGTCCCCTCCGCAGGGCGGTGGCCAGGCGTCGTTCGTCCTCCACGATCAGCAGGCGCATGCCGACAAGGGTCGCAGAGCCTCCCTGAAGGGCTCTTCAGCTTCCTTCAGCACCCGTTCAGCATCGCCGGTCCACCGTGGTGTCCGTCGAGAACACCGGACCGACTCCTCAGGAGGAACCCCATGAGCTCCGCCGACCGCACCCCGTCCCGCCGCCGCGCCGCCCTCGCCGCCCTGGTGGCCGCCGCGCTCGTCGGCACGGGCACCGTCGTCGCCGTCGCCGCCTCCGGTGACGACCGCGCCCCGGCCGCCACCGCCTCCTCCGCCCGCCCGGACGGCGGAGCCCGTGACGACGACCGTGACGAGGGCCGCGACGACGCCGGGACGGCCGGCGCGGCGGCCGCCAAGACCGACGTGCGCGCCGCCGTCGCCGCGGCCCTGGCGAAGACGAAGGGCGTCGTGGCCTCGGCCGAGTTCGACGACGACGGTGACCGGTCCGTCTGGGAGGTCGAGGTCGTCGGCAGGAACGGCGCCGCCACGGAGGTGCTGGTCGACCCCGACGACGGCACCGTGCTCGACAGCGCCCGCGACAAGGACGACGACACCGACGACCGCGACGAGGACCGCAAGGAGGCCGCCGCCCTGCGCAAGGCCGGCACCGACGCCGGGGCGGCCGCCGCGGCCGCCGTGAAGAAGGTCCCCGGCACCGTCGTCTCGGTGGACTTCGAGCACGACGGCGACGACGACCGCACCGGCGCACCGGTCTGGGAGGTCGAGGTGACCGGCAAGGACGGCAAGGAGCACGAGGTCCTCGTCGACGCGGGCACCGGAAAGACGACCGTCGGCACGGACGACTGACGCGAGCGCCGACGCGAGGACCAACACGAGCGCCGCACGGTGACCGCCGCGACCGTGGCCGCCGCCGCACGGGCCGGGCGCGGTGGTCGGCCCATCGGACCGCCACAGGGCCGGCGCGCGGGACCGCCGCAACGGGCCGGGGCGACACGCCCGCCCACCAGCGCGGCCACCGGGGCCGACGCACGGGGACCGCACGCGGGGTCGGCCCGTGGCAGCCGGGGCGCGGCGCCCGGGACGGCACTCCCCCGGCCGGCCCGCGCGACCACACCGGGACGTCCCCGGCCGACCCACGCGACCACACCGCACCCGGGGGCATCCCCGTACCCGCGCCCGGGGCGTCCCCGTATCCGCAGACCTTCCGGCCCGGGTGCCGCCGGGGTGACACTGACGGCATGGGGTTCGCCGTATTCATGACGCTGCCGGGGCTGGTCATCGCGCTGACCGTCGTCGCCTTCCTCGACCAGGCGCTGCTCCGCGCCGGCCGCGCGGGGCTGCTGCCCTGGCGCAACCCGGCCCGCACCGGGCAGATATCGGCGACCGGTTTCGAACAGCTGCACGCCACCCTCTCGCCGGGCAAGTCGCACGAGCTGAAGGAGCGGCAGACCTCCCTGCTCCTGCGGGACGACGAGGACGACTCCGCTCCCCCGCACCGCACCACCGTCGACCTGACCTCCGGCACCGCCGTCGTCCGCCTTCCGGCAGACTGAGGGCATGACGGAACACAAGAACCTGCTCGGCGGCCCCGAGCCGACGTACCTCCCGGAGAACGAGGACGCGTACCGGATGCTCGCCGATTCCGCGAGCCCCGCGGAGGTCGCCGCCGCGCACCCCACGTTCTCGCTCGCCTGGGCGATGCTCGCGGACGACGCCTTCGAGGCGGGCCGCGCCGTGGAGTCCTACGCCTACGCCCGCACCGGTTACCACCGCGGCCTGGACCACCTGCGCCGCGCCGGCTGGAAGGGCCACGGCCCGGTGCCGTGGAGCCACCGCGCCAACCGCGGGTTCCTGCGCTGCCTGGCCGCCCTGGCCCGCGCCGCGGAGGCCATCAAGGAGACCGACGAGGCCGAGCGCTGCCGCAAGTTCCTCCAGGACAGCGACCCGCAGGCCTACGACGAGCTGAAGTCGGCGTAACGCCTCCGGCTCAGCTGGGTGAAGTGAGGGGAGTCCGCGCGCCGAACGGCTCGCGGACTCCCCTCGCTTCGTTCACCACTCGATGCCCTCGTGCCCTTCCAGCTCGGCCGCCGTGGCACGCTGAGCGGCCTTGCGCGCCTCCCACACCAGGCGCGTCGGCTCGAACTCGCCGCGTCCCGCCCGCTCGGCAAGACGCTCCGCCGCAGCCCTGCGCCTGTTGCGTCGAACCGCCTCCTGCACGTCGTCCGACACCGCAAGCCCACCTTCACTCGTCAGCCAGGCCACCACGAAAAAACAGCGTCTGCTCCCGGCAACCCATGTGCTCAGGTCAGGGCGAGGCGCGGAGACTCTGCAAGCCGGATCGCCCGAAGTGTTCTCCGCACACCGTAGAGGTCGACGGTGTCGTCCAGGCCCTGTTCCCGCAGGTGGGCGATGACGCGGGCAGGGTAGAGGTTCGCGTAGGCGCGAGCCAGCCGGCGGTCCTCGTCGGTGCGGGGCCTGGGTTCCGGCGCGCAGGCGGCCCGCAGGGCGGTGGCGGCCGCTCGCCACTCGGGGTTCTCCCAGGGGTCGGCCGACTCGGCCCGGGCACGTTCGTCCTCGGCCAGCTGGGCCTCGTGACGCTCCCAGGCACGCATCCGTGCGGCGATGAACGCGGCGGGGCGCTCCGGCCGCCAGCTCTCCCAGCGGTTCATGGCGGTCAGTTCGGCGGCGATCGCCATGGCGTCCAGGCCCTTGTCGATGAGCGGTCGGAGGGCATGGGCGAGGCGGCGCAGACACTCGCGCTGGGTCCAGCCGACGAGGGGGCGGACCTGGCGGGCGATGCGGATGTCCCGCTCCACCTGGGCGGGAGTCCGCCGCCCCGCGCCGCGCGCGGCCTTCCGAGCACGGCGAGCTCCGGTGTCTTTTGGTTGCGCGCCCGGATCAGGTATCGGCTGAATGGGCGTGCCCGTCAGAGAATGGGGCTCACGAAAACCACTGGTCAACGCCCTGTTGACAACATGCTCACGCCCGTCCGGAGTCACCCCGGTCACCCGTGCGTGGTACCCCGACCCTTCGACGCGGTGGCCAAGCGCCCGGTCGTACACCGGCGGCACGGTCGCCGCGTACACGGTGGCCGTGGCGGTGTAACGGCGGCCGGGCAGGCACAGGTTGGCCGGCGACCCGTGCCGCGCCCAGGCCAGCGCGCCGAGCTCCCGCAGGTACCGGACATGCCGCTTGAGCGTGGCCGCGCTGATCCCGAGCCGCTCGGCGGTGTCCTTCAGGCGGTACAGGACGGTGCCCTCGGTGTAGTCCATCCGCCGCGCCAGCTCCCGGGCGACGTCCAGCGTCCGCCGGTCCGCCTTCGTATGCAGCCCGGCGCCCACCAGCCACTCCACCGCCCGCAGCCAGGCCGTCGGCTGCGCGTGGCGGGCGGGCGTGGTGGCCACCTCCTGCTGCCCACAGGGGAGCGGCCCCCACGTGGTGCGCCCGCTGTCCGCCCCGCTCATGCACGGGGTCACTGCAATGCACCGGACCGGACGTCGGGGAGTGCAAGGCGCTGTGGCGCGGCCGTGAGCGCATGGGCATCCGGACACGGGCGGGCCGCACGACAGTCACCGCACAGAGAGGAGTGCACGCCGAGCACGTCGCCGACAGGCCGATCCTCCAGGCCGACGAGGAGCGCCGCCCAGACCGCCTTACCGAACGGCCTGTCCCACGTTCCCCACAGACGAGGACACAGGGCTTCCAGAATCTGCAGCCCACGGCCCCTCTCCCTCTCCGCGCACTCACGCCTGGGCCGCGGGCGTCGACGCACCGGGTCATGACACTCCACCACAGTGCGTCCGGGCGCGATGTCGAGGACGAGGCGCACGCTGTCACCCGGCTCGGTGCCGTAGCGGATGGCGTTGGTGACCAGCTCGCTGACGACCAGGACCACCGAGTCGACGTGATCGGCGGATACGGCGGGTGAGCGTTCACGCAGCGACCGCTCGGTGAACCGCCGCGCTCTGCCGACAGATGCCGGTGCGTCCGGTAGCAGCAGTGCTGCTTGAGGCGCGGTGGATGTCACGGCGTCGTCATCTCCTCGGTGCGCAGAGCGGCCTGGGCCTGCGCGCTCCAACGGCAGCCAAGCCAGAGAATCCTGGATGACTCGAACTTACCTAGGGGAGTTGAGGAGCAGAGCGTAATCTGTCAGACACTCACACGGACGAGTGTTGGGAGACGCGAGTGTCAAAGCCGCCGCCGTACCTCCGCATCGCGGAGGACCTGCGAGGCCGGATCATGGCGTTGCCCCCCGGCGACAAGCTGCCGTCCACCACCGAGCTGGGAAAACAGCACAGCGTGGCTCCTTCCGTGGCGGGCCGCGCATACCAGGTACTCGTGCAGGAAGGTCTCGTGATCTCCCGCCACGGCTCCGGTCATTACGTGCGCGGCATGGAGACGCCTGAGGTCCTGGTGCGTCGCCACCAGAGAGGGAGCCCCGACAGTCCGTTCGCGGTGGGTGTGACCCAGCAGGGCGCGGTCGGCAGCTGGCGGCACGAGTCCGCCACCGCGACCGCCGACGGCTCCGTGGCCGAGCGGCTGGGCATCGCGGAGGGCGCGGCCGTCATGCGCACCGATTACGTCTACCTCGCGGAAGATCAGCCGGTGCAGCTGGCCACCAGCTGGGAACCCCTGGCGGTCACTGGCCAGTCGGCTGTGGTGCTTCCGGAGGCGGGACCGCATGCCGGAATCGGTGTCGCCGCACGGATGCAGTTGCTCGGGATGGACGTCGGCGACCCGGTGGAGGCCGTCCGAGCGCGGTCGGCCAGCCGGGCAGAAGCGCACTCCCTCGGGGTGTCCCCGCAGTCCCCGGTCCTCTCCATCGAACGGACCTACTACGACCAGGCATCGGGCCGTGCCGTCGAGACGGCGGACATCGTCCTGCGCGGAGACCGATGGGTGTCTGTGTACGGGCGGCGGCCGTAAGCGGAGGTGTGGTGCGGCACGGTGGGGGTGGCCGCGCTGATCCCGAGCCGCCCGGCGGTGTCGCTCAACTGGTCAGGACGGTGCCCCAGCGCAGTCTGTCCCCCGTGCCGGCTCGTTCGGGTCAAGGGCCAGGATCACGTCAGGGAGCGAGCTCCGCGCAACCGCGTCCCAGACAAAGCAGATTGTCATTTCAGCCCACTACTCTCTGACACATGGTCAGTTCAGTGAGCATCGCGGGCCACGGGCATCCCCGTGCGTGGTCCTTCCTCGTGGCCGGCCAGCGGGACCACCAGGGCAACGAGGGCTACAACGATGTCGTCGAGGACTCCTACAGCTTCGACTCGACCGTCTCCAACCACCGCCAGGTTCGCATCGGAGACCTGGTCGTGGTGCGCAGCAGCCACGAGGCGCTCGGGATCTCCCGCATCGAGACTCTGGACGAGCTTCCCGGTGCGCGGAAGGCAAGAAGGCGTTGTCCTACGCCCGGTTGCGGCCGGACCAGCTTCAAGGAACGGGCCACCAAGCGGCCCCGGTTCCACTGCAGCGACTGTGGGACGGCTTTCGACAGCCCGGTCACCGAACAGATCACCGTCACGGCGTACGTGGCGCATTACGGCGGCTGCTGGCAGGCGCTCGAGGGATGTCTCGCAGGGGAGCATCTCGAGGCGCTCTGCAAGAAGAACTCCAAGCAGCAGTCGATCCGGGAGCTGTGGCAGGACCGCACTCTTGAGGCGGTGGAGCGCCTCGGCGTCCGCCTTCCACCGCAGCTCCCTCCGACCGTCCGACGCCGACACCCCGAGGAGCTTCCCGGAGGGCGTCGCCGCAGGGAGGCAGCCGCCAGGAACGGCCAGGACACCTTCCGCAAGGCCCTCGTCAGGGAGTACGGAATGATCTGCGCGGTCACCGGGCCGGCACCGTCCGAAGTGCTGCAAGCGGCGCACCTCCGCCCGTTCGCCGTGCACGAACGGCACCGCGTCGACGAGGGCCTGCTGCTGCGCTCCGACATCCACAGCCTCTTCGACAGGCACCTGCTCGCCATATCGCCGGAGCTCGAGGTACACGTGTCGCCCGGCCTCGTCGGTTACGAGCGTTACGCGAGCCTGCACGGTTCGCCCCTGCGGATACCGGAGAACGCGCCCTTGAGCCGGACCGTCCTCGAGGACCTCTACGAAGAGGTCACCGCATCCTGGTAGGACGGAGGACAGCCTGCTGAGCTCGTCCGACGCGACCCGGTCACGCCAGCCAGGACAGGTACGGGGCGACGGCCACGGTTGCCACCTGACCGGCTGCGTCGCGGCCAATCCATACGGTCGTCACACCTTCCTCGGCGGGGATGGTGAGCAGATCCGCCCGCCCGGCAGGGTCGGTGACCTTTTCGAACTCGCCGGAGCGCACCTTTTCGGTCTCGCGGGCGATGGCGACCCCGGGTGGTTGAGCGCCTCTCTCCCAGAACCGTCGGAAGGGCTCGGTGAGTGCCTGCCACGCGGAGGCGTCGCCGAAGGCTCCCATGGAGGTGTCTGTTCCGAAGCCGGTCTCATCGCCGGAGCGCCACTCGGTGTCGTTGTCCGCAGCGCGGGCCACCTGCCACACGGAGACCGGTCCGTCCCGTACGAGCAGGCGCGCTGCCGCGCACTCCCGGCCGTCGAAGCTCTCTCCCATGAAGGTGTACGGAGCCTCGACCCAGGAGGCTTCCACGTCGTACGTCCTGGGGGGCAACCGCTCTGCCAGTTCGCGACTCGGCCGGTCCTCCGGCCAGGGCGAGTCCACCACGAGCCGGCCGCTGGGCAGGCGGATCGAGGCGACGACACTCACCTCCACGACATGAACCGGTCGGAGTGCGTCGTTGCGGTGCACGCCCAGGCGCGCCCCTGTGGTGAAGACAGCTTCCAGAAGCGCGGACTCCTCCGGACCGACGTCAGCCATGTGGTTCGCGTGCTGCACAGATCCCCCTCACTCGGCAATGTGGTCCCCGTGGGCCGCCGCCCCGGGCACCACAACGCCCCGCCGCTGGCGCGACGGGGCGAAGGGCACGACGGGGCAGGACGCCGGGCGTCCCGGAAGATCAGCCGCGCAGCGGGCGGCCCTGCTTGTCGGTGCGGTCGTTGCTGGTGAAGAAGAGGATGGCGTCGACGAGCGCCCAGATGCCGAGGCCGCCGCAGGTCAGCAGCTGGGCCACGCCCACGCCGACCGAGCCGACGTAGAAGCGGCCGATGCCGAAGCCGCCCAGGAACAGCTGGAGGATGCCGGCGACGATCTTCGACTTGTCGGAGTACGGGCGGCCGAGGTGGTCGACGCCGTAAGGGGCCTCGGGCGTGGGGTGGGTCATGGGTCACTCCTGAGCGGTGGCGAACGAGTGCCGGTGCACAGGGCGCCGGCGGATGAGCAGGAGGAACCCCCAGCGCGGCACGGACGGATGTCCGGGCATGCGCGATGATCTTCCCCCCCGGGAGCACGAAGCCTAGATCCCGGTCGGCCCGGTGGGTACACGTTGTGGTGAACGTGTCAAATTCGTGACCGTAACGATATCCTGACGGAGTTTCAGCCTCCGCTCCGCGGGAATCAGAACAGGTTGCGGACGACCGTCCAGGCGAGCGCGGTCAGCAGGATCGCCGCCTGGGTCCGCGTACTCAGCGCCGGCCGCCAGCGCCGCCCGCGCAGTCCTTCGACGGCCCAGCGGCCCAGCATCACCAGCGCGAGGGGCGCGGCCAACAGCAGCACCCGGTTGTCCAGCCAGGCCTGCGCGAAGTGACCGTGCATCAGGTCGTAGACCATGCGGCTCGCCCCGCAGGCCGGGCAGAGCAGCCCGGTGGCCCAGTTGACGGGGCAGCGCGGCAGGAACTGGCCCGCCTGGTGCGGGTCGGTGACGTACAGGTACGCGGCCCCGACGGCGCCGGCGGCGAACACCGCGAGGGGTGCCGCCGCCGGACGCCGGAACAGGCGGGTGACGCGGTCCGCGGGAGACGACAGCCTGCTCACGACTCCCCGGACCTTCGCACGTCGCCCCGATCCCTTACTTGATCTTCGTGCCCGCCGAACGCAGGGCCTGGCAGGCCTCGACGATGCGGCCGGCCATGCCCGCCTCGGCCAGCTTGCCCCAGGTGCGCGGGTCGTAGGTCTTCTTGTTGCCGACCTCGCCGTCCACCTTCAGCACGCCGTCGTAGTTGCGGAACATGTGGTCCGCGACCGGACGCGTGAACGCGTACTGGGTGTCGGTGTCGAGGTTCATCTTGACGACGCCGTTGTCC
This sequence comes from Streptomyces sp. NPDC002734, assembly GCF_040295685.1. Taxonomy (NCBI): domain Bacteria; kingdom Bacillati; phylum Actinomycetota; class Actinomycetes; order Kitasatosporales; family Streptomycetaceae; genus Streptomyces; species Streptomyces sp. NPDC002734. Next base: position 169,221 of record NZ_JBEOVU010000008.1, read on the forward strand.
AGCGCGGTGGCGATCTCCTCGGCGGTGGAGCCGGAGCCGCCGTGGAAGACGAAGTCGAACGGGTCGGCCTTGCCGAAGCGGGCGGCGACGCCCTCCGCGAGGTCCTTCAGCAGGTCGGGGCGGAGCACCACGTTGCCCGGCTTGTAGACGCCGTGCACGTTGCCGAAGGAGGCGGCCAGCAGGTAGCGGCCCCGCTCGCCCAGGCCCAGCGCCTCCGCGGTGCGGATCGCGTCGTCGACCGTGGTGTAGAGGGAGTCGTTGATCTCGTGCGTGACTCCGTCCTCCTCGCCACCGGTCGGGGTGATCTCGACCTCGAGGATGATCTTCGCGGCGCGGGCGCGCTCCAGCAGCTCCTCGGCGATGGCCAGGTTGTCGGCGAGGGTCTCCGCCGAGCCGTCCCACATGTGCGACTGGAAGAGCGGGTTGCGGCCGCCCTTCACGCGCTCCTCGGAGACCGCGAGCAGCGGACGCACGTAGCCGTCCAGCTTGTCCTTGGGGCAGTGGTCCGTGTGCAGGGCGACGGTGACGTCGTACTTCTCCGCCACGATGTGCGCGAACTCGGCCAGGGCGACGGCGCCGGTGACCATGTCCTTGCTGTACTGGCCGCCCGCGAACTCGGCGCCGCCGGTGGAGATCTGGACGATGCCGTCGCTCTCCGCCTCGGCGAAGCCGCGCAGGGCCGCGTGCAGGGTCTGGGAGGAGGTCACGTTGATGGCCGGGTAGGCGAACTTGCCTGCCTTCGCCCGGTCGAGCATCTCGTTGTAGACCTCGGGGGTTGCGATGGGCATCCTGTCCGCTCCTTGGTGGTTCTGCGGGTTTTGTCCTTGCCAGCCCTGACCTTGGTGACGTCGTCGTCGGGGCCCATCCTTCCAGACGCGGACGCCGGTCCGGACGCGCGTCTCGGACAGTGGCGCCCGCGCCGGGCGTACCGGGCGTTTCCGGGCGGAGCGGCCGGGCCGGGAGGGCCGGGAAGGCCAGGGAGGCCGGACAGGTCCTAGTCCAGGCCGAGGTCGTCCTTGGAGTAGGCGAAGCGGTAGGGGACGCCGGCCTTGTCCTGGATGATCTCCGCGGCGCCGGTGGCGCGGTCGACGATCGTCACGACGGCGACGACCTCCGCGCCGGCCTCCCGGACCGCCTCGACGGCGGTCAGCGGCGAACCGCCGGTGGTGGAGGTGTCCTCGACGACCAGCACGCGGCGACCGGCGATGTCCGGACCCTCGACCCGCTTCTGCAGCCCGTGCGCCTTGGCCGCCTTGCGGACCACGAACGCGTCCACGGTCCGGCCGCGCGCGGCGGCCGCGTGCAGCATGGCGGCGGCCACCGGGTCGGCGCCCATGGTCAGACCGCCCACCGCGTCGAACTCCAGGTCCTCGGTGAGGTCCAGCAGCACCTGGCCGACCAGCGGGGCCGCCGTGCCGTCCAGGGTGATGCGGCGGAGGTCGATGTAGTAGTCGGCCTCCAGCCCGGAGGAGAGGGTCACCTTGCCGTGCACCACGGCCTTGTCCTTGATCTGCTGCAGCAGCTCGCCGCGAACGTCGCTCATGGCCGCAAGCCTAGTTCGCCCGGCCGAGGGGGCCTCACAGCCGTCGTCCGCCCGGACGCGGGGACCCCGGGGGCTTCACAGCCGCCGCCAGCTCCAGGTGGTGGTGGCCTCCAGCGGCTCCAGCGGCGTGACCAGGCGGGGAGCGGTGTTGAGCCCGTTGGGCGGGCCGGTCTGCGGCTCGACGCACAGGGCGGCGTCCTGCTCGTCGTAGAGCACGACCCACTTCTCCGGGCTGGTCACCCGCAGCTCCAGCCGCTCGGGCCACACGACGGCGACGTCCACGCCCTCGGGCATGCCGAAGCAGTCGTCCCACGGACCGGGCAGCGGCTTCTCCAGGCGGCGGCCGGTGGGGAGGTGGTCCTCGCCGCGCTCCTCCTGCCAGGCGGCGGAGAACTCCAGCCGCGCGCCCTCGCCGCCTCCGAGCGGGCCCTTGAGGGTCCGGTTGAACCAGGGGTGCCAGCCGAGCTGCGCCGGGAAGGAGGACGCGTACGTCTCGATCGCGAGGGTGAGGGTCAGCGACTCCTCGGTGAGGGCGACCACCTGGGTGAGGCGGGCCGGGTAGGGCCACGGGTCGGTGAGGTCGAGGGTGATCACCGCCTCGTCGGTCTCCTTGCGCGCGGTGCGCCAGGCGTGGTCGCGGGCGGTGCCGTGGATGGCGTGCGGCGGGGCGTTCAGCGGCATCTGCTGGGTGGTGCCGCCGTCGAGGAACCGCCCGTCGCGGATCCGGCCGCACCAGGGGGCCATCGGGAAGCAGCCGTACCGCTCCCCCTGGCGCAGGAGTTCGACGCCGCCGACGCGCAGGCTGGTGATCCGTCCGCCGTTGCGCGGGCTGACGGTCGCCTCCGCGTCGCCGGCGGTCAGGGTGAAGTCGTCATGGGTGCTCACGGCCTACGACCCTACTGGGGCCGACGCCCGGCCGCGCGATCACCGCTGACGGCGCAGGGCCCGGGTGACGGCGATCGCCCCGGCGGCCACGGCGAGCGCGGCGGCGGCGGGGGCCGCCCAGCGCAGGGTCCGGTCCGCCACGCAGGACTGCGGGGCGGGCACGGGGGCGTACCGTCCGCGCGGCGGGGCGTGGTCGACCTCCTCGGCGCTGCGGCCGATCATCGTCCGCCGGGCCTGGGCGGGGTCGGCCATGGCGTCGCCGTCGGGGTCCTCCGGGAACAGCGCGGCGTCGCCGCCGAGGCCGTCACCGTCCGGGTCGGCCTCGTCATCCTCGTCGGCCTCGTCGTCGTCCTCGTCGAAGTCGGCCTCCGGGTCCAGCGACGGGGGCGGCACCGGCACGTCGAACACCGACGCCCGACCCGGCGCACCCGGCCCGTCGCCACCGCCCTCGGCGTGGGTCTCGGGCTCCTCGCCGTCCGCGTCACCGCCGTCCGCGTCCGCCTCCTGGGCCTCGGCGGCTCCCGCGTCGGCGTCCGCGTCCGCGCCGGACTCCCCGTCGGCATCGGCGTCCGTCTCTGCGGCGGCCCGGGGCTCGGTCTCCGCCTCGCCGCCGTCGGGGGCCACGCCGCCCGCCTGGTCGCCGCCCGCCTGGTCGCTGGCGGCCGCATCGGGCTCGCCCGCGGTGGTGCCCGTCCCGGTCCCGCCGCCGTCGCCGTCACTCTCGGCGGGAGTCCCGTCGGCCCCGTCGGCGTCACTGTCACCGTCGGCGTCGGCGTCGGCGTCGGCGGAGTCGACCGCTGCGTCGCCGTCACGCTCGCCGGAGGTCCCGGCCTCGTCACCGTCACGCGCGGCAGGGGCCTCGTCGGCCGGGCCGGTGGCCGGTTGGGCGGGGGACGCGTCGTCGGCGTCGGGGCGGGCGTCGAAATCGCCGTCCGCGCCGGGGGCGAACTCGGGGACCAGGGGCTCGCCCGCGCCGGGGATGACCTCCTCGTGGCCGTCGCTCGTCACCGTCGCACTCCCCTCCGCCGGCTCCGCCGGGCCGTCCGCGTCCTCTCCCCCCTGCCCCGGGAGGTCCTCGGCGAACCGTTCCAGCAGGCGGACCAGGGCCCCGTGCACGGCGTCGGGCTCGAAGCCGGTGATGCGCCCGGTCGCGGTGCCGGAGGCCTCGAAGTGGAGCACCGTCCCGTCGGACCGCGGGCGCAGGGCCAGGCGGACGGTCGCGCGGACCGTGCCGTCGCCGCGGGCCTCGCCGCCCTCCGCCTCGGCCGTGAAGGCGTCGTCGGCCCGGCGGGCGACGTCCAGCGAACCGCGGTACGTCACGCTGCTGCCGGCGACCCGCAGCTTGAGCCGGCCGGCGACGCCCTCGGCCGCGGCGTCCCGCTGGAAGCCGTGGAGGGCCCGGGCGACCCGTTCGGGGTCGGCGAGCGCGGCGGCCAGGTGGTCGGCGGGGACCGGAACGAACACCTCATGCTCCATGGGCCCCGACACTACCGAGGGGAGCGCGAACCGCACCCCGGCCGAAAGCCGATTGGCACACCTTTTCCACGCCCAGGGCGGGCACGGAGGGCCGCCCGCGCCCTCAGTAGCGCGGGTGCGCCAGCGTGGAGGCCGGGAGCCCGGTGACCCGGGTGCGCCGTGCGGCCCGCTCCGCCGCCGTGAGGGAACCTTCCTTCAGGGTGTGCGGCCGCGGCCCCCCGGGCACCGGCGCGAGCCGTGGCGCGGCCGGCCCTCCTGAGGCGAGGAACAGCCCCCACTCCCGGCCGGCCACCCCGGTGACCCGGTACGCCGTCGCCCGCAGCCCCGCCGCCCGCAGCGTCGCCCCGACCGTCCAGTACGCCCGGGGGCTGCCCGCCGCGGACCCGGCGTGGACCGCCAGCCGCCCGTCCGGCGCCGTCACCCGCCGCGCCAGCCCGTAGAACTCACGCGAGTACAGCTTGGCGCTCGCGGTGTTCGCGGGATCGGGGAGGTCGGCGATCACGACGTCGTAGGGCCCGCCCCGCGCGACCCTCAGCCACTGGAAGGCGTCCGCGGCGGTGACCCGCACCCGAGGGTCGTCGTAGGCGTGCTCGTTGAGCGCGGCGAGCCCCGGATCGGTGCGGGCCAGCCGGACCAGCCGCGGGTCGGCGTCGACCACCTGGACCTCCCGCACGTCCCGGTACCGCAGCACCTCCCGCAGGGCGAGGCCGTCGCCGCCGCCCAGCACCAGCACCCGCGCCCGCGCGCCGTTCATCGCCGGGTGCACCAGCGCCTCGTGGTAGCGCCGTTCGTCCCGCCCGTCGACGCGCAGCGTGCCGTCCAGGTAGAGGCCGAGCGGGCGGCCCGGCCCGCCCCCGGTGAGCGCGACCTCCTGCGCGCCGGTGCGCAGCGACACCCGCAGATCGTCGCCGTACAGCGCCCGCCCCGCCGCGCGCTCGAAGTCGTCGGCGAGCACGGCGGCCGTGCCGAGCAGGGCCAGCACCAGCACGTTGGCGACCAGCAGCACCCGCCGCGCCCGGCGGCCGAGGTCCCGGCCGAAGAGGCCCAGCACCAGCGCCGCCCCCACCACCGCGTTCACCCCGCCGGTGAGCAGCGCTCCGGTGAGCTGCCCGAACTTCGGCAGCAGCAGGAACGGGAAGGCGAGGCCGCCGACCAGGGCGCCCACGTAGTCGGCGGCGAACAGGTCGGCGACCGCCCCGCCCGGGTCCTGCCGCCGGATCCGCTGGATCAGCTCCATCAGCAGCGGCACCTCGACGCCGATCAGCAGCCCTATCGCCAGGGAGACCGCGACCAGCACCACGCTGGGGCCGTCCCGCCACAGCCCGCCCCAGGCGCCGGTCCAGGCGAAGACCGCGTACAGCGCCATCGCACTGCACCCGCCGACCAGCGCGAGGGCGGCCTCCACCGCGCCGAAGGCGGCCGCGGCACGGCGGCGCAGCCGCTTGGCGGCCAGCGAGCCCAGGCCCATGGCGAAGACCATCACCGACAGCACCACGGACGCCTGGGTGACCGAGTCCCCCATCAGGTACGAGGCCATGGCGACCAGTTCGAGCTCGTACACCAGCCCGCAGGCGGCGCAGACGAACACCCCCGCGAGCACCAGGAACCGCGCCGTCCCGGGCCGCAGCGGCAGCCGCACCGCGCATCCCTGACCGGCGCCGGTCCCGGCCGCCCGGTCCATGCCGCCGCGCGGGCCGACACCCTCACCGGTCCGCCCCGCAGCCCCCTTCCCAGGTCGGTGGGCCGGTGGTGCGGGTGGGGCGTGCGGTTCGATCACCTGACGACCGTACGTCATCGATCGAACACCCATCGTCACCCACCCGGGTGGTACTGGCGCACTCACGGCGCGTTGGCACCGCGTGTGCGCCCACCGCGTGCGCGCCGGGCGGACCCGGTCAGCGCAGGGCGCCCACCGGCAGCCGGCCCATCCCGGTGACCGTCTCGGCGCCGACCCCGAGGCCGACCGTGGTCCGGGTCGCCACCAGCTGACCGTCCTGCGGATAGGCGTGCCAGGTGCGCCAGACGGTCTCCCCCTGGGTGCGCTGCGCGAGCAGCGCGGTGAAGGCGTGCGGGCTGCCGGGGAAGACGCCCACCAGCCCGTTCGGGTGGTCGGACACCAGGGCGATCAGCTCCTGGGCCCGCCCCGCGAACGCCCCCGGCGAGAGCACCTCCACCCGGGCCGCGAACTGGTACTCCCAGCCGCTCACCCGCTTGGCCACACCCAGCGGCAGCGGCGTGCTGGAGCCGGGGATGCAGGCGACCGTCTCCGAGCAGGTGCCGTCCTCCCGCTCAAGGATGACCTGATGGGAGGCGCCGAGCAGTCTCAACTGGAGCTGGACGTCGGTGAATCGGAGGTCGAGTGCGGCCAGGGCGGGCAGCGGTTCACGCCCGAGCGCCCAGGCCAGGTCGGACGCACGCGTATCGCTGTACGGGGTGTTCAGGGTCGTGAGCATGGGGTCGGCTCCGCTAGCGCGCAGAAGAGGATGTCGGACCGGCGCCCCGGGGTCGGCACCAGGGGAGGTCGGTTCTGCCCCGGCCGGGAAGGCGGCCGCTCAGGAGTGGCGGCCGTCCGCGGGGCTGCGTCGGCGAGTAGAGAAAAGCACGAACGTCGGTGACGCCACAGCGTTTTTACCCAACTTCGTCGGCTTTCCATCCTTCGGTGGGTTCTTCGGCTCAACTGTTCAACGACGCACCCCCATCACCCAGTTGTCCGAACGCGCGGCGACGTCCGCCGCGGGTTCGACCCTCGGCGGACGTCCGCGGCCGGCGGAGGCTCAGCTTCCGCCGCCGCACCCTCCTCCGCCCCCGCAGGAGGAGCTGCTCCCGCACGACGACGAACTGCTCCCGCAGGACGAGGAGCTGCTCCCGCAGGACGACGAACCGCTTCCGCAGGACGACCTGGAGGAGTCGCCGGACGACGACCCGCTGTCGGCGGCCCACCAGCCGCCGGCGCCGGCGTCCGCCCCCGAGTGCGACGAACTGGAGCTCGACGACCTCGACGACCGGGACGACGAGCCCGACGGGCGGCCTCGGCGGACGTTCCCCAGACTGTGGTGGGCCATGCGGGAGACCCGCCTGTTCATGGCGACCACGAACCACACGAGAAGAACCACCGGCAGAATCACCACGACCACGATGACGGCAGTCAGCACGGCTCCGCCCTCCTTCCACGCTCCCCCGAAGCGCCCCCCGTGGGCCCCTCTCTCCGCAGCGTGCTCCGGTGATGCCCGATGCCGCAACGCCCCAACACAGAGTTGAGGAAGGCCAGAGCTTGGGCGCAGGATGGCCGCCATGAGCATCCCCGACCGGGCGGTCCGCCCCCTCCTCAACCGCCGTCTCGCCGAGTTCGGGACGACCGTCTTCGCCGAGATGTCCGCCCTGGCGGCGTCCACCGGCTCCATCAACCTCGGGCAGGGCTTCCCCGACACCGACGGCCCGGAGGAGGTCCGCGAGGCGGCGGTGCGGGCCCTGCGGGACGGCCGGGGCAACCAGTACCCGCCCGGCCCCGGCGTCCCCGAACTGCGCCGGGCGATCGCCGGCCACCAGCAGCGGCGCTACGGCCTCGACCTCGACCCGGACACCGAGGTGCTGGTCACCGCCGGGGCCACCGAGGCGATCGCCGCGGCCATGCTCGCCCTGGTGGAGCCGGGCGACGAGGTGGTCGCCCTGGAGCCGTACTACGACTCCTACGCCGCCTGCGTGGCGATGGCAGGGGGCCGCAGGGTCCCGGTGACGCTGCGGCCCCACGAGGGGACCTTCCGCCTCGACCTCGACGAGCTGCGCGACGCCGTCACCGACCGGACCCGCCTGCTGCTGATCAACTCCCCGCACAACCCGACCGGCACGGTGCTCACCCGTGAGGAACTCGCGGCCGTCGCCCGGCTCGCCGTCGAACGCGACCTGCTGGTGGTCACCGACGAGGTGTACGAGCACCTGGTCTTCGACGACGCCGAGCACGTGCCGCTCGCCTCGTTCCCCGGCATGCGGGAGCGCACGGTCACCATCTCCTCCGCCGGCAAGACGTTCTCCTTCACCGGCTGGAAGGTCGGCTGGATCACCGGCTCGCCGGAGCTGGTCACGGCGGTCCGCTCGGCCAAGCAGTTCCTCACCTACGTCTCGGCCGGCCCGTTCCAGTACGCGGTGGCCGAGGCGCTGGCGCTGCCGGACTCCTACTTCGACGGGCTGCGCGCCGACCTCACCGCCAAGCGGGAGCTGCTGACGGCCGGCCTGGAGGCGGCGGGCTTCGGCGTCTTCCGCCCGGCCGGCACCTACTTCGTCACCACCGACATCCGCCCGCTCGGCGAGCGCGACGGCGTCGCCTTCTGCCGCGAACTGCCCAAGCGGGCGGGCGTGGTGGCCATCCCCACCGCCGTCTTCTACGACGACCGGGAGGCGGGCGCGCCGTTCGTCCGGTTCGCCTTCTGCAAGAAGGACGAGGTCCTTCGGGAGGCGGCGACCCGCCTCGCCTCCCTCGCCGACCGACGCTGAGGGCCGGCACGTCATCGGTGAAGCTTCTCGGAAGATCCCTCCCGCCCCACGCAACACGTGCACACTGAACGCGTTTCGAGCCGGCAGCGACGGACGGGGGACCCTTGACCGGTACCGAGCACGACGGTCTGCGCGGCAGCGGCGCGACACCGCTGCGGGAGGAGGATCCGCACCGGGTCGGCCCGGTGCGCCTCCTCGGCCGGCTCGGTGCGGGCGGCATGGGCCGGGTGTACCTCGGCGTGCACGAGGGGCGGTACGTCGCCGTCAAACAGGTGCTGCCCTCGCTCAGCCACGAGGGTGAGCTGTTCCTGCGGCGGTTCGGGCACGAGCTGGACAACCTGGCCCGCCTGCCCGCCGACTCCACCGCCCCGCTGCTGGTCAGCGACCGGGCGGCGAGCCCTCCGTGGTTCGCCACGGCCTACGTCCCCGGCATCACCCTCGGCGACGCGCGCCTGCTCTGCGGCGGCTCGCTGCCGCCGCCGGCGCTGTGGCCGCTGCTGCGCGAGGCCGCGCAGGGCCTCGTCGCCGTGCACGCGCTGGACATGGTGCACCGCGACCTCAAGCCGTCCAACGTGATGCTGACTGCCGACGGCGCCACCCTCATCGACTTCGGCGTGGCCCGCGCGGCCGACCAGACCCAGCTCACCCGTACCGACATGGTGATCGGCACGCCCGCCTACATGGCCCCCGAGCAGGCGTCCGGCAAGCGCGGCCCCGCCCTGACCGGCGCGGTCGACGTCTTCGCCCTCGGGTCCGTGCTGGCCTGCGCGGCGACCGGGGACCCGCCGTTCGGCGACGAGTCCGGTCCGGCCGTGCTGTACCGCATCGTCCACGAGGACCCGGACCTCGGCGGCCTGGCCGACGTGGACCCGGAGCTCGCCGACGTGGTGCGCTCCTGCCTGAGCAAGCGGCCGCAGGACCGCCCGACGGCCGGCGAACTGCTGCGGCTGGCCGAGGCGAAAGGGCCGTTCGCGCCGCCGCTCTGGCCCGGGCCGGTCGCCGACGTGGTCGCCGAGCGCGCGGAGTTCACTCGTCGGCCCGTCCCCGCCACCCCGCCGGTGCCGGCCACCGCCCCCGGCCCCGTGCCCGCCCCGCAGGCCGGCGCGGCCCCGCAGGACGGCGAGGACGCGCAGGACAGCAAGGACCCGAACGACGGGAGCGAGGACGAGAGGAAAAGCGGCGACGACGCGAGGGGCGAGCCCACGGGAGTGGACGCCGGGCGCGAACCGGCCGCCGCGGCGGGGAAGGCGGAGCGGGAGCCGCGACGCCGCACCCGCTTCCTGCCGGTGATCATCCCGGTGGTGCTCGGCGTGGGGACCACCCTGCTGGTCCAACTGCTCCCCTACGTCACCGACGCCGACGACCGGGCGGGCGGCCCCGGGGCCTCGGTGACCGCCCCGGCGACGGCGGGCGCGGCCGTGTCCGGTGCGCCGACGGAGCGCGCGGGCGCGTCGAAGTCGCCCGGCGGGTCGCCACGGCCCTCGGACGAGGACGGCGAGGACGGCAAGGGCGGCGACGACGGCAAGGGCGAGAAGGACGGCGGGGCCGCCGGAGCCGCGGACGGCGACGACGCGGACACCGGCTCGGGCGGGACGGACGCGGGCGGCCCGGACAGCGGCTCGGGATCCGGCGGCTCGGGCGGAGGGACGTCCGGCGGATCGTCGGGCGGGTCCACCGGGGGCTCCTCCACCACCTCGGGGGGATCGACCGGCGGCGGGGTCACCACCGGGCCCACCATCCAGAACGTCTCGACGTCCGCCTGCCTGACCGCGGGCCCCGGCAACGCCTCCGCGGGGTCCTGCTCGGGAGCGGCCTCCTCCTGGACGTTCCGTTCGGTCTCCGGCGGTGTCCAGATCGTGTCGCAGAGCAGCGGGCAGTGCCTCACCTCCTACGGCAGCGTCCACCTCGGCCCCTGCGGCACGGGCGGCACCCAGGTGTGGACCCGCGGGGCCGACGGCACGCTCAGGGTCAGGAGCACCGGTGAGTGCCTGGGGGTCAACGGGTTCCTCCTCCTGCACCAGAGCTGCGACGGCTCGGCCACCCAGCGCTGGCGCTGAGGGACGCACGGGCGGGAACCCCGGCGGCACCCGGCGTGCCGTGACCGTTTTCGCCTGTTTCGCCCTGCATCGTGCGTGGTGTGAACCCGATGCTCGCCGCCCTCGTACCGTCGCCCGCCCGCCGGAGGACCAGCCCTGCCGAGCCGTCCGAGCCGACCGGGCCGCCCGGGCCGCCCGGGCCTCCGGCGGCCGGCGGGCGGGCGCGCCGCGCCGTTCCCACCGTGGTCACCGCGGTGGGGCTGTTCGCCGCCGCCCGGCTCACCGGCGTCCTGGTCCTCACCCTGCTGGCGCACGCCCACGGCAAGGACGCCACCACGCTGCTCGGCCGCACCTGGGACTCGCTCTGGTACATCGGCATCGCCGCCGACGGCTACGGCGAGATCCGCCCGTACACCCGGCTGGTCCTGAACGACCTGGCGTTCTTCCCGCTCTACCCCTGGCTGATCCGGGCAGTGACCGCCGTGCTGCCGATCGGCGGCGGAGCGGCGGGGATCCTGCTCTCCTGGGGCGCGGCGGCCGCGGCGGCCGCCGGTATCTACCTGATCGGCCGCCGGGTGCACGGCCGGGGCGCCGGCGTCCTGCTGGTGCTGCTGTGGGGGCTGACGCCGCACTCGGTGGTGCTGAGCCTGGCCTACACCGAGCCGCTGCTGACCGCGCTGGCCGCCTGGGCGCTCTACGCCACGATGACCGAGCGCTGGCTGTGGGCCGGCGCGCTGGCCTGCCTGGCCGGGCTGTCCCGGCCCAACGGCCTGGCCGTCGCGGCGGCGGTCGCGGTGACCGCCGCCTGGCACGTGGCCGTACTGGCGCGGAAGCGCGAACTCTCCGTCCACACCCTGTGGAAACCGGCGGCGGGAACGGTGCTCGCGCCCCTCGGCTGGGTGGGCTTCTTCCTCTGGGTGGGCCGGCGGCAGGGCGACTGGCTGGGCGGCTACTTCGAGGTCCAGCGCAAGTGGGGGTCGGCCTTCGACCTCGGCCGGGGGAACCTGGAGTTCGTCGGCCACCTGCTGCGTCACCCGGACAAGCTGGTCTTCACGGTGGCGCTGGTGATCGTGCTGCTGGCGGTGCTGCTGCTCGGGCTGCTGATCGCGGACCGGGCGCCCCTGCCGCTGATCGTCTTCAGCGCCGTGCTGCTGCTGATCGCGCTCGGCGGTTCGGGCTACTTCGCGTCCAAGCCGCGGCTGCTGCTGCCCGCCTTCCCGCTGCTGCTGCCGCTCGCCGCGGCGCTGACGCGGACGGCGAGAGCCCGGCCGCGGCACGCGACGCTGGTGGTCGCGGCCCTGGCCGGGCTCTCGTTCGCCTACGGGGCGTACCTCGTCGTCATGGCGACGTCACCCCTGTGAGGCCCCCGCAAGACCCCCGCAAGGCCTCTGCGGGGCCTGTGCGAGGCCTCCGCGGGCCGGACGCTCAGGCCTCGTCGTCCGGCTTCTCGGACTCGTTGACCTCCTGCTCCAGGCCCAACTGCTCCACCAGCCACTTGTCGAACTCGATGGCGGCGCGGACCCAGCTGACCGTGGAGGACACGAAGTGCTCCAGGCTGACGCCCATGCCGATCAGCATCTGCGCCTCGCCGATGAGGCGGACGGTGCCGTCGTCGTGGGTGTGGGTGTAGACCTTGGGCCACAGGGTGCGGCGGTTCCAGTCGTCGATGGACTCCAGGAGCTGCGGCTTGGCCTCGATCTCGTGCGGGCGGTCGTAGAACGTCCGCACCGAGAAGATCGCCTGTTCGTTCTCGCCACGGAACATGAAGTACGTGCGGAAGCTCTCCCACGGGGCGGCGAGGTCACCCTCGTCGTCCACCACGTACTTCAGCTCCATCTGCTCGAGAAGCTGCTTCACCAGGTCCTGATCCGGGACAACGGGGCCCGCCGGTCCCTGGGGCTGCGGCTCGGGCTGCTGGCCCCCGAAGTTCGGAATCGAGGACGGGTCGATGCTCACCGTAATTTTCCCTTCGTATGGATCTCCCGCCAGTGTCCCCCACGGGGGGAGGGGCACTGCAACCCCTGCGCCCCACGGGACGTCGTGTATGGCGTGATCCGACCCGGTTGGCGGGCGGCGCGGCACGGGAGGGGGCCCGGGATGGCGGGCGGGCGCGGACGGAAGACATGGCGGGTGGTCCTGATCGTCCTCGCCGCGGTGGTCGTGGCGGGCGTCTGGTGGTTGTGGGCCGCGGCCGAAGCCCTGGAGGACTCGACCTCCAGTCACCAGGCGCCCTGCCCCGAGGCGCTCGCCTTCGCCGGCGGCACGCTCCCCTCCGGCGCCACGGACGCGAGATGCACGGTCCAGTCGTGGATGGACACCTACTACCGGGCCGATTTCCGCATGCCGCGCGCGGACGTGGCGGACTGGATGTCCCACAACTGGCCGGCGATGGAGACGCGCACCGAGTTCTGCCATCCGAAGTCCGCCGCGCTGTGCGCCTCGACGGACAGCACCGGCGGCCAGGCCCACTCCCTGACCGTCACGGTCACCCACGAGGACGCCGACACCGCCCGGGTACACGTCGAGGCGTTCACCACCTGACCGGGGGCCGTGTCACCGCGGGCGGCGGTGACACGGCCCAGGTCGCGTGCGGGTCAGCCCGCCGTGACGGTGAGGCCCGCGCCCGGTTCGGGGGCGCGGTCGACGCGGACGGTGTCGCCGTCCTTGATCTGGCCGGAGATGATCTCCTTCGCCAGGCTGTCGCCGATGGCCGTCTGGATCAGGCGGCGCAGCGGGCGCGCGCCGTACGCCGGGTCGAGGCCCTTCTCGGCGAGCCAGGCCAGCGCGGCCGGGGTGATGTCCAGCGTGAGGCGGCGCTCGGCGAGCCGCTTGGCCAGGCGGCCGATCTGGAGCTCGGCGATCCGCTCCAGCTCCGGCTTGGTGAGCGCGGAGAACACCACCAGGTCGTCGAGCCGGTTGAGGAACTCCGGCTTGAAGGACGCCCGAACGACCTCCAGCACCTGCTCCCGCTTGGTCTCCTCGCTGCTCAGCGGGTCCACCAGGTACTGGCTGCCGAGGTTGGAGGTGAGGATCAGGATGGTGTTGCGGAAGTCGACCGTGCGGCCCTGGCCGTCGGTGAGGCGGCCGTCGTCGAGGACCTGGAGCAGGATGTCGAAGACCTCCGGGTGCGCCTTCTCCACCTCGTCCAGCAGCACGACGCTGTACGGCCGCCGCCGCACCGCCTCGGTGAGCTGGCCGCCCTCCTCGTAGCCGACGTAGCCGGGAGGCGCGCCGACCAGCCGGGCCACGCTGTGCTTCTCGCTGTACTCCGACATGTCGATGCGGACCATCGCCCGCTCGTCGTCGAAGAGGAAGTCGGCGAGCGCCTTGGCGAGCTCGGTCTTGCCGACGCCCGTCGGGCCGAGGAAGAGGAACGAGCCGGTCGGCCGGTCCGGGTCGGCGATGCCCGCCCGGGTGCGGCGCACCGCGTCGGAGACGGCGGCGACGGCCTGCTTCTGGCCGATGAGCCGGCGCCCCAGCTCGTCCTCCATCCGCAGCAGCTTGTGCGTCTCGCCCTCGAGGAGCCGCCCGGCGGGGATGCCCGTCCAGGAGCCGACCACGTCCGCGATGTCGTCCGGGCCGACCTCCTCCTTGACCATGGTGTCGTCGCGGGAGGCCTCCGCCTCCGCCTCGGAGGCGGCCTCCAGCTCCCGCTCGAGGGCCGGGATCTCGCCGTAGAGCAGCTTGGAGGCGGTGTCGAAGTCGCCGTCGCGCTGGGCGCGTTCGGCCTGGCCGCGCAGCTCGTCCAGCTTCTCCTTCAGCTCGCCGACCCGGTTGAGGGACTGCTTCTCCTTCTCCCAGCGGGCGTTGAGGCCGCGCAGCTCCTCCTCCTTGTCGGCGAGGTCGCGCCGCAGCCGCTCCAGGCGCTCCTTGGAGGCCTGGTCGGTCTCCTTGGAGAGGGCGAGCTCCTCCATCCGCAGCCGGTCGACGGAGCGCTGGAGCTCGTCGATCTCCACCGGGGAGGAGTCGATCTCCATGCGCAGCCGGGAGGCGGCCTCGTCGACCAGGTCGATGGCCTTGTCCGGCAGGAACCGGGAGGTGATGTAGCGGTCGGAGAGGGTGGCCGCGGCGACCAGGGCGCTGTCGTTGATCTGCACCTTGTGGTGGGCCTCGTAGCGGCCCTTGAGGCCGCGCAGGATGGCGATGGTGTCCTCCACCGACGGCTCGGCGACCAGCACCTGCTGGAAGCGCCGCTCCAGGGCGGGGTCCTTCTCGATCCGCTCGCGGTACTCGTCGAGCGTGGTCGCACCGACCATGCGCAGCTCGCCGCGGGCCAGCATCGGCTTGAGCATGTTGCCCGCGTCCATCGCCGAGTCGCCGCCGGCGCCCGCGCCGACCACGGTGTGCAGCTCGTCGATGAAGGTGATGATCTGGCCGTCCGAGTCCTTGATCTCGGCGAGGACGGTCTTGAGCCGTTCCTCGAACTCGCCGCGGTACTTCGCCCCCGCGACCATCGCGCCGAGGTCCAGCGACACCAGCCGCTTGTTCTTCAGCGACTCGGGCACGTCCCCCTTCACGATCCGCTGGGCGAGGCCCTCGACCACGGCGGTCTTGCCCACACCGGGCTCGCCGATGAGGACCGGGTTGTTCTTGGTGCGGCGCGACAGCACCTGCACCACACGGCGGATCTCGTGGTCCCGGCCGATGACCGGGTCGAGCTTCCCCTCGCGCGCAGCGGCGGTGAAGTCGGTGCCGAACTTCTCGAGTGCCTTGTACTGACCCTCCGGGTCCGGGGTCGTCACCCGGCGTCCTCCCCTGATCTTCTGGAACGCGTCCAGCAGCTTGTCCGCGTCGGCTCCCTGCCGGGACAGCACGTCCCCGGCCGCACCGCCCTTGGCGGCGACGCCGATCAGCAGATGTTCGGTCGATACGTACTCATCGCCCAGCTCCTTCGCCCGCTGCCCGGCGTCCGCGACCACCATCAGCAGGTCGCGGTTGGGCTGGGGCGGCGCGACCGTCGAGCCGGTCACGCTGGGCAGGCCCGCGAGCACCTTCTCGGTGCCCTGCCGCACGGCCGCGAGGTCGGCCTCCACGGCGGCCAGCAGGTCCAGGACGTTCTCGTTGTCGGCGCCCTCCAGCAGCGCCAGCAGGAGGTGTGCGGGCGTCAGGTCCGGATGTCCCTCGGTCACCGCGCGGCTGCTCGCCGCGTTGAGTGCCTCCCGGCTCCTGTTGGTCAGCTCGGCGTCCACGTCCGGTACTCCTCCCTTGCCTGCCTCACGTCAGCGTGCGGGTACACGCGTCGGATACCCGCTCTGACGCGGCCAACGTCCACAAACTTGAGTCTATTCCACTCAATGCGGTGGGAGGCGGAGGAGTTCCCGGGCACACGACAGCGGCGCCACCGTGTTCAGGTCACGGTGGCGCCGCTGCCGGGGGGAAGCACCTGAGGCGATCTTTGACGTTGGGGGTATCGCGTCAGGCGCTGCGGGGGGTGGCTGAGGAGACGTCGGGGAGTTCGTGGGGGGCGAACTCCCGGTGGTCCCTTTGGTCCAGGTTCACGAAGATCATTCCATAGCGGATCGCGCAGCGGACCGGCTGCGGCGCTCCGCGGGGGCGGCGCAGGCACCGGAACGCCCGCACGTCCTCCTCCTCGTCGCGTGTCACCACGACCGGCTCCCCGAAGACGGTGACCATCAGGGAGTCGCCGGCGTGGGGGAGCGCGGTGACGAGGTCGACGAAGTGCCAGCCGGACCGGTAGGCCACGGCCATCTCACGGCGGAACGAGCGGTCGTCCGGCGGGGTGCTCATGCGCGGACGCCTGCTTCTGCCTCGTACGCGGGGTGGGCCTCGACGCTGTCCATCCAGACCCAGTCGGCCTGGACGCTCGTGCTGCCGTCGACGCCCTGCCCGCCCCCGTCGGCATTACCGAGGAGCGCGCCCGCCGAGAAGGCAACAGCAAGCGCCGAGAGAAGCATTCTCTTGCACATGATGGGCTTCGTCCTCACTTCCCAATACGATCCCCGCCGCATCAGACGATGGCGCATACCGGCACACGATGGCCAGTTCGAAGATGCATCATGTTCCTGCACGTTCATAACCCTGGGGGGCGGAGATTTGCGGAATACCGGCACAACAGGGACACATCTCCACGGGATGGAGGATCTGTGCGAGAGCGGCAGGCGTCTTTACGCGGACGCGCTGCACCTGGGACGCATCCGGCGCTCGGCGGCGGAGAAGGCGCCCTGCCTGCTGGAGCTCGCCCTGCTCCAGCCGGATCCCGACGACTCGGCCTGGCTCCGGCCGGTGCCGCCGATGACCGCGCTGTCCCAGCGGCTGCACCCGCTCGAGCGGGAGATCCGGGAGCGTCGCGAGCACGCGGTCCAGCTCGCCCAGGCCTTCGAGCCGTTCCTCTCCATCGCCACCCACAGCCGGCCCACGACCCACGCCATCACCGTGCTCGAGGGCGCGGAGCGGATCAACGAGGCGATCCGGCTGGCCCAGGCCAACTGCCGCTCGGAGATCCTCTCCGTGCAGCCGGGCGGGGGCCGCAGCGAGCCGGCGCTCACCACGGCGGTCAACTTCGCCCAGGAGGCACCGCACGGTATCGCGGCCCGCGTGCTCTACCAGCACACCGCCCGCCACAGTCACGGAACCCTCACCTACGCCCGGCTGATGAACGCGTCGCAGATGGAGTTCCGCACCGCGCGGACCCTGGTCGACCGTCTGATCATCTTCGACCGCTCGGTGGCCTTCATACCCGCCCAGGACGACCGCAAGGTCGCCCTGGAGCTCCGCCACCCCGGCGTGGTCGACTACCTGGTCAAGGTCTTCGAGCACCAGTGGCACAGCGCCGAGCCCCTCTTCCAGGAGCAGCCGAGGGAAGCCGCCGTCGACGGCGTCCCCGAGATCCAGCGGACCATCGCCCGGCTGCTGATCGAGGGACAGGTGGACGAGGCCATCGCCCGGCGTCTCGGCATGAACGTCCGCACCTGCCGCGCCCACATCGCCAAACTGGCCGCCGCGCTGGGCAGCGGCAGCCGGGCCCAGCTCGGCTACCTGATAGCCCGCTCGGGCCTTCTGGAGGACGGCAACGACACGCAGGGCCCGGAGGGCGCCGACGGGGCGGAGGAGGCCGACGAGGCCCCTGTCAGGGGCCAGGACCTGTCCTAGGGCAGGAAGCCGTCCGCCCCCGGCGGGCGGTCAAGCCCCGCCTGGGCGATCCGCACGCCCAGCTGGGTCCGGCTGGCGGCCCCCAGCCGCTCGCTCAGGCGGGCGATGTGCGCCCGGCAGGTACGCACGCTGATGCCGAGCCGTTCGGCGATGGCGGCGTCCTGGTGGCCCTCGGCGAGGAGCGCGGCGATCGACCGCTCCCGGTGGGACACTCCCACCCCGCCGTCCTCCGGCGCCGGAACGGGCGAACCGACCGGCACCGCCAGCCGCCACAGCCGCTCGAAGACGGTGGCCAGGTAGTCCACCAGGGCGGGGTGCCGCAGTTCCAGGGCCACCGAGCGGCGGCTGTTGGCCGGCACGAAGGCGACCGTGCGATCGAAAAGAATCAGCCGTTCCGGCACCTCGTCCAGGGTGCGGGCCTCCACGGCGTCGCCCATCAGTTCCAGGTAGCCCAGCAGCCCCTGCCCGTGCCGGGCCACATGCGTGTACAGGTCGCGCATCCGCACGCCGCGGTGCCGCAGCTCCATGGCGCGCGGCAGACCCTCGGTCAGCTCGTGCTCGGGACGGATGCCGCCCGGCTGCACCGTCAGCACCTCGGTGACGCAGGCCGCGGAGGCCTCGTCGATGGCCGTCTGGATCCTCGGCAGCCCGTCCAGGACCCGCAGCGACGCCTCGCTCCCCAGCGGCCCCGTGCCGCCCGCCGGGCGCAGCCGGCCGCCGAGGCCGGCGTAGCGGTCGGCGGCCGAGAGCGCCGAGTCCATCCGCCGGTGGGCGTCGCCCATCTCCGCGCACAGCTCGCGTAGCAGCCGGGTCATGACCTCCTGGGGCGCCGTCGGCACCAGCCAGTCCATGTCGTCCGGGTCGGGGTGCAGCAGGCCGAGGTCCAGCAGGCAGGGCACCGCCTCGGAATCGCGGCGCGGCACCCGCCCCCGGCGGACGGCACGGGCGTACACCCGGTCGCCCTCCTCGCACAGGCGCTCGGGACCGTGCGGATGCTCCTGGGCCGCACGGACCGCGGCAGCCTCACCGGACATTCAGTTCTCCACCCCCGGTAGCGCCGCCTGTTCGCAGCGCCACTATGCGCGGCCGCGGACCCGCGCCGCAATACGCCACCGGCCCCGAGGGGGCTCGGGGCCGGCCGGTGCGTCAGGACGTCAGAGCAGCTTGGCGGCCTTGCAGGCCTCACGGATTTCGGCCACGCAGATCTCGTCGACCTTGTGGACGCCGTCGGCGACGACGGTGTCCTTGATGTTGTCCCGGGTGAGCTCGATCACGGGGACGAGCGCCGCCGGAATGTCCTTGTTGGTGGGGCTGTCCACCGAGTCGCGGGTCAGCGCGTCGAACTGGATGTCGTGGCTGCGGACCTTGGCGACGGCCATCTCCGCGGCGGCCTCGGCCTCGTTCGGGTACGGCTTGTAGACCGTCATGTACTGCTCACCGGTGACGATGCGCCGGACGGCCTCGATGTCCGCGTCCTGGCCGGTGATGGGCGGCATGTCGGTGACGCCCGCCTCCTTGAGCGCCTCGACCACGCCGCCGGCCATGCCGTCGTTGGCGGAGAGCACGCCCTTGATCTTGGAGACGCCGAGCTGCTTGATCGCCTCCGCCATGTTCTTCTTGGCCTTCTGCGGGTCCCAGCCGTCGGTGTCGTACTCCTTGGCGACGGTCAGGCCGGTCAGCTCGCCCTTCGCGCCTTCCTTGAACATCGCGGCGTTGGGGTCGGCGGGCGAGCCGTTGATCATCACGATGGACTCGCCGGGGACGGCCTCGGCCAGGGACCGGCCCTGGACCTCGCCGACCACCGTGTTGTTGAACGAGACGTACGCGTCGACCGGGCCCTCGGCCAGACGGTCGTAGGCGATGACCGGGATGCCCTGTTCCTTGGCGTACTTCACCTCGGACGCCACCGCGGCCGCGTCCACCGCGTCCACGACGATCACGTCGACCTTGGCGTCGACCATCGAGCGCATCTGCCGGTTCTGCGCGGTCTGGTCGCCGTTGGCGTTGGCGTAGCGGACCACGCCCTGGCCGTCGGTGAGCTCGTCGACCTTGTCCTTGAAGATCGGGAAGTCGAAGGCCTCGTACCGGGAGATCTTCTTCTCCGGCATCAGCAGACCGACCGTGATGTCGTTCAGGTCGGACGGAGCGGCGTCGTCGCCGTCCTTCCCCTGAGCACCCCCGCACGCGGCGAGCGAGAAGGACAGCGTGACGGCGGCCATGGATATGGCATAACGACGCATTCGAAAGCCCACTTCTGCGTTCGGTTAAGGGCGGGGCGTCCCACCACGATCCGGGCCGACGAGGGCGTCACGGGCGGAACGGCACGAAGGGGGATCGGCTGTTGCCGTGACCGGGACGATGTTCTGCGGCTCGTGTGAAGACAGAGCGGAATCATAGCCAGTGTCCCTTCACACGTCTCCCTGGGTGTCCCGCCCATCCGCGGGGTGATCACCCACAGTGGGCGCGGGCCGGCGTACAACCTCGTCCGTCCCTCGTGAGTCACGGTTCACGGCCGTCCCCCCGCGAACGGCCCTCTTCACGGACCCTTCAGGAGTTCCCCGATCGTGAACCGCATCTCCACGGCACGCGCCGCCACCGCCACCGCGGTGGTCCTCGCCACCACCGGTGGCCTGATCGGCGTCGCCGCCTCCACCTCCTCCGCGGCGGTGACCTGCGCCTCTCCGGTGTTCAAGCGGCAGTTCTTCGCGAACACCAGCTTCTCCGGCACGCCGAAGAAGACCGACTGCGACAGCACCATCGACCAGAACTGGGGGACGGGCGCGCCGGCTTCCGGCCTGCCGAGCAACTACTTCGGCGTCCGCTGGTCCGTCACCCGCGACTTCGGCTCCGGCGGCCCCTTCACCTTCACCGCCTCCTCGCGCGACGGCATCCGGGTCTACCTCGACGGCGTCCGCAAGGTCGACCTCTGGAAGAACGTCTCCAGCACGGTCTCCAAGACGGTCAACCTCACCGTCCCCCAGGGCAAGCACTCCCTGCGGATCGACTTCGTGAACTGGACCGGCTCCGCCAACGTCAAGTTCGCGTACACGCCGCGCACCACCGCGACGGTCGACAAGGTCAAGCCGCTCACGCCCGGCGGCGCCGCCCTGACCTACAGCACCAGCACGTACAAGGCGAAGCTGTCCTGGACCAGGAGTCCCGAGATGGACCTCGCCGGCTACCGGGTCTACCGCCGCGTCTCCGGCGGGTCCTACCCGACGAAGCCGCTCGCCGTCACCACGGCGTCGGCGACCTCGTACACCGACACCCCGCCGATGGACGGCAAGCTCTACTACTACGAGGTCCGCGCCTACGACAAGGCCGGCAACACCTCCACCGGAACCGCCGACAAGGGCGTCACGACGACCAAGGTCGCCACCCCGGCCGGCGTCACCGCCACCGCCACGGACACCGCCGTCGGCGTGCGGTGGAACGCGGTGCCCGGCGCCACCGCCTACAAGCTGTACCGCAACGGCACGGCGCTGGCGACGGTCACGGGCGCCACGGCGTACAGCGACACCGCCGTGGCCCGTTCGGTGTCCGCCTCGTACCAGGTGGCCGCCGTCGACACGACCGGGACCGTCACCTCGCCCCTCTCCACCGCCTCGGCGGCCGTACGCCGCCCGGTGGCCGCGCCGCGGTCGCTCACCGCGACGCCCGGTCTCATGAAGGCTTCCCTGAAGTGGTCGGTCCCCGCCGACGGGGGTACCTACGCCGGGTTCCACGTCTACCGCTCCACCTCGGCGACCGTGGACACCACCGGTGACCCGCTGGACTGCGCGGTCAAGGGCCCGGTGACCGAGGGCGACCAGCGGTACTGGACCTGCGTGGACACCACCGCCGAGGGCGGCGTCACCCACCACTACGTGGTGAAGGGGTACGACAGCGCGGGCACCGAGTCCGCCGCATCCGGCACCGTCAAGGTCACGCCCGAGAGCCGCGACCTCACCGCGCCCGCGGCCCCGACCGGGCTGACCGTCACCCCCACCGAGTATGGCTTCGACCTCGACTGGGACGACAACACCGAGGCGGACCTGCACCGGTACGGCATCTACAAGGGGTCGCTGTACGACGACGGCGACGGCGGCCAGGTCTGCCTCGCCAACCTCGTCGATTACACCTTCGCCGACACCTCGGAGCTCCGGTACCGGTCGGCGGCCGACGGCGAGGAGGTCTGCTTCCTCGTCAGCGCGATCGACACCGCCTGGAACGACAGCTTCAAGGCCACCCGTGAGGGCAAGGTCGTCCAGGTGCGGGAACTCGACCTGCGGCCCTCGGAGGAGACTCCCGAGTTCGGTTCGCCGGTCGACGTCACCGTGGCCGACGACGGCGACGGGATCTCCCTGAACTGGTACAGCGACGAGGACGCCACCGGCTACCGGGTCTACCGCTGGGACGGCACGTCCTACGTGCTGGTCCACACGGTGGACGGCGAAGGCCTGGTGTCGTGGACCGACCCCTCGGCGCCGCGGGGCACCACGTCGTTCTACCGGGTCACCGCCCTCCTCGCCGACGGCACGGAGAGCGCCCCGGCCGGCGCGGCGGTCGCGCTGCTGCCCTGACCCGAGGACGGCGCCGCGACCGGCAGGAACGGCGAAGGGCCGGGAGACCGTGAGGTCTCCCGGCCCTTCGGCCGTTCGCGTCCCGCTGTCACTGGCCCCGCGTCGGCGGGCGCCACACCACCAGGGCGCTGGTGCGGGTCGCCTCCTGGTACGGGACCAGGTCCCGGCGGTAGGAGGCGTGCACCGCCGCCTCCCGGGCCCGGATCGTCGCCGCCGCGCCCTCGACCGCGGACTGCAGCTCCGCGACGCGGGACTGGAGGGCGGCGACCTGGTTCTCCAGCTCGATGATCCGCTTGATCCCGGCCAGGTTGATCCCCTCGTCCTGCGACAGCTGCTGCACCTGGCGCAGCAGCTGGATGTCGCGGGCCGAGTAGCGCCGGCCGCGCCCGGCCGTGCGGTCCGGGGAGACCAGGCCGAGGCGGTCGTACTGACGCAGGGTCTGCGGGTGCAGGCCGGAGAGCTGGGCCGCCACCGAGATGACGTAGACCGGGGTGTCCTCGGTCAGTTCGTACGGGTTGCGCCGGCGGCCGTCCATCTCGTCATGCTCCCTTCGCGGCTTCGAACAACTCCGCTCGCGGGTCCTCCCCCGCGGTCGCCTCGCGGTACGCCTCGAGGGCGTCCCGGGCCTTGCCCGACAGGTCCTTGGGAACGCTCACCTCGACGGTGACCAGGAGGTCGCCGCGGGTGCCGTCCTTGCGGACCGCGCCCTTGCCCCGGGCGCGCATGGTGCGCCCGTTGGGCGTGCCGGGAGGCAGTTTCAGGGTGACCGGCGGGCCGCCCAGCGTGGGCACCCGGATCTCGCCGCCGAGGGCGGCCTCCGTGTACGTCACCGGCACGGTCACCGTCAGGTTGTCGCCCTTGCGGCCGAAGACCGGGTGGTCGTCCACGTGGACGACCACGTACAGGTCGCCGGCCGGTCCGCCCCGCTCGCCGGGCGCGCCCTTGCCGCGCAGCCGGATCCGCTGGCCGTCGCTCACACCGGCCGGGATGCGGACCTGCATGGTGCGCGAGGACTTGGCCCGGCCGGAGCCCTTGCAGACGTCGCAGGGGTTCTCGGCGATGAGGCCGCGGCCCTTGCAGTCGGGGCACGGGTCGGTCAGCGAGAAGCCGCCGCCCGAACCGCGGGCCACCTGCCCGGTGCCGACGCAGGTCGGGCACACGCGCGGCGTGCCGTTCTTGTCGCCGGTGCCCGAACAGGCCTTGCACGCCTGCTGGCTGGACATCCGCAGCGGCACCGTGGCGCCGTCCACCGCCTCGGTGAAGCTGAGCGTCACCTCGGACTCGATGTCCTGCCCGCGCCGCGGCTGCGTGCGGGCGCCGCCCGGGGCGCCGCCGCGGTTGCCGAACAGGCCGCCGAAGACGTCGCCGAGACCGCCGCCGCCACCACCGCCGAAGCCGCCACCGCCGGCGCCGCCGCCCTGGGTCCCCCCGAAGAGGTCGCCCAGGTCGAAGTTGAACGTTCCTCCGGCACCCGGGCCCGGACGGAAGCCGCCACCGTTGCCGAAGAGCGCGCGGGCGTCGTCGTACTCCTTGCGCCGCTTGGGGTCGCCGAGCACGTCGTTGGCCTCGGAGATCTCCTTGAAGCGCTCCTCGGCGGCCGCGTTGCCCTTGTTGGCGTCCGGGTGGAACTCGCGGGCGAGCTTCCGGTACGCCTTCTTGATCTCGGCCTCGGTGGCGTCCTTCGGGACGCCGAGAACCTTGTAGTAGTCCTTCTCGATGAAGTCCTTGGTGCTCATCCCCGACGTCCCTCCTTCCGTCCGTCACCGGCGCGCCGGTGACCGGCGCGCCGCCTCACGTCAGCCCTCGTCCGGGCCACCGTTCTCCTTGTGCTCGGCGTGCTCGGCGCTCTCGGCGTTCTCGGCGCCGTCGGCACCGTCGGACGCCTTCTCGCCCTCGGCCCCGGACTCCTCGGCGTCGGCCTGCGCACCCGGCTGCGGCTCGGCCACGGCCACCCGCGCGGGGCGGATGATCCGGTCGCCGATCTTGTACCCGGGCTGCAGAATGCCCACGCAGGTGGTCTCGGTGACGTCCGGCGCGTAGCTGTGCATCAGCGCCTCGTGGATCGTCGGGTCGAAGGGCTCGCCCTCCTTGGCGTACTGCTGCAGGCCCATCTTCGCCGCGACCGTCTCCAGCGACTCGGCCACCGACTTGAAGCCGCCGACCAGTTCGCCGTGCTCACGGGCGCGCCCGATGTCGTCGAGCACCGGCAGGAGTTCGGTCAGGAGGTTCGCCACGGCGATCTCCCGGACCGCGATCCGGTCGCGCTCGACCCGGCGGCGGTAGTTCTGGAACTCCGCCTGGAGCCGCTGGAGGTCCGCGGTGCGCTCGGAGAGCGCGGTGCGGGCCTGGTCGAGCTGCGCCGTCAGGCCTGCGGCCTGTGCCGCGTCCCCGGCCGGGGCCGCCGGCTCCTCCTGGGAGGAGTCGGCGGCCTGCGGCTCGGCGTCTTCGGAACCGCTGCCGGAAGGGACGTCGGGCTTCTCGTCAAAACCCGGGGTCTCCTCCGTCACGCGGCACCGTCCTTGCGCTCGTCGTCGACGATCTCGGCGTCCACCACGTCGTCCTCGGGAGCACCGGCCTGGGCGTCACCGGCCGTGGCGCCGCCGGCGGCCTGGGCGCCCTGGGCGTCGGCGTACATGGCCTGGCCGAGCTTCTGCGAGACGGCCGCGAGCTTCTCCGTGGCGGTGCGGATCTCCGCGGAGTTGTCGCCCTCGGCGGCGTCGCCCTTGAGCTTCTCCTTCAGCTCGGCGACGGCGCCCTCGACCTCGGTCCTGACCTCGCCCGGGACCTTGTCCTCGTTGTCCTTGAGGAACTTCTCGGTCTGGTAGACGAGCTGCTCGCCCTGGTTGCGCACCTCGGCGGCCTCGCGACGCTTGTGGTCCTCCTCCGCGTAGCGCTCGGCCTCCTCACGCATGCGGTCGACCTCGTCCTTCGGCAGCGAGGAGCCGCCGGTGACGGTCATCTTCTGCTCCTTGCCCGTGCCCAGGTCCTTCGCGGTCACGTGCATGATGCCGTTGGCGTCGATGTCGAAGGAGACCTCGATCTGCGGGACGCCGCGCGGGGCCGGCGGGAGGCCGGTCAGCTCGAACATGCCGAGCTTCTTGTTGTACGCCGCGATCTCGCGCTCGCCCTGGTAGACCTGGATCTGCACGGACGGCTGGTTGTCCTCGGCCGTCGTGAAGATCTCCGAGCGCTTGGTCGGGATCGTGGTGTTGCGCTCGATCAGCTTGGTCATGATGCCGCCCTTGGTCTCGATGCCGAGGGACAGCGGGGTGACGTCGAGGAGCAGGACGTCCTTGACCTCGCCCTTGAGGACACCGGCCTGGAGCGAGGCGCCGATGGCGACGACCTCGTCCGGGTTGACGCCCTTGTTGGCCTCCTTGCCGCCGGTCAGCTCCTTGACGAGCTCGGCGACGGCGGGCATGCGGGTCGAGCCGCCGACGAGGACGACGTGGTCGATCTCGCCGAGCTGGATGCCGGCGTCCTTGATGACGTTGTGGAACGGCACCTTGCAGCGCTCGAGCAGGTCGGAGGTGAGCTGCTGGAACTGGGCGCGGGTGAGCTTCTCGTCCAGGTGCAGCGGGCCCTCGGCGGAAGCCGTGATGTAGGGCAGGTTGATCGAGGTCTCGGTGGACGAGGACAGCTCGATCTTGGCCTTCTCGGCGGCCTCGCGCAGACGCTGCAGGGCCATCTTGTCCTTGCCCAGGTCCACGCCGTGGGCGTTCTGGAACTGCTTGACCAGGTAGTCGACGACGCGCTGGTCCCAGTCGTCACCACCGAGGTGGTTGTCGCCGTTCGTCGCCTTCACCTCGACGACGCCGTCGCCGATCTCCAGCAGCGAGACGTCGAAGGTGCCGCCGCCGAGGTCGAAGACCAGGATGGTCTGGTCGTCCTTGTCGAGGCCGTAGGCCAAGGCGGCCGCGGTGGGCTCGTTGACGATGCGCAGGACGTTCAGGCCCGCGATCTCGCCGGCCTCCTTCGTCGCCTGGCGCTCGGAGTCGTTGAAGTACGCCGGGACGGTGATGACCGCGTCGGTCACCTTCTCGCCCAGGTAGGACTCCGCGTCCCGCTTCAGCTTCTGCAGGATGAACGCGGACATCTGCTGCGGGTTGAAGTCCTTGCCGTCCAGGTTGATCTTCCAGTCGGTGCCCATGTGGCGCTTGACCGACCGGATGGTCCTGTCGACGTTGGTGACGGCCTGGCGCTTGGCTACCTCGCCGACGAGCACCTCGCCGTTCTTGGCGAAGGCGACGACGGACGGCGTGGTCCTGGCGCCCTCGGCGTTGGTGATGACGGTGGGCTCACCGCCCTCCAGAACGCTGACGACCGAGTTGGTCGTACCCAGGTCGATGCCGACCGCACGTGCCATGGTGATCTTCCTCCAGCTGACTTGAGTGGAACAGACTCAAGTGTGCACGACCTCGCGGCGAGAGGCAACAGACCTGAGCCGGACGGACTCAACTTTACGGAGGCGGGGTCCGCAGGGCGGCCGGAGAGGGCCGCACGGCCGCTGCGGCGGCTTCCCGGGACGGGCCCGACGGGGCAACCGAGGGACGCGGCGGGCGGCGCGGGGAAGGGCGGACGCACCACGCCCCTGCCCCGGGAGATACTGAGGCAACCCTCAGCGACGCAGATCACCGCTCCGACGGCTGCGGGCGGCGCTGGATATGGATAGTCTCGAACGGACTGGATAAGTTACCGCTTAGTAATCTGCTCCGTTCCTTGTTCTCCACACCCCTCGCAGGCCCGAGGAGCCTCCCATGCAACTCGCCGCGATCATCGTGTCGCTGGTCCTGACCGTGGTGGGCGTCGCCTTGCTCGCACGCGCCGTCGGTCAGTTCGTCCGGTACTTCAAGCTGGGGCAGCCGGTGCCCGCGGGTACCCGGACCGACAACCCCTACCAGCGCAGCGTGACGCTGGTGACGGAATTCCTCGGCCACACGCGGATGAACCGCTGGGGGATCGTCGGCTTCGCCCACTGGTTCGTCGCCGTCGGCTTCTTCTCCCTGGTGCCCACCCTGATCACCGCGTTCGGCCAGCTCTTCCAGGCCGACTGGGCGATCCCCTTCATCGGGCACTGGACGCCGTTCGAGATGTTCGTCGAGTTCATCGGCACGATGACGACGCTCGGCATCCTCACGCTGATCGTGATCCGCCAGCTCTCCAAGGCGACCCGCCCCGGCCGCAAGTCCCGCTTCGCCGGGTCCAACGCCGGCCAGGCGTACTTCGTCGAGACGGTCATCCTGACCATCGGCCTCGCGATCATGATGCTGCGCGGCCTCGAGGGCGCCCTGCTGGACATCCCGCACTACGAGCCCGCGTACTTCGCCTCGTACCCGCTGGTGCTGGCCTTCAAGGGCCTGGGCGTCACCACGCTGCAGAACCTGATCTACCTGTTCGCGATGATCAAGATCGGGACGTCCTTCATCTGGATGATCGTGGTCTCGCTCCGGACGGACATGGGTGTCGCCTGGCACCGCTTCCTGGCCTTCCCCAACATCTGGTTCAAGCGCAACGCGGACGGCTCCACCGCGCTCGGCGCCCTTCAGCCGATGACCTCCGGCGGCAAGGAGATCGACTTCGCCGACCCCGGTGAGGACGACGTCTTCGGCGTCTCCCAGGTCGAGCAGTTCTCCTGGAAGGGCCTGCTGGACTTCTCCACCTGCACCGAGTGCGGCCGCTGCCAGTCGCAGTGCCCCGCCTGGAACACCGGCAAGCCGCTCTCCCCGAAGCTGCTGATCATGTCGCTGCGCGACAACATGCACGCCAAGGCCCCGTACCTGCTGGCCGGCGGCGGCAAGACCATGGAGGGCGAGGAGAAGGCCTCCGAGGAGCAGCTGGCCGGTGTGCCCGCGTCGGCCCTCGCAGAGGCCGAGCGCCCGCTGATCGGGACGCTGGAGGAGAACGGCGTCATCGACCCGGACGTCCTGTGGTCCTGCACCACCTGCGGCGCCTGCGTCGAGCAGTGCCCGGTGGACATCGAGCACGTCGACCACATCGTCGACATGCGCCGCTACCAGGTCATGATCGAGTCGGCCTTCCCGTCCGAGGCGGGCACGATGCTCAAGAACCTGGAGAAGAAGGGCAACCCCTGGGGCCTGGCGAAGAAGCAGCGCCTGGAATGGCTCAAGGAGGTCGAGTTCGAGGTCCCGGTCGTCGGCAAGGACATCGAGGACCTCACCGAGGTCGAGTACCTCTACTGGGTCGGCTGCGCCGGCGCCCTGGAGGACCGCGCCAAGAAGACCACCAAGGCCTTCGCCGAGCTGCTGCACATCGCGGGCGTCAAGTTCGCGATCATGGGCGGCGACGAGAAGTGCACCGGTGACTCCGCCCGCCGCCTCGGCAACGAGCCCCTGTTCCAGGAGCTCGGCATGGAGAACGTCATGGCGCTGAACATGGCGTTCGGCGAGGAGATGGACGACGACGGCAAGGTCACGCCGGAGTCGGCGAAGCCGAAGTCGGCGAAGAAGATCGTCGCCACCTGCCCGCACTGCCTCAACACCATCGGCAACGAGTACCCGCAGCTCGGCGGCGACTACGAGGTCATCCACCACACCCAGCTGCTCCAGCACCTGATCGACGAGGGCAAGCTGATCCCGGTCACCCCGGTCGAGGGTCTGATCACGTATCACGACCCCTGCTACCTGGGCCGCCACAACAAGATCTACACGCCTCCGCGCGAGATCATCGCCAACGTCCCGGGCCTGCGGAACGAGGAGATGCACCGCCACAAGGAGCGCGGCTTCTGCTGCGGCGCCGGCGGCGCGCGGATGTGGATGGAGGAGCGGATCGGCAAGCGCATCAACAACGAGCGCGTCGACGAGGCCCTGTCCCTCAACCCGGACATCGTCTCCACCGCCTGCCCGTTCTGCCTGGTCATGCTGACCGACTCGGTCAACGGCAAGAAGAACGACGGCAAGGCGAAGGAGTCGATCCAGGTCGTGGACGTCGCCCAGTTGCTCCTGGAGTCGGTCAAGACCCCCGCCGACCCGGCGGGCGAGGCGGAGACCGAGGACACGCCGGAGCCGCAGCCGGCGCAGTGACCGGCGGCGCCGAACGAGGGCCGGGGCCCGGCCGAGCTTCCTGAGCTCGGCCGGGCCCCGGCTTTTCCGTGCCGCGTGCCCGACGCCGGACACACCGGGCCGGTGGTGGTCTCCGGGGACGCGGCACCCCGCCTCACCGGGCGGCGCCTCGACCTCCCTTCGGCCGGGACGCCGAGCTCGACGACGGAGTGTGTCCACCACCGGCGCGGACCGGGGCCCTGCCTTCCGTGTGGTGTACCTCGACGGTCCCTACAACCATCAGGAGTTGTCACCGGTCTCGTAGACCGCCCGGCCTCGGCGGCCGGGGCGTCACCGTGAGGCCGGCCCTGACCCGGGCCGCCCCGCCGGACCAGGGAGCCGCATGAACCGCAGAACCCGCACCGCCCTCGCGACCCTCGCCGCCGCCGCGGTGACCGGAGGGCTGCTCACCTTCGCGGCCACCGCGCCCGCGCTCGCCGTCGACGGCACCGTCGCCTCGCAGGCCGACTTCAACGGCGACGGCGTCGGCGACGTCATCGGCTCGGCCCACGGGGCCTACGTCGGCGGCGAGGCGGAGGCCGGCCAGATGATCGTCGCCTACGGCGTCAAGGGCACCGGACCGACGGCCTCCCGGCGGACCGTCGTCAGCCAGAGCACCTCCGGCGTACCGGGCTCCGCCGAGGCCGGCGACCACTTCGGTCACAGCACCGCCTACGCCGACTTCGACGGCGACGGCTACGACGACGTGGCGGTGAGCGCCCCGGACGAGGACCTGAGCGGCGACAAGGACGGCGGCACGGTCACCGTCCTGTGGGGCTCCGCCTCCGGCATCACCGGCAAGGACGCCTTCCAGATCGAGGACCCGGCCCCGACCTCGCACGACATGTGGGGACGCCTGCTGACGGCCGGCGACTTCGACGGCGACGGCAAGCAGGACCTGGCCGTCGGCACGAACAGGACCAAGGTGTACCTCTTCAAGGGCGGCATCACGCGGTCCGGCTCCTACGGCAGCCGCCAGACCGTCCAGACCCCTGTCTGGACCGAGGCGACGTACTACCACCTCGCCGCCGGCGACGTGAACGGCGACCACCGCACCGACCTCGTCGTCAACGGCTACACCCCGGAGCCGCAGGACGGCGTCCACCCGGACCGCAACTACCTGCTGCTGGGCAGCGCCTCCGGTCTGGACGCCGCCGGCGCGCAGGAGCTGCGTCCGGGCATCGTCACCGGCGTCGGCGACATCAACCACGACGGCTACGGCGACATCGTCAGCGGCTGGGACCAGGAGGGGTCGGCGGGCGGCGTCACGGACCCCTACGCCGCCAGGGGCGGCCAGGTCTGGATCACCTACGGCAGCGAGCAGGGGGTCGGCGCCGTCCAGGGCATCACCCAGGACACCTCCGGCGTCCCCGGCACCGGCGAGGCCCACGACGGCTTCGGCCACGAGCTGGACCTCGGCGACATCGACGGCGACGGCTTCCTCGACCTCGCGGTCGGGGTGACCGGCGAGAACGTCGACGGCGTCACCGACAGCGGCTCGGTCGTCGTGCTGCGCGGCTCGGCCTCCGGCATCACCGGGGCCGGTGCGCAGTTCGTCGACCAGAACACCGCGGGCGTCCCCGGCTCCAACGAGAAGCACGACTTCTTCGGCACGGACGTGAAGCTGGACGACGTCGACGGTGACGGCCGGGCCGACCTGGTCGCCTCCAGCGGCGAGAACGGCGGCAACGGCGCCCTCACCTACGTGCCCTCCACCGGCGGAAGGATCGCCGGCACCGGCCGTGCGCTCTCCCCGACGGCGCTCGGCGTCTCCACGGCGGGCCAGCCGCACATCGGTTACCGCCTCGCCGACTGACCCACCCGCCTGCCCGCGCCCCGGGCCCGGACGCCGCCACGGCCGCCGGGCCCGCGGCGTCCCACCGGCCGAACATTCTCACTTCTCCCGTACAACCGATCCCGTCCGTCGTGGGTCTGATCACCGCCGACCTCCCCTGCTCGGCCCAGCTCTTCCCCGGGGATCCCGGCGCACCGCCGCTCCCCGCACAGCACCTGAGGGAACCGCATGCACAGAAAGACCCGCACCACTCTCGCGACCGTCGCCGCCGCCGCGGTGACCGGCGGCCTGCTCACCTTCGCCGCCTCGACCACCGCGGTCGCCGTCGACGGCACCGTCGCCTCGCAGGCCGACTTCGACAACGACGGCATCGCGGACGTGGCGTCCTCGGCGACGGCCACCGTCGCCGGCAAGGCGGAGGCGGGCCAGGTCGTGGTCGCCTACGGCGTCCGGGGCACCGGCCTGACCACCGCCAGGAAGGCCCTGGTCAGCCAGGACACCTCCGGCGTCCCCGGCAGCGCCGAGACCGGCGACCGGTTCGGCGACGAGTCCGCCTACGCCGACTTCGACGGCGACGGCTACGACGACCTGGCCGTCGGAGCGCCCGGGGAGGACCTCGGCACCGACAAGGACGCCGGCATGGTCACCATCCTCTGGGGCTCCGCGAACGGCATCACCGGCGCCGGCGCCGTCCAGATCGACGACCCCGCCTCCAGCTCGCACGACCAGTGGGGCCGCCTGCTCGCCGCCGGCGACTTCGACGGCGACGGCAAGCAGGACCTCGCCGTCGGCACCAGCAAGAGCAAGGTCTACGTCTTCAAGGGCGGCATCAGCCGCAAGGGCGCCTCCGGCAGCCGTCAGACCGTCCAGACGCCGATCATGACGGGCGCCACTCCGTTCAGCCTCACCGCCGGCAACGTCAACGGCGACCCGGCCACCGACCTGGTCGTCGGCGGCTACGAGCCCACCGAGGGCTGGACCCGCAACTTCCTGCTGCTCGGCACCGGCTCGGGCCTGGACGCCTCCGGCTACCAGGAGATGCGCCCGGGCATCATCAGCGGCGTCGGCGACATCAACCACGACGGCTACGGCGACATCGTCAGCGGCGCCATGTGGAACGCGGCCAACGAGGACGGCACGACCACTCCCTACTCCGCCAAGGGCGGCAAGGTCTGGATCACGTACGGCAGCCAGTACGGCGTCGGCACCGTCCAGGGCATCACCCAGGACACCTCCGGCATCCCCGGCACCAGCGAGTCCAACGACATGTTCGGCCACGAGCTGGACCTCGGCGACGTCAACGGCGACGGCTTCCTCGACCTCGCCATCGGCGTCGTCGGCGAGAACGTCGACGGCGTGACCGACACCGGCTCGGTCCTGGTCCTGTACGGCAAGGCCTCCGGCATCAGCGGCACGGGCACCCAGTACATCGACCAGAACACCGCGGGCGTCCCCGGCTCCAACGAGAAGGGCGACATGTTCGGCATCGACGTGAAGCTCGACGACGTCAACGGCGACGCCAAGGCCGACCTGGTCGTCGGCAGCGGCGAGAACGACTACAACGGCGCCATCACCTACCTGCCGTCCACCGGCAGCAAGATCACCGGCACCGGGTCCCGCGCGCTCTCCCCGTCCGCGCTCGGCGTCTCGACGGCGGGCAAGCCGGGCGTCGGCGTGAACTTCGCCGACTGACCCACCCGCTCCTCACCGCTCCACACCCGGAAGCCGGGACGCCGTGACCGCGTCCCGGCTTCCGGCGTCCCCTCCCCCGGCACCCGGCACCCCGCACCCGGCACCCGGCACCCGGCACCCCGCACTCCGCCGCATCGACCCGATCGGTCTTTCGTTCGGGTTCCGTACAACCAACCCCACCTGTCACAGGTCTGACCACTGCCACCACCCCACGTTCGACCTTCTTCTCCCCGGGGCGCAGCACCCGCCCCCACGTGGTTCTAAGGGGATCCGCATGCACAGGAAGACCCGCACCGCCCTCGCGACCGTCGCCGCCGTCGCGGTGACCGGCGGGCTGCTCACCTTCGCGGCCACCGCGCCCGCGCTCGCCGTCGACGGCACGGTCGCCTCGCAGGCCGACTTCAACGGCGACGGCGTCGGCGACGTGGCGACCTCCGCCGACGGCGCGTACGTCTCCGGCAAGGCGTACGCGGGCCAGGTCGTCGTCGCGTACGGCGCCAAGGGCACCGGCATCACCGCCGCCAGGCGCACCGTGATCAGCCAGGACAGCTCCGGCGTCCCCGGCGGCGCCGAGACCGACGACGGCTTCAGCAGCGACACCGCCTACGCGGACTTCGACGGCGACGGTTACGACGACCTCGCCGTCAGCGCGCCCTGGGAGGACCTGGGCGACGACAAGGACGCCGGCATGGTCACCATCCTCTGGGGCTCCGCGAACGGCATCACCGGCGCCGGCGCCGTGCAGCTCGCCGACCCGGCCTCCACCTCGCACGACGAGTGGGGCCGCCTGCTCGCGGCCGGCGACTTCGACGGCGACGGCAAGCAGGACCTCACCGTCGGCACCAGCAAGACGAAGCTGTACCTGTTCAAGGGAGGCATCTCCCGCAACGGCACGTCCGGCAGCCGCCAGACGGTGCAGGCGCCGATCTCGACCACGCGGCCGCTGTACAACCTCACCGCGGGCGACGTGAACGGCGACCACCGCACCGACCTGGTGGCCAACGGCTACACCCCGGAGGCCTCGGGCGGCTACTACTGGGACCGCAACTTCCTGCTGTTCGGCAGCGCCTCCGGTCTGGACGCCGCGAGTGCGCAGGAACTGCGTCCGGGCATCATCAGCGGTGTCGGCGACATCAACCACGACGGCTTCGGCGACATCGTCAGCGGCTGGCACCAGAACAAGGTGCAGGATGGCGTCACGGACGACTACGCGGCCGACGGCGGCAAGGTCTGGATCACCTACGGCAGCCAGTACGGCGTCGGCACCGTCCAGGGCATCACCCAGGACACCTCCGGCGTCCCCGGCTCCGCCGAGCTGAACGACATGTTCGGCTTCGAGCTGGACCTCGGCGACGTCAACGGGGACGGCTTCCTCGACCTGGCGGTCGGCGTGGCCGGCGAGAACGTCGACGGCGTCACCGACACCGGCTCGGTCGTCGTCCTGTACGGCAACGCCTCCGGCATCACCGGCACCGGCTCCCAGTACATCGACCAGAACACCGCGGGCGTCCCCGGCTCCAACGAGAAGGACGACTCCTTCGGCCTGGACGTGAAGCTGGACGACGTCAGCGGCGACGGCAGGGCCGACCTGGTCGTCGGCAGCGGTGAGAACGACGGCAACGGCAGCATCACGTACCTGCCGTCCGCCGGCGGGAAGATCACCGGCACCGGCTCCCGCTCGCTCTCGCCGACGGCGCTCGGCGTCTCCACCACGGGCCGCCCGTACGTCGGCTACAACTTCGCCGACTGACCCGCCCGTCGACCGCTCCCCGGGCCGCGTGCCGCGTGCCGCGTGCCGCCACCATGGCCACGACCCCGGCCCGGGGGGCAAAAATCTTCACAACTCCCGTACAACCAATCACACCTGTCACAGGTCTGATCACTGCCGGCCACCCAAGGCCCGGCCTTGTTCCTCCCGGGGACCCGCGCTCGGCGCCGCTCCCCGCACGGCATTTGAGGGAACCGCATGCACAGGAAGACCCGCACCGCCCTCGCGACCGTCGCCGCCACCGCGGTGACCGGCGGGCTGCTCACCTTCGCCGCCGCGACCACCGCCTCGGCCGTCGACGGCACCGTCGCATCGCAGGCCGACTTCAACAACGACGGCATCGGCGACGTCGCCACCGTCGCGTACTCCACCGTCTCGGGCAAGAGCTACGCCGGCCAGGTCGTCGTCACCTACGGCGCCTCGGGCACCGGCATCACCGCCACCAAGCGCACGCTGCTCAGCCAGGACACCTCCGGCGTCCCCGGCAGCGCGGAGACCTCCGACAACTTCGGCGACGACACCGCCTACGCCGACTTCAACGGCGACGGCTACGACGACCTCGCCGTCGGAGCGCCCGGGGAGGACCTGGGCGACGACAAGGACGCCGGCATGGTCACCCTCCTCTGGGGTTCCGCCTCCGGCATCACCGGCGCCGGCGCCGTCCAGATCAACGACCCGGCCCCCACCTCGCACGACCAGTGGGGCCGCCTGCTCGCCGCCGGCGACTTCGACGGCGACGGCAAGCAGGACCTCGCCGTCGGCACCACCAAGAGCAAGGTGTACGTCTTCAAGGGCGGCATCTCCAAGACCGGCTCCTACGGCAGCCGCCAGACGGTGCAGACGCCCATCATCACCTCCGAGGCGCCCGCCAACCTCACCGCCGGCAACGTCGACGGCAACGCGACCACCGACCTGGTGGTCAGCGGGTACGAGACCGACAGCGCCGAGGGCTGGAACAGCAACTTCCTGCTCCTGGGCACCGCCTCGGGCCTGGACACCTCCGGTTACCAGAAGCTGCGCCCCGGCGTCATCAGCGGTGTCGGCGACATCAACCACGACGGCTACGGCGACATCGTCAGCGGTGTCAGCTGGAACGCGGTCACGGACGACGGCACGCCCATCCCCTACTCCGCCAAGGGCGGCAAGGTCTGGATCACGTACGGCAGCCAGTACGGCGTCGGCACCATCCAGGGCATCACCCAGGACACCTCCGGCGTCCCCGGCTCCAGCGAGACCAACGACCAGTTCGGCCACGAGCTGGACCTGGGCGACGTCAACGGCGACGGCTTCCTCGACCTCGCCATCGGCGTGGCCGGCGAGAACATCGACGCCGCCACCGACACCGGCACCGTGCTCGTGCTCTACGGGAACGCCTCCGGCATCACCGGCACCGGCTCCCAGTCCTTCCACCAGGACACCGCGGGCGTCCCCGGCTCCAACGAGAAGTACGACATGTTCGGCATGGACGTGAAGCTGGACGACGTCACCGGCGACGGCAAGGCCGACCTGGTCGTCGGCACCGGCGAGAACGACGGCAACGGCAACCTGGTCTACCTGCCCTCCAGCGGCAGCAAGATCACCGCGACCGGCTCCCGCGCGCTCTCCCCGAGCTCGCTCGGCGTCTCGACCGCGGGCTACCCGGTGGTCGGCGCCAACTTCGCCGACTGACCCACCCGTTCCTCACCCCGGGGGTCGGCCCTGCCGTGCAGCTCGGGCGTGAGCCCGCTGCGCTCGGACCCGAAGGCCAGCACCGCGTCGTCGGGCAGCCGGACC
>NZ_JBEOVU010000009.1:0-202402 GCF_040295685.1 Streptomyces sp. NPDC002734
CCGTGCACACCGCCGGAGACACCGCAGTCCACGAAGCCGATGCCCTTCTCGGCCAGCTCCGCGGCGTGCTTCTCGTCGTCCGTCCAGCGCGAGTTACCGCCGTCGACCACCACGTCACCGGGCTCCAGGAGCTCGCCCAGCTCGTCGACGGTGGACTGCGTCGCGGCGCCGGCCGGGACCATCACCCACACCACGCGCGGCGCCTGCAGGCTGTCCACAAGCTCACGCAGGCTGTGGACGTCCGAGACGTCCGGGTTGCGGTCGTAGCCCACTACGGTGTGGCCTGCGCGGCGGATCCGCTCGCGCATGTTGCCGCCCATCTTGCCGAGGCCGATGAGACCGAGCTCCATCAGTAGTTCCCTTTGGTTGCGAGGTGGGGTGTGGGCGCGTTCCGGCACCCACGTCCGAGCGTAAACCCGGCTCCGCACCGCCACCCGATGGGCGGCCCCTTGACCTGGTGCTTCGACCGGTGGCAGGCGACGCCGCGTGCGGCGCCACCCGTCCGGGGCGGCTCCGCGGTGCGCGGAACCGTCCGGAAAACGGCTCCGCGGTGCGCGGGGCACACCCCTGGCACCGCGGAGGGACAGCAGGTCAGCCGCTGAGGCGGACCGGCATGATCAGGTACTTGTAGGCCTCGTCGGCCTCGGCGTCCACGGCGGCCTTGCCGCTGAGCAGTGCCGGCTTGGTCGACGTGGTGAAGGACAGCTGCGCGACCGGGGAGTCGATGGCGCTCAGGCCGTCCAGCAGGAAGGTCGGGTTGAAGGCGATCGAGATGTCGTCGCCCTCCAGGTTGGCGTCGACCTTCTCCACAGCCTGTGCGTCGTCGCTGGAGCCCGCCTCCAGGATCAGCACGCCCTGCTCGAAGGTCAGCCGGACCGGGGTGTTCCGCTCGGCGACCAGGGCCACGCGCTTGACGGCCTCGACGAACGGGGCCGTCTCGATGGTGGCCACGCTGTTGAACTCGGTCGGGAAGAGCGTGCGGTACTTCGGGAGGTCGCCCTCCAGCAGTCGCGTCGTGGTGCGGCGGCCGGCGCCCTCGAAACCGATCAGGCCCTCGCCCTTGCCGGAGCCGGAGAGCGCCAGGATCACGCTGTCACCGCTGGTCAGCGCCTTGGCGGTGTCCAGCAGCGTCTTGGCGGGCACCAGCGCCACCGCGGAGGCGTCCGGGTTCTCCGGCTTCCACAGGAACTCGCGGACCGCGAAGCGGTAGCGGTCGGTGGAGGCCAGGGTGACGGTGTCGCCCTCGATCTCGATGCGCACACCGGTGAGCACCGGGAGGGTGTCGTCGCGGCCCGCGGCGATCGCGACCTGGGCGGCGGCCGCGGCGAAGACCTCGCCGGGGACCGTGCCGGTGGCGTTCGGCATCTGCGGGAGCGCGGGGTACTCCTCCACAGGGAGGGTGTGGAGGGTGAACCGGGACGAGCCGCAGACCACCGTCGCCCGCACGCCGTCGGTGGAGATCTCCACCGGGCGGTTGGGGAGGGCGCGGCAGATGTCGGCGAGGAGACGGCCGGAGACGAGCACCGTGCCCTCCTCCTCGACCTCGGCCTCCACCGAGACCCGGGCCGAGACCTCGTAGTCGAAGCTGGAGAGACTCAGCTGCCCGTCCTCGGCCTTCAGCAGCAGGCCCGCGAGGACCGGGGCCGGCGGACGGGCGGGCAGGCTGCGCGCAGCCCAGGCCACCGCCTCCGCGAGTACGTCGCGTTCCACCCGGATCTTCACCGTTGCCGCCTCCTGCTGTTGCCGGCGTCCCTCGCCCTGCTGGCCTTCGTCGGTGGTGTAGCCGGCTCCCCGGGAGGGGAGAACCACCGGGGACCAGTCTGACGCATCCCGCTGACAGCTGTTGCCGCTCGGGTCAAGTCGCACCGAGGCCCGTCAGGGCCGCCCGAGCCGAGTTGTGCACAGGACCCACTTCGAAACGAATTCCCGGCTCTCTCAAGTTGGGAGTAGTAGTAGGGGCTGTGGATACCGTGGATAACCCCGTTTTCCCAGGTCAGCCCCGGTTTTTTATCCACCGACCCTGTGGGTGGAGCCGGTGGACAACCCGGTGGTTCTGTGGACGGCGGAAAGTTCTGCACAGCCCATGCACAGGGAGGGGCTACTTCTCCCCAGCTGCGTCCCCAGCTTTTCCCAGGTTTCCCACACCCCACTCCCGCAGCATGATGTGACGCGCTTCACTCCGAGCAGTGATCCGGCCCTGGATGTTGCCGAACAGTGGACAGTGATGTGGAGAACCGCCGGTTCGCTGGGGACAACCAGCCACAACCTGTGGGTTGCCGGTGGACAACCGAAGCGGCCTCCTGTGGGCTTCGAGACTGTCCACAGGCTGTGGAAACTCTTCGTCCACGAATCCACAGGGCGCTGACCTGTTCTGATGAGCGGTCACCGGGGTTACCTGTGGACACATTCTGGACAACGTGGCCCTCCCCAGGCTGTGGATGCCAGAAAGTCCCCGAATCTGTGGAGGAAGACCGTAACCCCGGCTCCGCTCGAACGGAGTGGGCGGGTGTTCCCCTCCCGAAAGCGCCCGACAACTCCCCGAGAGCGGTTTGGCAGCGACCCCTGAGGCGGCCGACGGGCCGTCACGGGCGACGAAAAGCGCCCCGGAGCGGAACTCCGGGGCGCTCGTGACGCGTTCGTGCGGGACGGTGGCGGGGTCTGGGCCCCGGCCGGGTGCGGAACCGTTGCCCCCTGCCGCCGGCGGCTCGTGCCGCCTCAGCCGTTCTTGATGCGGTTGGTGAGCTCGGTGACCTGGTTGTAGATGGAGCGCCGCTCGGCCATCAGGGCGCGGATCTTCCGGTCGGCGTGCATCACCGTCGTGTGGTCGCGGCCGCCGAACTGCGCGCCGATCTTCGGCAGAGACAGGTCCGTGAGCTCACGGCACAGGTACATGGCGATCTGCCGTGCCGTCACCAGCGCCCGGCCGCGGGAGGTACCGCACAGGTCCTCCACGGTCAGCCCGAAGTAGTCGGCGGTGGCCGCCATGATGGCCGAGGCGGTGATCTCCGGCGCCGAGTCCTCGCCGCCGGGGATCAGGTCCTTGAGAACGATCTCGGTGAGCCCCAGGTCCACCGGCTGCCGGTTGAGCGAGGCGAACGCCGTCACCCGGATCAGCGCGCCCTCCAGTTCACGGATGTTCCGCGAGATCCGCGAGGCGATGAACTCCAGCACCTCCGGCGGGGCGTTCAGCTGCTCCTGCACGGCCTTCTTGCGGAGGATCGCGATCCGGGTCTCCAGCTCGGGAGGCTGGACGTCGGTGATCAGACCCCACTCGAACCGGTTGCGCAGCCGGTCCTCCAGCGTCACCAGCTGCTTGGGCGGCCGGTCGCTGGAGAGCACGATCTGCTTGTTCGCGTTGTGCAGGGTGTTGAAGGTGTGGAAGAACTCCTCCTGCGTCGACTCCTTGTCCGCGAGGAACTGGATGTCGTCGACCAGCAGGATGTCCATCTCCCGGTAGCGCTTGCGGAAGCTGTCGCCCTTGCCGTCACGGATCGAGTTGATGAACTCGTTGGTGAACTCCTCCGAGCTCACGTACCGCACCCGGGTGCCCGGGTAGAGGCTACGCGCGTAATGCCCGATGGCGTGCAGGAGATGGGTCTTGCCGAGCCCGGACTCCCCGTAGATGAACAGGGGGTTGTACGCCTTGGCGGGCGCCTCCGCCACGGCCACCGCCGCGGCGTGCGCGAAGCGGTTCGAGGCGCCGATGACGAACGTCTCGAAGAGGTACTTGGGGTTCAGGCGCGCCGCGGGCTCGCCCACGCCCGGGGTCCCCGCACCACCGCCCGCGCCGGAGCCGCCCAGAGAAGAAGAGGAGGACCCCGAGGAGGGCGAGGAGACGGAGGAGGGCGCCGGTGCGTAGCCGTCGTACCCGCCCCGGTCGAAGCCGGGCCGCTCGTAGCCGCCGTCGCCGCGCTGCGGACGCTCGTAGTCGCCGCGGTCCTGGCGGTCCTGGCGCGCGTCCCGGTCGGTGTGGTCGCCGCGGTCAACGCGCTCGCCACGGGAGTCGGGGGAACGCTCGTACCCGGGCCGGCCGTAGTCGGGCCGCTCGAAGTCCTTGCGCTCGGGGCGCTCGTAGTCGCTCCGGTCGTACTCGGGACGCTCCGGGCGCTCGGCGGGAGACCGGTCGTATTCGCGGCGGTCGTGATCCCGGCGGTCGTGGTCGCGCCGCTCGTACTCGGAGCGGGAGTAGTCCTGGCGGTCGTAGTCGCCGGACCGGCCGTAGGGGGCGCGGTGCCGTCCGTACTCCTGGGCCCCGTAGTCCTGGCCGTAGTCCTGGCCGCCGTACTCCTGGGAGGAGGAGGGCGTGGCGTACGGATCGCGCTCCGGGAAACCGAGCGGCTGCTGCTGCCAGCCGAAGTCCTGCTGTCCCGGACGCGGCCACGCCCCGGGCTCCGGGCGCTGGTGCTCCGGGTAGGCAGGGCGCGCGGTGGGCAGCTGCTCCTGCCGGGACTCCGGCGCGGCCTCGCGCGCCGGAGCGGCCGCGGGGCCCTCCAGCTCCTCCTGGCCGCCGCCCGACGGCGACGTGGACGGAGCCGGCGGCTCACCCATGGAGGTGTCGACGGTGATGGCGATACGAATGGGGCGCCCGCACTCACGGGTCAGCGTGTCGCTGACCACCGGGGCGAGCCGTCCCTCCAGCACCGTCTTGGCGAATTCGTTGGGGACCGCGAGGAGCGCCGTGTCGGCGACCAGGGCCAGCGGCTGGCAGCTGCGCAGCCACCTCTCGTCCTTGGCCTCCACTCCCTGCCCACGACCCTCGCCGAGGAGCCCGTCCAGCACCCGGGGCCACACTGCGGCAAGATCGGCGGGTACGTCAGCCACAGTGCACGCTCTCTCACAGGTCCCACGTCGGTGTGGTGCGGGACGATCGGTCGGCCGTCCGGCGGACGGCAGGTAACGAATCAGTCGGGCCGGGGGAGAACCGAACGAAACGGGAGTCCACCCACGGTAGTCAGGGCAACGGCTGTGCATCAAGTCGTTGTCCCCAGCCTGTGGACAGTGTGCCGCCGTGCCACGCCGGGCCGGAAATCGAGAGGGAAGGCGTCTTCCGCCCCGTCCCTCCGAAGGTCTGTCGCACCCCTGGTGAGCTGCGGTCACGAGGTAGGCTGCCGGGGTCACACAACCGTCGGGTTTGACCGGATGGCGCAGCCGCGCGTACCGTGACCAGGTCGAGTTGTCGATGGCTGCTGCCG
Organism: Streptomyces sp. NPDC002734; assembly: GCF_040295685.1. Taxonomy (NCBI): domain Bacteria; kingdom Bacillati; phylum Actinomycetota; class Actinomycetes; order Kitasatosporales; family Streptomycetaceae; genus Streptomyces; species Streptomyces sp. NPDC002734. The sequence continues at coordinate 5,193 of NZ_JBEOVU010000009.1, forward strand.
CCTGCCTCCGATGGGCAAAGATCACGTACCAGTGATCGAGAAGCGGTGCACTCGGGCGTAAGCGAGCTACTCGTGGGCGCACGGTGACAGCCAGACGGCACCCGCCACCCACCGATTCATTTCTGGAGCCCCCGAGTGAGCAAGCGCACCTTCCAGCCGAACAACCGTCGTCGCGCGAAGACCCACGGCTTCCGGCTGCGTATGCGGACCCGTGCCGGCCGCGCGATCCTGGCGACCCGCCGCAGCAAGGGTCGCGCCCGTCTGTCCGCCTGATTCCGGTCAGGTCATGACGTCGTGCTGCCCACCGACAACCGGCTGAGGCGGCGCGAGGACTTCGCGACCGCTGTACGACGAGGGCGCCGGGCAGGCCGCCCGTCCCTCGTCGTCCACTTTCGTAGCGGTGCCACGGACCCGCACGCGCAGGGGGAGAGCGCTCCCCCGCCGCGTGCGGGTTTCGTCGTGAGCAAAGCCGTGGGCGGAGCAGTGGTGCGCAACAAGGTGAAGCGTCGACTTCGTCACTTGATGCGCGAGCGGGTCGCTCAGCTGCCCCCCGGTAGCCTGGTAGTCGTACGAGCGCTGCCCCCCGCGGGCGGCGCGGCCAACGAAGAACTGGCCCGAGACCTGGACGCCGCCCTCCAGCGGCTGCTGGGAGGGGGCACGCGATGAAGTACCCGCTGCTGGCTCTGATCAAGCTCTACCAGTGGACGATCAGTCCGCTGCTCGGGCCGGTGTGCAAGTACTACCCGTCGTGCTCCCACTACGGCTACCAGGCCATCGACCGGCACGGTGCGATCAAGGGATCGGCGCTCACCGCGTGGCGCATCCTGCGCTGCAACCCGTGGTCGCTCGGCGGCGTGGACCATGTGCCTGAGCGGAAACGTCCGCGCTGGCACGAGATGCTGCGAGCCTTCTGGCACGCACGCAAGGGCGGGACCTCCGCCGAATCCGCCACCGTGGAGCGAGGAGAGACGGGCAACCAGCCCGACCCCTCCCCGAGCCCGGCCGCAGAGACCCCGTCCCATGCCCAAGGAGCATGATTAGTGGACACGATTGCCGGCTTCTTCAGCTTTATCACCACACCCGTTTCCTGGATCATCGTCCAGTTCCACACCGTCTACGGCGCTCTCTTCGGCGAGTCCAGCGGCTGGGCCTGGGGTCTGTCGATCGTGTCCCTGGTGGTGCTGATCCGCATCTGCCTGATCCCGCTTTTTGTGAAGCAGATCAAGGCGACCCGGGCCATGCAGACGCTGCAGCCCGAGATGAAGAAGATCCAGGAGCGCTACAAGAACGACAAGCAGCGCCAGTCCGAAGAGATGATGAAGCTGTACAAGGAGTCGGGTACCAACCCGCTCTCCTCGTGCCTTCCCATCCTGGCGCAGTCGCCCTTCTTCTTCGCGCTGTACCACGTCCTGAACGCCATCGCGCAGGGCGAGCCCATCGGCGTCCTGAACCAGAGCCTGGTGGACAGCGCCCGCCAGGCCCACATCTTCGGCGCTCCTCTCGCTGCCAAGTTCACCAGCCCGGAGTCGGTGCTCGGGCCGCTCCAGGCCAGCGTCACCGACGTCCGCGTCGTGACCGTGGTCATGATCGTCCTGATGTCGCTGTCGCAGTTCTTCACCCAGCGCCAGCTGATGACGAAGAACGTCGACACCTCGGTGAAGACGCCGTTCATGCAGCAGCAGAAGATGCTGATGTACGTCTTCCCGGTGATCTTCGCGGTCTTCGGCATCAACTTCCCGGTCGGTGTCCTCGTCTACTGGCTGACCACCAACGTGTGGACCATGGGCCAGCAGATGTACGTGATCCACAACAACCCGACCCCGGGTTCCAAGGCCCAGGCCTCCTACCTCGAGCGGCTCGCCAAGAAGATCGAGCACAGCGGTTCCCTCCGTGGCCGTGGCCGCCGCGCCATCGTCAAGGCCATCGTCGCCAAGGGCCGTGACCGCAACCCCGCCGAGCGGAAGTTCATCACCGGGCTCAACAAGATGGGCTTCGCCGCCCAGCCCGACGGCACCGTGGTGAAGAGCGAGAAGCTCGCCGCCGACCAGGCCGTCGACGGGCCCGGGGCCACCACCCCCGCCGGCGCCCCCAAGCGCCAGCAGCCGAAGCGCCAGACCAAGGCCCAGCGCCAGGCCGCCGTCAAGGCCGCCGCCGACGCGGCCGAGGAGGAGGCGGAGGCCGCCGAGGGCGGCCACCCGAGCTCCGAGCCCCAGGACACCAAGCCGCAGGGCGCCAAGCCCCAGGGCGGTGCCACCAGGGCCGGTGGCGCCGGCAACGGCCGCAGCCGGGCCCAGTCGGGCCGTAAGGGTCCCCAGCAGCGCTCCAAGTCCTCGTCCAAGAAGTAAGCAAGAAGGAGCCCATCCCGTGACGGAAGGCACCATCCCCTCCGCCGCCGACGGCGCGGACGCCTTGACCCGCCTGGAGCAGGAGGGCGAGATCGCGGCGGATTACCTGGAAGGTCTGCTGGACATCGCCGACCTCGACGGCGACATCGACATGGACGTCGAGGCCGACCGGGCGGCCGTGTCGATCATCAGCGACTCGAGCGGCCGCGACCTGCAGAAGCTGGTCGGCCGTGACGGTGAGGTGCTGGAGGCTCTCCAGGAGCTCACTCGCCTGGCCGTGCACCGGGAGACCGGTGACCGCAGCCGCCTGATGCTGGACATCGCCGGCTTCCGGGCCCGCAAGCGCGAGGAGCTCTCCGAGATCGGCGCCAAGGCCGCGGCCGAGGCGCGCAGCAGCGGTGAGCCGGTGCGGCTGCGCCCGATGTCTCCGTTCGAGCGCAAGGTCGTGCACGACGCGGTCAAGGCCGCCGGTCTGCGGAGTGAGTCCGAGGGCGAGGAGCCGCAGCGCTTCGTCGTCGTACTGCCTGCCTGATTCGGCGCGCGTACGTTCCACGGCCCCGTCTGTTGAGCAGACGGGGCCGTGACTTTGTCAGCCTGGTAGTTCTGGTGGTCAGCGCCCAGTGCGCTTTTTGCGGTACGGAAGGACGGTCCTCGTGACGGAGGCAGCAGAGCTTCCCCCTGCGCCCGAGCAGGCGCGTGCAGTGTTCGGCGATCGCTTCGACGACGCCGTGCGGTACGCCGAACTGCTGGCGGAGGCAGGCGTGCAGCGCGGGCTCATCGGCCCACGTGAGGTGCCCCGGCTCTGGGAACGGCACCTGCTGAACTGCGCGGTGCTCTCCGAGGCCGTGCCCGAGGGCGTGACCGTCTGCGACGTCGGTTCCGGCGCCGGCCTCCCCGGCATCCCGCTGGCCCTGGTCCGCGGTGATCTGAAGATCACGCTGCTCGAGCCGCTGCTGCGGCGCACCAACTTCCTCACCGAGGTGGTGGAGCTGCTCGGGCTGGACCACGTGACGGTGGTACGCGGCCGTGCCGAAGAGGTCCTCGGCAAGCTGCCTCCGGTCCACGTGGTCACCGCGCGCGCCGTGGCGCCGCTGGACCGTCTGGCGACCTGGGGTATCCCGCTGCTGCGGCCCTACGGCGAGATGCTCGCACTGAAGGGCGACACCGCCGAGGAGGAGTTGAAGGCCGCATCCTCCGCGCTCAGCAAGCTCGGTGCCGTGGAGACCGGCGTCCTCCAGGTCGGCGACGGCGTGGTGGATCCGCTGTCGACCGTGGTGCAGGTGAAGGTCGGCGAGAGCCCGGGAGGCGTCCGGTTCGCTGCCAAGCGCGCCAAGGCTGCCCGCCCAGCCCGCGCCGCCCGCCGCCGCCGCTGACACCTGCCGTGGGCGGAGCGCTGCCCCGCCCACGGCCACGCGCGGCCGCGTGCCCCCTCCGGGGGTCCGCCGGTGGTCACTGGCGTCTGCTGGTACTCCACCCCGGTTCACGCAGGCCCCACGTTCCTGTCGTCCGGAGTGTCGGAGGGCCCGTCGGCCCCAGGCTCGGCATCGTTGTTTCACGTGAAACGTCGCTCACTCCTGCAAGGCGTCATCGGCCGCAGCCACGCCGCCGCCGAACCCCGCGACCGTAAGCCCGCCACCCCCCTCCGGAAACCCTCCAGCGGTTCACCGGACCGGGGCGACAAGTTGTCCACAGAGGCGGATTTCTCCACAGAACGACCGGCCTCACTGGTTCGCACCCCCAAAGGCATGGGACGCTCTGTGTATAGAGAGCCTGAAGTCGAGGAGAGTGAATCCTTGCGGTCCGACGCCAACATCGCGGGACCGATGACCGATCCGGTCCCCGGTCCCCGCACCGAGTCGCAGGGGGACGATGTTTCACGTGAAACACCGCCCCCCATGGACGACACCCCTATGGGACACGCCAGCCAGCAGGCGGTGGACGCCATGGGGCGCGCTGCCGGGGAAGGTCTGCCCCGCCCGGAGCAGACCCGGATCATCGTGGTCGCCAACCAGAAGGGCGGGGTCGGTAAGACCACCACGACGGTCAACGTCGCCGCCTCGTTGGCGCTGCACGGGAACCGCGTCCTGGTGGTCGACCTCGACCCCCAGGGCAACGCCTCGACCGCGCTGGGGATCGACCACCACGCCGAGGTCCCCTCGATCTACGACGTCCTGGTGGACAGCCGCCCTCTCTCCGAAGTGGTGCAGCCGGTACCGGACGTGGAAGGGCTCTTCTGTGCGCCCGCCACCATCGACCTGGCCGGTGCCGAGATCGAGCTGGTCTCTCTGGTGGCCCGTGAGAGCCGCCTACAGCGTGCGCTCCAGGCGTACGAGCAGCCGCTGGACTACGTCCTCATCGACTGCCCGCCGTCCCTGGGCCTGCTGACCGTCAACGCGATGGTGGCCGGCGCGGAGGTGCTCATCCCCATCCAGTGCGAGTACTACGCGCTGGAGGGTCTGGGGCAGCTGCTGAGGAACGTCGAGCTGATCCGGGGCCACCTGAACCCGAACCTGCATGTCTCGACGATCCTGCTCACCATGTACGACGGCCGGACGCGCCTGGCGTCCCAGGTCGCCGAAGAGGTTCGCACCCACTTCGGCGAGGAGGTGCTGCGCACCAGCATCCCGCGCTCGGTGCGGATCTCCGAGGCCCCCAGTTACGGGCAGACGGTTCTGACCTACGATCCAGGTTCGAGTGGTGCCCTCTCCTACCTGGAGGCGGCACGGGAGCTCGCACTCCGGGGCGTGGGCATCCGCTACGACGGCTCGCAGGCCCACACGGGCGCTGCGGTGGGGCAGCTGTCCGGCGGGCAGCCGCAGGGCGGTCAGGTCGCGGACGGTCAGATGATGAGCGGACAGAACATGGTGGAGGGGATCCAGTGAGTGAACGACGCAGAGGGCTGGGCCGCGGGCTTGGCGCGCTGATCCCCGCGGCACCGACAGGGGACAGGCCGGTCGGTGGTCCCGGGACGGCCGCTCCGGTCTCCGCGGGCACGGCGACCCAGACGGTTCCGACGGTCCCTGGTTCTGCCGGAGAGCGCGGTGTTCCGGCGGCCAAGCTGGCGTCCCTGCCGTCGGCCCTTCGGGAGGAGGACCACGCAGCGGGGTCGGCCTCCGAGCTGCCGGCTCCCCCGGTGGGCGCGTACTTCGCCGAACTCCCGCTGGACGCCATCACCCCCAACCCTCGGCAGCCCCGCAAGGAGTTCGACGAGGACGCACTGGCGGAGCTGGTCACCTCCATCAAGGAGGTCGGCCTGCTGCAGCCCGTGGTGGTCCGGCAGACGGGGCCGGGGCGCTACGAGCTCATCATGGGCGAGCGCCGGCTGCGGGCCAGCCGTAAGGCCGGCCTGGAGGCGATCCCTGCGATCGTCCGCGGGACCGAGGACGAGAAGCTCCTCCTCGACGCCTTGCTGGAGAACCTCCACCGCGCGCAGCTGAACCCGCTGGAGGAGGCCTTCGCCTACGACCAGCTCCTCAAGGACTTCGAGTGCACTCATGACCAGCTGGCGGACCGGATCGGCCGGTCCCGGCCTCAGGTCTCCAACACGCTGCGTCTGCTGAAGCTGTCCACCGCGGTACAGCGGCGCGTGGCGGCGGGCGTGCTCTCGGCCGGCCACGCCCGCGCGCTGCTCTCCATCGAGGACGCGGAGGAGCAGGACCGGATGGCGAAGCGGATCGTCGCCGAAGGGCTGTCGGTCCGTGCGGTGGAGGAGATCGTCCAGCTGATGGGCACCGGCCCGGAGAAGCCCGCTCGGGCCAAGGGGCCGCGTGCCGGCTCCAAGGTCTCGCCGGCTCTCTCTGAGCTCGCCACCCGTCTGTCGGACCGCTTCGAGACGCGCGTCAAGGTCGACCTCGGCAAGACCAAGGGCAAGATCACGGTCGAGTTCGCGTCCGTGGAGGACCTCGAGCGCATCCTGACGACACTGGCTCCCGACGAGGCGCCCATGCTCCAGGACATCTCGACGCCCCACGCCGAGGAAGACGGGCACGCCGGGGACCCGATCGAGTAGGCGACGATCGCCCCGACTGAATCGGCAGCGCGGGTCATGTTCGGCTAGTTCCGGACACGACCCGCGCTTTGCTTTGTGGAGCGGGCATAAGGGCCTCATGGTGGAGGGTGGGACCACAGGAAGCGAGGAAGAGCGTTCATGGGGCGTCGGCTTGTTCCGCTCACACTGGACAATCTCCAGGACCTACCGCGGCGCTGCCGAGGGTGTGTCTTCTGGGAACTGGACCCCTTCAGTGGGGAGACGGCTCTCCAGGACGGCACAGCCGAGGGCGAGAAGGAGTCCTGGATCTCCGCCGTCTTGCTGGACTGGGGTTCCTGCGGCCGCCTCGTCTACGTGGACGACGTGCCGGCCGGGTTCGTGCTCTATGCGCCGTCGGCCTATGTGCCGCGTGCCACGGCTTTCCCCACCAGTCCCGTTTCCCCGGACGCCGTCCAACTGATCACGTCGTTCATTCTTCCTGAGTTCCAAGGACAAGGCCTGGGCCGGGTCCTGGTGCAGACCGTGGCCAAGGATCTGCTGCGGCGGGGCTTCAAAGCGGTGGAAGCATTCGGCGACGCACGCTGGAAGGAGCCTGCCTGTCTGCTCCCCGCGGATCATCTGCTGGCGGTCGGCTTCAAGACGGTCCGCTCCCATCCGACCTACCCGCGACTGCGCCTGGAACTGCGCTCGACGCTCTCCTGGAAGGAGGACGTCGAGATGGCCCTGGACCGGCTGCTGGGCGCCGTGCAGAAGGAACCGGCACTCCGCCCGCTCTGAGGGCCGGCGGAGCCGGAGAAGGGCGAAGGGCCGACCCGTCCGGGTCGGCCCTTCGCCGGCGTGTTCCTCGCATGTTTCACGTGAAACGAGGTTTCACGTGAAACATGGCCTCACTCGGAGATGAACTCGTCGAGGTCCCGCACGATCATCGCCTTCGGCTTGGCGCCGACGATGGTCTTGGCAACCTCGCCGCCCTGGTAGACGTTCAGGGTCGGGATCGACATGACGCCGTACTTCGCCGCAGTCGCCGGGTTCTCGTCGATGTTGAGCTTGACGACCTCGATCTTGTCCGCGTGCTCGGCGGCGATCGCTTCCAGCGACGGGGCGATCTGACGGCACGGGCCGCACCAAGCGGCCCAGAAGTCCACGAGGACGGGCTTGTCGCTCTTCAAGACCTCTTCTTCGAAGGTCTCGTCGGTGACGTTCTTCAGGCTGCCAGCCACTGAGGGCTCCTCACTACGAATCGGGGGGAAGGAAATCAGGCCGAGGTCTTCTCCGGCTCCGCCTGCTGCTCGGAGTCGGAGAGAGAAGCCAGGTAGCGCTCGGCGTCCAGGGCGGCGGAACAGCCGGTGCCTGCGGCGGTGATCGCCTGACGGTAGGTGTGGTCCACCACGTCGCCGGCGCCGAAGACGCCCGTCAGGTTGGTGCGGGTGGAGGGGGCGTCCACCTTGAGGTAGCCCTCGTCATCGAGCTCCAGCTGACCCTTGAAGAGCTCGGTGCGCGGGTCGTGACCGATGGCGATGAACAGACCGGTGACCGCCAGGTCCGAGAGCTCGCCGGTCTTCACGTTGCGCAGCTTCAGGCCCGAGAGCTTGGCGTCGCCCTGCACCTCGGCGACCTCGCTGTCCCAGATGAACCGGATCTTCGGGTCGGCGAAGGCACGCTCCTGCATCGCCTTGGAGGCTCGCAGGGTGTCCCGGCGGTGGACGATGGTGACCGACTTGGCGAACCGGGAGAGGAAGGTCGCTTCCTCCATCGCTGTGTCGCCGCCGCCGATCACGGCGATGTCGTGCTCCCGGAAGAAGAAGCCGTCACAGGTGGCGCACCAGGAAACGCCTCGCCCGGAGAGCGCGTCCTCGTTCGGCAGGCCCAGCTTGCGGTGCTGGGAGCCGGTGGTGACGATGACGGCCTTGGCGCGGTGCACCGTGCCCGCAGTGTCGGTGACGGTCTTGATCTCACCGGCCAGGTCGACGGAGACGACGTCGTCCGGGATCAGCTCCGCACCGAAGCGCTCCGCCTGGGCGCGCATGTTGTCCATGAGCTCCGGGCCCATGATGCCGGTCTGGAAGCCGGGGAAGTTCTCGACCTCGGTGGTGTTCATCAGGGCGCCACCGGCGGTGACGGCGCCCTCGAACACCAGCGGCTTCAGCGACGCGCGCGCGGTGTAGAGCGCCGCCGTGTAGCCGGCGGGCCCTGAGCCGATGATGATCACGTTACGGACGTCGCTCACGGCGGGTTTCCTCGTCTCTGGACTGCGTCTTCAGGGGCTCTTCTGGTGCGGTGAGCCTGGTTCGGTGCTCTCACCTCACCCCAACGGATCCTAGAGGCCGGGCATTCCCCGCTGTGCGCGGGCACGCGAGTGTCTCAGGGCGGGCGTCCAGCGGTCGTCGTCAGTTCGAGGACCGGGCGTACGAGCGCCGGAGGAGAACGTCTCCCTTGGTCTCCTTGCCCGAGGAGGCCTGGGTGATGCACGAAGCGTCCACCACGTAGGCAGTCACCCGGGAGTCCTTCGCGGGGTCGGGAAGGACCACCAGGTAGGCGTCCTTCTCCTGGAACCTGCCGCGCTGAGCGGCGAGTGCCTCCGCATCTCCACCGATCCCTGCCCGGATACAGGCGGGGACCTCGACAGCCGGCCGGACCAGGGTACGGGGCTGGGGAGAGGACGACTGCGTAGAGATGTCGGCCTCGTCGAGGAGGCCGGTCACGCGTTGTTGGAGCGGCTGTCCGGAGAAGGTGGCCGCCGTGGCGGGGGGCGTGTCCGTCTGGAAGGGCTGGGTTACCCAGACGCCGATGCCGAGCGCCGCAGCGACGAAGGCAGCGCCGAGCGTCAGGGAGCGTCGGCGGGATGCGCGCGTCCGAGGCCTGCTTTCACCGGGGCGGCCCGGGCCGGTGGCTGCGACGGGCTTCCGGCCAGCGGGACGCGATCCGGCGCGGCCGGCGGGCCGTGCCGCGTCTCGCTCTGTTTCACGTGAAACATCTGCCGCACGAGCAGCACCGGGGTCGAGCGCACCCGGGGATGCGGCAGCCGCGGTGTCGGAGGCGCTCAGCAGCGCTTCGGCGGCGAGGGCGGCGTCGATCCGTCCGGAGACGTCGGCAGGCATCCGCACCGGGCCCGGGAGGGTTCCGAGGGCGCAGCGGATCTCCTCCAGTGCCGAGAGGACGTCGGCGCAGAGCACGCAGTCGTCGAGGTGACCGCGCACCGACTCTGTACGGTCGGGCGCGAGTGCCCCCTCCGCCAGGTCGGAGATCTCGGTGACGTCCGGGTGCCCGGCCGTGTCCTTCGTCGCGGTCACGCTCGTTCACCTCCGCCCTTCGCGGTAGCAGAATCGGTGGGTCCGGTGAGGGGCTTCTCAGAGACCCCAGGTGGGACGGACGCGCGGGGCGGGTGGTTCCGTCCTTCACCCGAAGGGTGTCCTGGTCGGGCACGGGGCGGCCGCAGATGGGTCAGCAGAGGCAGCAACCGTGCTCTCCCTCGGGCGCAGCGGCTCTTCACGGTGCCGACGGGGACGTCGAGGATGCCCGCCGCCTCCACGACGGGATACCCCTGCATGTCCACCAGGACCAGGGCCGCACGCTGGTCGGCGGGCAGGGTGGCGAGAGCCGCGACCAGTTCCCGCTGGAGGTCGTTGCGCTCGGCCGGGGCGGAGGCCGCCTCGTGCGGCTCCAGCAACTGCTCCATGCGCTCGGGGTCGTCCACCGGTGACGTTCTGCGGGTCGCTGCCTTGCGGATGCGGTCCAGGCAGGCGTTCACGGTGATGCGGTGCAGCCAGGTGGTGACGGCCGAGTGGCCACGGAAGGTGTGCGCGGAGCGGTAGGCGGAGACCAGGGCGTCCTGGACGGCGTCGGCCGCCTCTTCCCGGTCGCCGAGGGTGCGGAGTGCCACCGCCCACAGCCGGTCACGATGGCGGCGGACCAGTTCACCGAAGGCGTCGGGGTCGCCCCGGAGGTGGAGGTCCAGCAGTTCCTGGTCGTTCGTTCCGCCGTACCCGCCGACGTCCGCCATCCGCCCCTCCCCCTGTGGTTCCTTGCCCGGGGTGGGCCGCTCACCCTGTGGCATCCGGAGCGGCGACCCGTCCCCGATGCGTCAGCTGGTCACCTTGATGTCGACCACCCGGCCGCGGAACGTGCCGGCGCTCTCCGGCGGCAGCTTGGTCAGCCAGACCAGAAGGTAGCGGGACTCGAGGTCCTTGCCAGGAGTGAGCGTGACCTTCGTACCGGAGCCCTGGGCCACCTTCTTGAACGCGTCGAAGGAGTTGGGCTGTGCGCCGTCCGCGCCGGAGGCCGCGCGCAGCTCGACCGAGGTCTCACCCACGAACGTGACAGTGACCTTGCCGACCGACTGCTTCTTGCCGAGGTCGAGGATGACTCCGACACCCGGCTTCAGATTGCCGAACTTGGCATCACCCGAGTAGTAGTCCGTCTGCCAGTAGGTGCCGGGCGTCTTGTCGTAGACCTTCCCTATGTCCGCGGGCTTCTCGCGGCCGTCCCTGGCGAACGGATCGAAATCCGTGGCGTCCTTGATGGCTATCGGCAGAGGCGTCTTCGGCTTCTCATCCTGCGGCGCGTTCTGCGGCACCGTGTCGAGCGGTTCGGGTTTCTTGTCCAGCAAGGTGGCCGCGAGCTGCCAGCTGCCGAGGCCCAGGGCGGCGATCAGGAGCGCCGAGACGGCCCACTTGAGCGCCTTGCCCGTCTTGGTGTCCAGCGGAGCGGGCGGGGTGGGCACGGGCGGCGGCACGGGGCCCGCCGCCGTGTAGCCGGTCGGGGCGTAGGGAGGCCGCGCGTACTCCGACGGCGGGGTGAAGGAAGGCTCGGGGCGCCGGACGCGCGGCATCTCCGTGACCGCCTTGGCCAGCTCCTCCGGAGTCGTGCAGGCGGACTCGTGGCGGGAGGCGGTGGCGCCGTTGTTGGCGAGGGCACGCATCGCCAGCTCGGACAGGCCCAGGTGGACCCCGGCCCGGACCTGGTCCGGGGGGATCAGCCCGAGGTCCTTGGGCAGGCCGGCGAGACCGTGGGCATCCGTCTCGTAGGGCCAGCGGTGGGTGAGGGCGGCGTAGAGAAGGGCGCCGAGGGCTTCGGTGTCGGCGCGCTGCGGGGTGTCCGTGCTGATGCCGCGCAGGGCGGAGCTCACGGCGAGGCCGCGGATCCGCCACTGTCCCGCGGAGGTCCGCAGAACGGTGCTCGGGGTGAGGCAGAGGTGGGCGAGGCCCTCGCGGTGGGCCGCCGCCATGGCCTGGGAGACCTGTAGCACCATCTGGTAGGCCTCGTGTGCCTCCAGCGGTCCGGAGGCCAGCAGGCCGGTGAGTTCGGTGGCGTCGGGGAGCCACTCGTGGACCACGTAGACGAGGTCGTCGTCCTCGACCGCGTCGAGGACCTGGACGAACCGGGGGTCACCGAGGAGAGCCGCGGCGCGGGCTGCGGACAGGACCGAACGGGCGCGAGGGTGGTCGGTCGGCAGGATGTGCACGCCGACGGCACGGCGCAGCATCTCGTCCATCGCCCGCCAGCTGCTGAACCCGTCCAGACGGGTGACGCATTCCTCCAGGCGGTACCGCCTGGCCAGCTTGTGACCGCTGTGCAGTTCGAGCGCCTGGGCCGGGACCTGGTCCGTCACGACCATGTCGCCCTGCGTCTGGTCGTGCTCCGTGCCCGGTTGCCGCTTCTGGGCCACCCCGTCGGCCGTGGACTTCTCCGCCTCGGCGGTCGACGACTCGTCGCCGCCTTTGCCTGCCACGTCGACGGCAGCTGTGCTTCGTTCCGCCACCGTCGTTCCTGCCTCCCCATCCATCGCGTGCTCACCACGCCGAAACCCATTGTGCCCACAGTCCGTCACTCCGCACGACAAGCGGTGGCGGCCGATGGTTGTGCGCCTACCCCGGACTCATCGCCCGAGGCGTCCCCTGACCATGCCGACCAGAGAGTTCAGCTCCTCCACCCTCATCCGCCGGGCGGCGAGGAAGAAGACTCCGAGAAGAACGATGCCGCCCAGGATGAGCGCGCTCAGCGATCCGAGAAGACTCCAGCCCAGAGTCTGGCCGATGCCGTAGCAGACGGCCCCGCTGAGTGCGGCGGCCGGAACCGACGCGATGCAGAGCCTGGCATATGTCCGCAGTACGCGGGAGCCGTCGAGGTCACCGCCGAGCTTCTTGCGCAGGCGCCGCCAGGCGACGCCCACGCCGATGCCGTACGCCAGGCCGTAGGAGGCGGCCATGCCGACCACGGCCCAGCGGGCCGGCAGCAGCAGGAAGCAGAGGAACGACGCGCCGGCGTTGCCCGCCGCGACGATCACGGTGTTGTAGAAGGGGGTCCGGGTGTCCTCGTAGGCGTAGAAGGCACGCAGCACCACGTACTGGACCGAATAGGGGATCAGGCCGAGGCCGAAGGCCATCAGCATGTAGCCCATGTTGGTCGCCGCGGAGGTGCCGGAGCCGCCGAACATCAGGTTGCACATGGGGACGCCCAGGGCGATGAAGCCGAAGGCGATCGGGACGATCGCGACGGCCGTGGTCCGCAGGCCCTGCGAGATGTCGTCCCGGACCGCGCCGGTGTCGTCCTCCGCGGCGGAGCGGGCCAGCCGGGGCAGCAGCGCGGCCATCAGCGACACGGTGATGATCGCCTGCGGCAGGCCCCAGATCAGCTGGGCGTTTGCGTAGGCGCTGAAGCCGGTGCCGTTCTTGTCGCCGCTGTCCATGAGGGCCCGGGTGGCCAACTGGGAGACCACCACTGCGCCGAGTTGGTTGGCGAGCACGAAGAGGACGGTCCACTTGGCCAGCTTGGCGGCCTTGCCCAGGCCGTGTCCGCGCCAGTCGAAGCGCAGTCGGAGGCGGAAGCCGCTCTCCTTGAGGTACGGGATCATCGCCAGCGCCTGGACCACCAATCCCAGCAGCACGCCGATGCCGATGAGACGGACGCCTTCCGGCGGGATGCTCTCCACGCTCATCTTCGAGTCGGCGGACGTGCCGTAGACCCAGAGGAACATGCCGAGCGTCACGATGATGACGATGTTGTTGAGGACCGGGGTCCACATCATCGCGCCGAACCGGTTCCTCGCATTGAGGATCTGACCCATGACGACATGGACGCCCATGAAGAAGATCGTGGGCAGGAAGTACAGGCTGAGGGTGACGGCGACGTCGTTCGCCGCGGGGTCTCCGGCGAGGGAGTCCGACAGGGCCCGGACCAGAAGCGGTGCGCCCACCATGGCGAGCCCGGTGAGGACGGCCAGCGACACCATCACCAGGGTGAGGAGGCGGTTGGCGTACGCCTCGCCGCCGTCCTCGTCGTTCTTCATGGCGCGCACCAGCTGAGGCACGAAGACCGAGTTCAGGCCGCCACCCACGGTGAGGATGTAGATCATCGTCGGCAGCTGGTAAGAGACCTGGAACGCCTCACCGAGCAGCCCGAGGCCCAGGGCGGCGACGATCATCATCGACCGGATGAAGCCGGTGAGCCGCGACACCAGGGTGCCGGCGGCCATCACGGCACTCGACTTGAGGATGCCGGAGGCGCGGCCGCCCTTCTTGGCCGCCGCCGCGGGCTCCTCCGGTCCGCCGGCCGCGGGGCCGGACGGCTCTGGGCGGGCCTGAGGCGCGCCGGCGGGCCCTGGAGGCACGCCGGGGACCGTCGGAGGCTGCGCGGGGCCAGGGACGCCCACCGGGGGCATCCCCGCGCCCGCTGCGGGGCCGACCGGAGGCCGGGCACCGCTCGGCTGCTGGTCGCGGTAGAGGTTGGCGAACGCGTCCTGGTTCTGACCCGCCGAGGGGGCGCCGCTCACCAGCTCGTCGACGCCGACGTAAGGGGAGTGGTCGTCCGCGGACGGCCGGGCGCCTGCCGGCGCCTGGCCGGGTGCCGGGGCCCAGACCCGCGGGTCCGGAGCGCGGGGCGGCTCGGGGGCCCGCGGACCCCCCTGCGGGGCGTGCGCCTCCGGCGTCACCGGCGGCCGCACCGAAGGGTCGTAGAGCCCGTCGCCGGCCGGATCCTGCGTAGGCAGGTCCTGGCCACGGTAGGGATCCTGGTCGTGGGCGTCCTGGAAGTACGTGTCCGCGGGCGGCGGAGGCACCTGCCCGTGCTCGGTCGGCGGCACCCCGGGGTGGCCCGGCCCGCTCGCGGACCGGCCGCGGTCACCGTCGTACGGCGCGTTCATGGTTACCCCACCTCATGGTTCCCGGGCCGACCGGCCTCGACATCGCTCAACGGTCCACTTTCTCACCCGTGGCGGACGGGTCGGCGCTTTCCGCCGAGGTGTCCGGGGCCGGGTCACTCGCCTGCTCGGAGGCGTCCGGAGTCCGGCCGGGGCCGTCCCCCTGCTCGGCCGCGGCGTCGGCCTCCGCGTCGCGGCGGGCCGCGGCGCGCTTGCGCTGGGTGTACATCCGGAATCCGGCCAGCACCAGGATCAGCACGCCGCCGCCGATCACCAGCATGACCGTCGCCGTCACCTCGGTGGCCCGCACCTTGAACGTCACCGAACGACCGTAGGCCTGGCCGTCCTCGGTGTAGAGCTGGGCGACGACGGTGGACGGGCCGTTGGCGTTCGCCGAGGTGGTGAACTTCACCGACTGGCTGCGGCTGCCGGCCACGGTGATCGGCTGTTCGTCGTACCGCTTCCCGTTGATCTCCAGACGCGTCGGGTTGGTGGAGGTCAGCCTGACCACCAGGCCCTCGACGTCCTGCAGGAGGTCGTTCTTGACGGTCACCGGGATGGTGGCGCTGTGCCCGGAGAGCTTGGTCTCCGACTTGTCGATCAGCCACACACGATCGGCGAGGTCGTCCAGGTACGCCTTGACATCGGCACGGTAGTCGCCCGCCGCCCCGGCGTGCCCCCGCCAGGAGACGGACATCGCGCGGTTCATGGCCAGTCCGAAGGGAGTCACCACGCGTCCCTTCCTGCTGAGGATGACCTTGAAGCTGTTGAGCTTGTCCTGCGTCCGTGCGATCTGCTCGAAGGCCTCTCGGGGGAGTTCCTTCTTGCGCAGTGCGGAGGGGTAGGCCGAGCGGGGCGGCAGCGACGAGGAGGCGCGCGGATCGGGGTCCGTCTCCGCGGTCTCCGACAGCGCCTGCGGCAGGGACCAGGATCCTTCCCGGAGGGCGGTCAGGGCCTCGGCCATGGCCTGCGCCTGGGCGGCGGACGGCGTGCGCTGCGGAGCGACGAGGATGCTGCGCTCCCGGCTGGTCTGCTGGGTGATCGCGACGCTCTGTCCGAGGAACTGCTGCACGGCCTGGGTGGAGTTCTCCGCCCGGGACAGGTCGCCCTGGAAGGCGGTCGACAGCAGTGCGTCGGCCACCACGGCGGTGGTGCCACCGCCGATGGGCCGGGCGGCGGACGGGGTGTACGACAGGCCGTCCTTGAGACTGTCGCTGCGTGCGATCACCTTGTCGGCGCCGGCTGAGGTGGCCACGTTCTTGATCGCGGGGTCGAGCGCGCCGTCGACGGGCCAGGCGTACTCCGTGGAGGCCTCCACGTGGAGGACGGTCCGTACGGTCAGGGCGGCCACATCGGTCGCGCTCTTGAGCTGGTTCAGGGTGCCGCTGACGTTGCGGCCGTTGTGCGCGATGGACGCCAGGTCCGGGTCCGCGAACGGCAGCGCGACGACCTCTTCGTCCTGGACCGCCGCGGTGAGCTTGGACAGCCAGCGGGCCGCATCCTTCTGATGCGCGCCGCGGACGCTGCGGCCGTCCTCCCCCTTCACCTCGTAGGCGCTGTCCGCCATCACGTCGACCGTGGCCAGAAGGTCCGGGTCGACCACCCATGTGATGTCCAGGTCGTCGCCCAGGGAGACCATCCGGTCCAGGCGGCCGCCGGGTGCGATCTCCTTGCCCAGGGAGTCGTTCAGGAACACCGGGGCCCGGTCGTCGTCGGAGGCGGTCTCGGCGGTCATGCTGACATCCGAGATCAACGGCCACAGGAAGGTCGTGCGGGTGGCGGTCCGGGTGTCCGGCTGCCAGGGAAGGACGGTCCGCCGGATGCCGAGCACCTGCTCCGCCCACGGCTGTTCAGCGGTCAGGCCCGAGACCGAGGCGCCGAACTGGTAGACCCCCGCCTCGCCAAGGCCCAGTTCGTCGGCCGGGACCGTCATGGTGAAGACCTGCGAGACCTTCGGCTCAAGCCGCTCGAACCCGGTGGTGTACTTGCCGCCGACCGGGTTGCCGTCCACACCGGGCTGGAACGCGGTGTGCCGGGAGACGTTGTCGATGGCCGAGCGGGTCCCCAGGGCCTGTCCCAGCCGGAGGTCCACCCGGGCCTTGGTGATCGGCTTCTTGGTGGTGTTGGTGACGGTGCCCGACACGGTCAGCGTGTCGCCCTCGGAGAGGACGCCGGGCGTCACCTTGTTCAGAGAGACCGAGACCGGACCGGAGGCGGTTTCGGCGGTCTTCGCCGTGGTCGGCGCGCTCGCCGGAGCCGCGGTCGCCTCCTCGGCGGAGGGCAGGAAGAGGAAGCCGGCCAGCAGAGGCGCTCCGGCCAGCACTGCGCCGGTGCGCCGCAACCACCGGCGGCCAGGTGAGGAACTCATCCCCTGGAAGTCTGCCGCCTGGGCCACGCGCTCGTCCGTCCCTCGTCGTCGGTGGTGGTCTTCGGTACCGGATTCTCGGCTGCCGGTCGTACGCGACCGGTCGCGGATCGTGCCGCTCGTCGGCGCCTGTCCGAGTGTGCGTCCAGGCATGGTAACGAGGTGCGAGGAGCAGATGCGCCGCGGACCGCTCCAGCACGATCAAGCTCACTGTGTGGACCGTCACCCGGGCACTCGGAAATTACTGGCGAGCGGTGGCGGGGCCGGGCCACGTACTCTTTTCTGTTGTGCCGAACGCCAATGAAGACAAGTCCAGTGCCCTGAGCCAGGCCGAGAGCCTCGCGGTCAGCGAACTGCTCCGCGTGGCTCCCGTCGCCGACGACCTAGGACGCCGATTCCAGGACGCGGGGTTCCGTCTCGCGCTGGTCGGCGGATCGGTACGGGACGCCCTGCTGGGCAGGCTGGGCAACGATCTGGACTTCACCACCGACGCCCGCCCCGAGGACGTCCTGAAGATCGTCCGGCCGTGGGCCGAGGCCGTCTGGGAGGTGGGCATCGCCTTCGGCACCGTGGGTTGCCAGAAGGACGGTTACCAGATCGAGGTCACCACCTACCGCTCGGAGGCGTACGACCGCACCTCACGGAAGCCCGAGGTGTCCTACGGCGACTCCATCGAGCAGGACCTGGTGCGGCGGGACTTCACGGTCAACGCCATGGCGCTCGCGCTTCCGGAGCAGGAGTTCATCGACCCGCACGGAGGCCGGGAGGACCTGGCACGCCGCGTGCTGCGCACGCCGGGCACCCCCGAGGAGTCCTTCTCCGACGACCCGCTGCGCATGATGCGCGCCGCGCGCTTCGCGGCGCAGCTGGACTTCGAGGTGGCGCCCGAGGTGGTCGCCGCGATGACCGACATGGCCGGCCGGATCGAGATCGTCTCCGCCGAGCGGGTCCGGGACGAGCTCAACAAACTGATCCTCTCCGCACGGCCGCGCAAGGGCCTCACGCTGCTGGTGGACACCGGTCTGGCCGACCACGTGCTGCCCGAGCTTCCGGCGCTGCGCCTGGAGCGGGACGAGCACCACCGGCACAAGGACGTCTACGACCACACGCTGATCGTGCTGGAGCAGGCCATCGACCTGGAGGAGGACGGCCCCGACCTGGTCCTCCGTCTTTCCGCGCTGCTCCACGACATCGGCAAGCCGCGCACCCGCCGCTTCGAGCAGGACGGCAGGGTCTCCTTCCACCACCACGAGGTGGTGGGCGCCAAGATGACCAAGAAGCGCATGACAGCGCTGAAGTACCCGAACGAGATGGTGAAGGACGTCTCCCGACTGGTCGAACTCCACCTTCGCTTCCACGGGTACGGGACCGGCGAGTGGACCGACTCCGCGGTGCGCCGCTACGTGCGGGACGCAGGTCCTCTTCTCGACCGCCTGCACAAGCTGACTCGCTCGGACTGCACCACCCGTAACAAGCGGAAGGCGACCGCGCTGTCGCGCGCCTACGACGGACTCGAGGAGCGCATCGCCCAACTGCAGGAGCAGGAGGAGCTGGATTCGATCCGCCCGGACCTCGACGGCAACCAGATCATGGAGATTCTG
The DNA here is from genome assembly GCF_040295685.1 of Streptomyces sp. NPDC002734. Lineage (NCBI taxonomy): Bacteria > Bacillati > Actinomycetota > Actinomycetes > Kitasatosporales > Streptomycetaceae > Streptomyces > Streptomyces sp. NPDC002734. The sequence goes on from NZ_JBEOVU010000009.1 coordinate 23,626, forward strand.
GGCGTCGGCCCCGGGCCGGTGATCGGTCGGGCTTACTCGTTCCTGTTGGAGCTTCGCCTGGAGAACGGGCCGATGGAGCACGACGCCGCCGTGGCAGCGCTCAAGGAATGGTGGGCCGGCCAGAGCTGATCAGGCCCGACCGCCGACCGGTCACCGTTTCACGTGAAACGTCGGTGTCCGGAGGTGGTGGCGAGGTGGTGGAGTGATGGGCGATGTTTCACGTGAAACATTGCCCATCACGCGTCCGAGGGCCGCGTCCGGTCTGGTGCCCGGCCGGCGAGCCGCAGCAGGACCAGTGTGGTGAGGCCGTAGAGCGCCGCCACGGTGAGGACCAGGGACGGGGAGCGACCGTCGTGCGGCAGCATCAGTGCCGCCAGCCCGGCCGCGGCGACGAACGCCACGTTGAAGAGGACGTCGTACAGGGAGAAGATCCGGCCCCGGAACTTGTCCTCGGTGTGGGACTGCACCACCGTGTCGGTCGAGATCTTCGCGCCCTGGGTGACAAGCCCCAGGACGAAGGCGGCCACCAGGACGGACGTCGGGCGGAACGGCAGGACCAGTGCCGGTGCGAGCACCGTGGCACTCCCGGCGCAGATCGTCATCCAGCGCATCGGGCCCAGTCGACCGGCCACCGAAGGCGTGATCACCGCGGCGGCGAAGAAGCCGGCCCCCGAGACCGCGACTGCCACACCCAGCAGCGCCAGGCCGTCCCGTGTGCCTCCCACGGTCGTCTCGTCGTTCCAGGTGTGACGGCAGAGCATCAGCACCATCACCGTCTGGGCGCCGTAGCAGAAGCGCATCAGCGTCATCGCGACCAGCGCCCAGGCCGTCTGCCGCCTCTCGGATTCCCCGAGGTGCCGAAGACCGTCGGCCAGGCCGCGGGCGGTGCCGCTGACCGCCTGACGCATCTTCGGGGCGGTAACCCCGTTCCGGTCCGGCCCCAGCAGGGACGGCGCCATGCGGAGCGAGGCGAGCGCGGCACAGAGGTAGAGAGCGGCGCCCAGCAGCACCACCACGGCGTCCGAGTCCGCGCCGGCCAGGCGGACCACGAAGGCCAGACCGCCACCGACGGTGGCCGCCAGGGTGCCTGCCGTCGGAGTGAGGGAGTTGGCCGTGACCAGCTGCTCGCCGTCGACGACGCGGGGCAGGGAGGCCGAGAGGCCGGCCAGGACGAAGCGGTTGACCGCCGTCACGCACAGCGCGGAGGCGTAGAACAGCGGCCCGGGCGCACCGCCCAGCATGAGGAACGCGGTCACCAGGGCGAGCAGCGCGCGCAGCAGGCTGCCGAACAGCAGGACCTGACGGCGGCGCCACCGGTCGAGAAGGACCCCGGCGAACGGACCCACGAAGGAGTACGGAAGGAGCAGTACGGCCATGGCGGAGGCGATGGCCGCCGCCGAGGTCTGCTGCTCGGGGGAGAAGACGACGTAGGTGGCGAGCGCCACCTGATAGACGCCGTCCGCCGCCTGCGAGAGCAGTCGAACACCGAGCAGGCGTCGGAAGTCCCGCAGGCGGAGCAGGACGGACAGGTCGCGTACAGCGGACATGGCGCTCAGCCTCACATACGCAGGCCCGGGAACGGGGGGAGGGGCCCCGGGCGACATGCCCGGGGCCCCTCCTGAGTCCCAGTGGTGCTCCCGCCGGTTCACGCCGGCGAGGGGACGGGTGTCAGCGCTCGACCTCACCCGCGATGAACTTCTCGACGCTGGTGCGGGCCTCGTCGTCGAAGTACTGGACCGGCGGGGACTTCATGAAGTAGCTCGACGCGGAGAGGATCGGGCCACCGATGCCCCGGTCCTTGGCGATCTTCGCAGCGCGCAGGGCATCGATGATGACACCCGCCGAGTTCGGGGAGTCCCAGACCTCGAGCTTGTACTCCAGGTTCAGCGGGACGTCACCGAAGGCGCGGCCCTCGAGGCGGACGTACGCCCACTTGCGGTCGTCCAGCCAGGCCACGTAGTCGGACGGGCCGATGTGGACGTTCTTCTCGCCGAGGTCCCGGTCGGGGATCTGCGAGGTGACGGCCTGCGTCTTGGAGATCTTCTTCGACTCGAGGCGGTCGCGCTCGAGCATGTTCTTGAAGTCCATGTTGCCGCCGACGTTGAGCTGCATGGTGCGGTCCAGGACCACGCCGCGGTCCTCGAACAGCTTCGCCATCACGCGGTGCGTGATGGTGGCGCCGACCTGGGACTTGATGTCGTCGCCGACGATCGGGACACCGGCCTCGGTGAACTTGTCAGCCCACTCCTTGGTGCCGGCGATGAAGACCGGGAGGGCGTTGACGAAGGCGACCTTGGCGTCGATGGCGCACTGGGCGTAGAAGCGGGCCGCGTCCTCGGAACCGACGGGCAGGTAGCAGACCAGCACGTCGACCTTCTGGTCCTTGAGGACCTGGACGACGTCGACCGGCTCCTCGGCGGACTCCTCGATGGTCTCGCGGTAGTACTTGCCGAGGCCGTCGAGGGTGTGACCACGCTGGACCGTGACACCGGTACGCGGCACGTCACAGATCTTGATGGTGTTGTTCTCGGAGGCGCCGATGGCGTCGGCGAGGTCGAGACCGACCTTCTTGGTGTCGACGTCGAAGGCGGCGACGAACTCCACGTCACGGACGTGGTACTCGCCGAACTGCACGTGCATCAGGCCAGGCACCTTGGACGCCGGGTCGGCGTCCTTGTAGTACTCGACGCCCTGCACCAGCGAGGCGGCGCAGTTGCCCACGCCGACGATGGCTACGCGAACCGAACCCATTGCGGTGGCTCCCTGTGTGTACTCGGTGAAACCCTGTGGCTTCACGTGTTGTTGTCTTCGGGCGTCTCGGGCGGGGTGTCGACCCCACGCCGGGTCTGGCCGCCCGTCGCTCCGGATGACGTGTCCTGCTGAGCGGAACCCGAGGACGGCGACCGCTTCTGGTCGCGCCCGGCCCGCTCGCTCTCGATGAGCTCGTTCAGCCAGCGCACTTCGCGCTCCACGGACTCCATGCCGTGGCGCTGGAGCTCAAGGGTGTAGTCGTCGAGGCGTTCCCGCGTGCGCGCGAACGACGCACGCATCTTCTCCAGGCGCTCCTCGAGACGGCTGCGCCGGCCTTCCAGCACGCGCATGCGCACGTCCCGTGAGGTCTGCCCGAAGAAGGCGAACCGGGCCGCGAAGGTCTCGTCCTCGTAGGAGTCGGGTCCTGTCTGCGAGAGCAGTTCCTCGAACCGCTCCTTACCTTCTGCCGTCAGCCGGTAGACGATCTTGGCGCGGCGCCCGGTGAGGGGGGCTGCCAGGGCGTCCACGGGTTCGGCCGAGGGTTCCTCGATCAACCAGCCGTTTGCGACCAGCGTCTTGAGGCATGGGTAGAGGGTTCCGTAACTGAAGGCGCGGAATACGCCCAGCGACGTGTTGAGCCGTTTGCGCAGCTCGTAGCCGTGCATCGGGGACTCGCGGAGCAGACCGAGAACGGCGAACTCGAGGATCCCGGCACGCCGGCTCATCGTCGCCTCCTCTCTGCCGCGGACTGTCGGGTCGGCAGTTTATGTTCCCCCGATGTATCGAGTCGATACATCCGAACGATAGGTCTGCCTCGGGCGGCGTACAAGTGTGGTCTCGGTGAGCGGCGTCACATCACCGATTCAGGTCGTAGCGCTATGCGTTGTTCGTGCGTGAGAACCCGATTTGGCGCTGTTCGGCGATGCGTAGTCTGTGCGGCATGCAATCCGCCGGGAACCAAGTGACGTCCGTGATACGTCCACGTCCCAGGTGTAGTACGGCTGATCGAATGACCGTCGGCCGTACGTCGGGGGGACCGGAAACCAGCCGCTGTTTCCAGGCGCTCATGTGTGCGCCTGCCCGAGGAGTAATCGTTCGATGAGCGAGCACCGTCGCAAACCGCCACAGCCGCAGGGAGGCGGACGTGCCGCGGCCCGACGCGCCCAGTCCGGTTCGTCCTCCGGCCGCCGTGCGGCTCCGAGAGGAGCCACCAACTCCTCCGCCGGCTCGTACTACGGGCCTGACGCGGAGGAGCGTCCGTACGGCGGACGCGCGGAGGCCCGCCGGGCCGCGCAGAGGTCCGGCGGCGCCGGAGGGGCCGGAGGAGGCCGCCGCAGGGCGGCACCCCCGGAGGGGCGGCGTGGCCGCAACGCGTCCAAGGACCGTTTCATCGACTACCCGCGTGCCGGAAAGTACGGCGCCGCCCGGTGGGTGCCCTCGTGGCGCCTGGTCACCGGCACGTTCGTCGCCTTCTTCGCCGGCCTGATGCTGGTCGGCGGCATCGGGTACGCCATGGTGGAGGTCCCCGACCAGGACAAGGCCGCGATCGCGGAGACCAATGTCTACTACTGGGCCGACGGGTCCCGGATGGCGTCCACGGGTGGTGGCACCACTCGCCAGAACGTGGAGATCGAGGACATTCCGCCCGCGCTGCGAAACGCGGTGATCGCCGCTGAGAACGCGTCCTTCGAGGACGACCGGGGCGTCGACCCGATGGGCATCGCCCGGGCGCTGTTCAACATGGCCAAGGGCGACGAGGTGCAGGGTGGTTCGACCATCACCCAGCAGTTCGTGAAGAACACCTACCTGGACCAGAGTCAGACCCTGACGCGTAAGTTCAAGGAGCTGTTCATCTCCATAAAGGTCGGCTCGAAGATGTCGAAGGACCAGATCCTCGCGGGCTACCTGAACACCGCCTACTACGGGCGGAACGCCTACGGCGTCCAGGCGGCATCGCTGGCGTACTTCGACAAGGAGGCCAAGAAGCTCAGCCCTGAGGAGTGCGTCTTCCTGGCCTCGGTGCTCAAGGGGCCGAACCTCTACAGCCCGGACGGTGGATCCGGTGACAACGCGACTCCGGAGAAGAACCGCGAGCGCGCCGAGCTGCGATGGAAGTGGATCCTGGACCGCATGGTCGAGGTAGGCCGGATGACGCCTGCCGAGCGGAGCAAGATCGGGGACTTCCCCAAGCTGAAGAAGCGCCCCACCACGGACCTCCCCGGCCAGAAGGGCTACCTGGTCGACATCGCGAAGACGTATGTGGCCAAGACCGCCGGTATTTCCGCGGACGAGCTGGACAAGCGGGGTGGTTACAAGATCTACACCACCTTCGACAAGGACCGCGTGAGGGAGCTGGAGAAGGCCGTCGAGAAGTCCCGCAAGACACTGCTCGACGAGAAGGCCCGTCCGAAGACGGACACCCACGTGCAGTTCGGCGGTGCCTCCGTCGACCCCGACACCGGGGCCATCGTGGCCGTCTACGGTGGTGACGGCTTCGACAAGAACCACTTCACCAACAACGCCAACACCTCGGGTGTGCCGGTCGGCTCGACCTGGAAGCCCTTCGTGCTCGCGTCGGCCATGGAGTACGGCACGATCCACACGGACGGACAGCCGCTGTCGCCGCAGAGCCTCTACCAGGGCAACGACGGAACAGTGATCACGGACCAGAGCGGCAAGCCGCTGCTGAACGACAAGAACCAGCCGTTCAAGCAGGCGAACGAGGGCCCCACGCCCTGGGGCATGATCACGCTCGAGAAGGCCATGGAGCAGTCGGTCAACGTGCCGTTCGTGCAACTCGGCATCGACGTGGGTCTGGACAAGACCCGGAAGACCGCCAAGAGCCTGGGCATTCTCGAGAGCAGCTTCGACACAGGCAACCTGGACACCGCGTCGTTCTCGCTGGGTACCTCGACGCCGAGTGCGATCCGTATGGCGGACGCGTATGCGGGATTCGCCTCCTCCGGTGATCACTACGAGCCGTTCTCCGTGACCAAGGTCGTGGACGTCAAGGGCAACGAACTCCCCGACTTCGAGCCGCCGGAGAAGAAGAAGGGTCTCGAGCCGGAGGTCGCGGACAACGTGACCAAGGTGCTGGAGAACGTGGTCCAGAACGGTACGGCCAAGGCGCTGGCGGATCTTCCGTTCCCGAACGCCGGCAAGACCGGAACCACCGACGAGAACAAGTCCGCCTGGTACGTCGGGTACACCACGGAGCTCTCCACGGCGGTGGCGATGTTCCGGACCAACCCGAAGGACAAGGAACTCCTCTCCATGAACGGAGTGGGCGGTCTCACCTCCATCCACGGTGGTGACATCCCTGCCGACGTGTGGAAGGAGTACATGTCCATCGCCATGAAGGACGAGGACTACAAGCCGAAGCCCTTCCCGGATCCGGCACCGCTGGGGACGGTCTACAACCCGTCCCCGAGCCCGGAGCCGAGCCCGTCGGAGTCCGCGCCGGAGGAGGACGAGGAGAAGGACGACCGGCCGAAGCCCAGCAAGCCGGCCGAGCCCTCGTCGAGCTGCCAGCCGTTCGACTTCGAGTGCATGGGCGCCGGTGGGAACACCACCGACGGCCAGACCACCGACGGCGGAACCTTCGGCGGCACGGACACCGGCGGCACCACTACCGGTACGACCACCGACGGCACGACCGGCGGTGAGACCGATACCGGAACGGTGAGCGAAGGCACGGTCTTCGGCAATACCAATACCGGTGGCGGAAACGGAAGAGGCGGAACCACCGGATAGCGGCGGAATCGGGCGTCACGTCCGTTTCACGTGAAACATGGGCCGCCACACCTACGGGTGCGGCGGCCCTCGCCCTTTTCCGGCGCGGGTACGGCAGGATGTGCGCCATGCCGAGCGCAGAGACGATGCACGAGAGCACTCCCGAGCCGGGTACCGGAGCCACCGTGGCGCGGGTCGCGACGGAGCCCGTGGCGCCGACCCGCGAGGACCCGGTGGCCGCGTCGGGCAGTGCCTTCCTGGGCGGTCCCCTGGGCCGGCACTCGCTGACCGGCGCCTCCTGGTGGTCGCCGGTACGCATCGTGGTGCTGGTGGCGATGGTGGTCTTCGCCCTGGGGTTGATCCAGAAGGCCCCTTGCTACAACGGCGGCTGGTTCTTCGGCGCCGGGGCCCAGTACACCCATGCCTGCTACTCCGACATCCCGCACCTGTACCACGCGCGCGGCTTCGCCGAGGGCCTGGTCCCGTACTTCGACCGCCTGCCCGGCGACATGGAGTACCTCGAATACCCGGTGCTCACCGGCGTCTTCATGCAGGTTGCCGCCTGGCTGACCCCGGACGGCGGCAGCTACCAGGACCTGGGACAGCACTACTGGATGGTCAACACCGGCATGCTGATGGTGTGCGCCGCGGTGATCGCCGTCTGCACCGTCCGTACCCACTCCCGGCGGCCCTGGGACGGCCTGCTGGTCGCCCTGGCGCCGGCCTTCGCACTGACCGCCACCATCAACTGGGACCTCCTGGCGGTCGCCCTGACGTCCGCGGCGATGCTGATGTGGGCGCGGTCCCGACCGCTGGCCTTCGGCGTCCTGCTCGGTCTGGCCACCGCCGCGAAGCTCTACCCGGTCTTCCTGCTGGTCCCGCTGCTGGCTCTGTGCTGGCGTGCCGGACGTCTGCGGGCGTACGGGACCGCGGTGGCGGGCGCGGCGGGCGCCTGGCTGGTGGTGAACCTGCCGGTGATGGTCTTCTCCTTCGAGGGCTGGTCGAAGTTCTACCGCTTCAGCCAGGAGCGCTCGGTCGACTTCGGCTCGTTCTGGCTGATCCTCGACCAGCGCACCGATCTGAACCTCGCTCCGGCGGTGGTGAACCCGATCGCCCTCGTCCTGACCGTCGCGGCGCTCGCCGGCGGGGTGGCGCTGGTCGTGGCCGCGCCCAGGCGCCCTCGCTTCGCACAGCTGGCCTTCCTGGCCGTCGCGGCCTTCATCCTGACCAACAAGGTCTACTCGCCGCAGTACGTGCTCTGGCTGGTCCCCCTGGCGGCCCTGGCGCGTCCGCGGTGGCGCGACTTCCTGATCTGGCAGGCCTGCGAGGTCACGTACTACCTGGGCATCTGGATGTACCTCGCGTTCACCAGCGGTGGCGACAAGGCGAAGGGGCTCCCGTTGGAGGGGTACCAGTTCGCGATCGTCGTCCACCTGGTGGGGACGCTCTTCCTCTGCGCCATGGTCGTCCGCGACATCCTGCACCCGGAGGCGGATCCGGTGCGGCGATCGGGCGACGACGACCCCTCGGGCGGCGTGCTGGACGGAGCGCCCGACGCCGTGGCTCTGCGCGGCCGGTCCGGGCCGTCGGACGAGCCGGGACCCGAAGGGCACGACGAGCACGACGGGACGGACGGGGACGGCGAGCGCGGCGCCTCCGGCGACGGAGACGGCGATCGCGACGGGGACGGCGACCGCGACTCCACGGACGCCTGGGGCGACGTGGACGATGAGGACCCCTGGAAATACCGCGGCGGCCCTCTCCGGAAGGAGAAGGCCGTCGGGGGGCGGAACGACGGCTGAGGACGCCGCAGGCCGCTCAGTTGTCCACGAGGCGGTCGAACTGGGTGGTCGTGTGGCGCAGGTGGGCGACGAGCTCGTCGCCCACCGTGGGCTCGGGGGCGTCCGCCGGGACGAAGAGGATGGACACCTGCATGTGCGGGGGCTCGGCGAACCACCGCTGCTTGCCCGCCCACACGAAGGGCGACAGGTTGCGGTTGACCGTCGCCAGGCCGGCCCGCGCCACGCCCTTGGCCCGGGGCATCACGCCGTGCAGCGCCTTCGGCGCCTCCAGGCCGACGCCGTGCGAGGTACCGCCGGCCACGACCACCAGGTAGCCGTCCGAGGCGGCCTTCTGCTGGCGGTAGCCGAACCGGTCCCCCTTGGAGACCCGCGTGACGTCCAGGACGGCGCCGCGGTACTCGGTCGCCTCGTGGTCACCGAGCCACAGCCGGGTCCCGATCCGCGCGCGGAAGCGCGTCTGCGGGAACTGCTGCTGCAGCCGCGCGAGTTCGTCCGCCTTGAGATGGCTGACGAACATGGTGTGCAGCGGCAGGCGGGCGGCCCGGAGACGGTCCATCCACCCGATGACCTCCTCGACGGCGTCCGAGCCGTCGGTGCGGTCCAGGGGGAGGTGGAGCGCGAAGCCCTCCAGGCGGACGTTCTCTATGGCGGCGTGCAGCTGCGAGAGTTCCGCCTCGCTGACGCCGTGGCGCTTCATCGAGGACATCACCTCGATGACCACCCGCGCCCCCACGAGGCCGTAGACCCCGTCCACCGAGGAGACCGACCGGATGACCCGGTCGGGCAACGGGACAGGCTCCTCGCCGCGGCGGAAGGGCGTCAGGACCAGCAGGTCACCGCCGAACCAGTCCTTGAGCTTGGCCGCCTCGTAGGTGGTGCCGGTGGCGAGGACGTCGGAGCCCAGCCGGGTCGCCTCCTCGGCCAGGCGCTCGTGACCGAAGCCGTAACCGTTCCCCTTGCAGACGGGGACGAGGCCGGGGAACGAATCCTGCACGTGCTTGTGGTGTGCCCGCCAGCGCGCGGAGTCGACGTAGAGCGTGAGCGCCATGGCCGGTCCGGACCCTTTCTCGTGGCTTCGGGTGAAGTGTGGAGCGTCGCGGCCGCCCGCGGCGGCCTCAGCTGACTATGGAAGCAAACACCGCCGAGGTCAGCGGCGCGACATGTAGATGTCGAGAGCCTTGTGGAGCAGCTTGTTGAGCGGGAAGTCCCACTCGCCCAGGTACTCCGCGGCCTGGCCGCCGGTGCCCACCTTGAACTGGATGAGGCCGAAGAGGTGGTCCGTCTCGTCGAGCGAGTCGGAGATGCCCCGCAGGTCGTACACGGTGGCGCCCAGGGCGTAGGCGTCCCGGAGCATCCGCCACTGCATGGCGTTGGAGGGGCGGAACTCGCGGCCGAGGTTGTCGGAGGCGCCGTAGGAGTACCAGACGTGCCCGCCGACGATCAGCATGGTCGCCGCGGAGAGGTTCACCCCGTCCTTGCGGGCGAAGTACAGCCGCATGCGGTTGGGGTCCTCGGCGTTGAGCGCCGTCCACATGCGCTGGAAGTAGGAGAGCGGACGCGGCCGGAAGTGGTCGCGGACGGCGGTGATCTCGTAGAGCCGCTGCCACTCCTCCAGGTCCTCGTAACCGCCCTGCACGACCTCCACGCCGGCCTTCTCGGCCTTCTTGATGTTGCGGCGCCAGAGCTGGTTGAAGTTCCTGTGCACGTCCTCCAGCGACCGGTTCTCGAGCGGCACCTGGTAGACGTACCGGGGCTGCACGTCGCCGAAGCCGGCGCCGCCGTCCTCGCCCTGCTGCCAGCCCATGCGGCGCAGCTTGTCGGCGACCTCGAAGGCGCGCGGCTCGATGAAGTCGGGCTCGATGTCCCGCAGCCGCTTCACCTCGGTGTCCTGGATGCCCTTCTTGATGGAGGGCGCGTCCCAGCGGCGGATGATCACCGGCGGGCCCATCTTCACCGAGAAGGCGCCCTGCGCCTTCAGGTGAGCCAGCATGGGCTCCAGCCAGTCGGTGAGGTTGGGGGCGAACCAGTTGATGACCGGGCCTTCGGGCAGGTAGGCCAGGTAGCGCTTGATCTTGGGGAGCTGCCGGTACAGGACCAGACCGGCGCCGACCAGCTCGCCGGTGCGGTCGTCGAACCAACCGAGGTTCTCTGAGCGCCACTCGGACTTCACATCCGCCCACGCCGGTACCTGCATGTGGCTCGCCGAGGGCAGGCTCTGGATGTACGCCAGATGCTGTTCTCGGCTGATCGTCCTCAGGGTCAGGCTCATTCGGGGCGCTCCTCGGGCTGGCGTGTCCCCACATGTAGGGGCTCCGGCTCTCGCGCCGAAGCCTACTGTGCCAGCCGAACGTACTGACGGACACGTACGGAGTCCGCCCCGGTCCGGGGGCCGGCGGAGCCGGCGCGGACCGGGGCGGACGGGTGGCGGGGGCGGACGGGGAGAATTCGGAGCTGCTCCGGCTGATCCGGGGCTGATCCAGCGACTCCGGCGGCTCTACGAGCCGATCCCGCCGAAAAGACCGCCGTGCGACATGCCCAGGAGCAGTCCCAGGGCGCAGGCGCCGATGCCGACGATCAGCCCGAACCGCTCCCGGGTGGTCGCCGAGATGAACTGGCCGACACCGCCCGTGACGATGCCGATCAGCCCCGCCCACGAGGTGAGAAGGTGCAGGTGGTGGAACCCGGCGGTCGCCAGGGCCACCACACCGAGCACCAGCGTGACGCCGAGCAGGGCGTTCACCTTGGGGTGGGGCCTGTGATCGGTGGCGAAGAGGGACCCGTGAATGGTGGGCCGCGGCTGCGAACGCGTTGTCTGTGCCATGAGCACCTCCCGACGGAAGCGGCGCATCCTAGTCGGCGAGTACCCGATATGTGCCGGATCGACGCTGTTCGCGCACGGATTTCAGCCGGAAGCCGGTGTGCGGGTAGTCTGTACCGTCTGCACCGGTGTCTGCCCACGTCAGGAAGGCATCCATCCCGACTGTCAGTGGGGCCCGATACCGTTGCTCACGTAACACCACGCATACAACCCTCCTGCCACGGATCGACCGTGGCCGCTGAGTCCAAAGGAGGTGGGTTCCACATGCGTCACTACGAGGTGATGGTCATCCTCGACCCCGATCTGGAGGAGCGCGCCGTCGCCCCCCTGATCGAGAACTTCCTCTCCGTCGTCCGTGAGGGCAGCGGAAAGGTCGAGAAGGTCGACACCTGGGGCCGTCGTCGTCTCGCGTACGAGATCAAGAAGAAGCCCGAGGGCATCTACTCGGTCATCGACCTGCAGGCCGAGCCTGCGGTCGTCAAGGAGCTCGACCGCCAGATGAACCTGAACGAGTCGGTCCTCCGGACCAAGGTCCTCCGTCCCGAGATGCACTGAGCCTGCCGGCTCGGTCCATCCCGGGAATCGAGTAGCACCACCAGCAACCAGCAGCTAACCCGCTGAGAGGTTCCCCCATGGCAGGCGAGACCGTCATCACGGTCGTCGGCAATCTCGTCGACGACCCCGAGCTGCGCTTCACCGCGTCTGGTGCGCCGGTCGCGAACTTCCGAGTCGCGTCCACCCCCCGCACCTTCGACCGGCAGACCAACGAGTGGAAGGACGGCGAGAGCCTGTTCCTGAGCTGCTCGGTCTGGCGGCAGACGGCGGAGCACGTCGCGGAGTCCCTGACGAAGGGCATGCGCGTGATCGTCCAGGGCCGCCTCAAGCAGCGGTCCTACGACGACAACCAGGGCGTCAGGCGGACGGTCTACGAGCTGGACGTCGAGGAAGTCGGCCCCAGCCTGCGCAGCGCCACGGCCAAGGTCACCAAGGCCGCCGGAGGCGGCGGCGGTGCCCGCGGCGGCCAGGGCGGTTACGGCGGCGGTGGCGGCCAGGGTGGCGGCGGCTGGGGCGGAGGCCCCAGTGGCGGTCAGCAGGGCGGCGGCTCCCAGCCTGCCGACCCGTGGGCGTCCGGCGGTGCTCCCGCCGGCGGCCAGGGCGGCGGCGGCTGGGGCGGCAACCAGGGCGGCTCCGGCGGTGGCTACTCGGACGAGCCCCCCTTCTAGGGCGGACTCGTCACCCACACTTCTTGATCACACAGGAGAATCACCATGGCGAAGCCGCCTGTGCGCAAGCCGAAGAAGAAGGTCTGCGCGTTCTGCAAGGACAAGGTCCAGTACGTGGACTACAAGGACACGAACATGCTGCGGAAGTTCATTTCCGACCGCGGCAAGATCCGTGCCCGCCGGGTGACCGGCAACTGCACGCAGCACCAGCGTGACGTCGCCACGGCCGTGAAGAACAGCCGTGAGATGGCGCTGCTGCCCTACACGTCCACCGCGCGATAAGGGAAGGGTGACCGAAAAATGAAGATCATCCTCACCCACGAGGTCTCTGGCCTCGGCGCTGCCGGCGACGTCGTCGACGTCAAGGACGGCTACGCTCGCAACTACCTGATCCCGCGGAACTTCGCGATCCGCTGGACCAAGGGTGGCGAGAAGGACGTGGCGCAGATCCGCCGCGCCCGCAAGATCCACGAGATCCAGACCATCGAGCAGGCCAACGCCATCAAGGCGCAGCTCGAGGGCACCAAGGTTCGTCTGGCCGTTCGCTCCGGCGACGCCGGTCGTCTCTTCGGCTCCGTCACCCCGGCTGACGTCGCGTCCGCGATCAAGGCTTCCGGTGGCCCCGAGGTCGACAAGCGCCGCATCGAGCTGGGCGCCCCGATCAAGACCCTGGGCTCGCACGAGACCTCGGTGCGTCTGCACCCCGAGGTTGCCGCGAAGGTCAACGTCGAGGTCGTCTCTGCCTGAGCTCCGGCTCGGGTCTGAGCTCTCGGCTCGGCATCACTGAGAAGGGCCGCACCCCCTGGGTGCGGCCCTTCTTGGCTGTCCGGTCTGTCCCGTGAGCGGTGTTTCACGTGAAACCGTCCGCACGACGCGGCGGGTGGACGGCCCGCGGGCGCTGCTCCCTGCGTCAGCGGACGGCCCCGGTCACCAGCCAGTGGCCGGACCGTGCCCGCCACCACAGGGTGGCCATCCGCACCGCCATCATCAAGGTCATCGCACCCCAGAGCGCGGTGAGACCTCCGCCCATGGAGGGCACCAGCAGGGCGACGGGCGTGAAGACGGCGAGCGTCGCGATCATGGCCCAAGCCAGGTACGGGCCGTCTCCCGCGCCCATCAGGACCCCGTCGAGCACGAAGACGACCCCGCTCAGCGGTTGCGACACCGCGACGACGATCAGGGCGGGGAGCGCCGCGTCCCACACCGCGGTGTCACCGGTGAACATGGGCAGCAGGAGTGGCCGGGCCAGCACCACCAGAATGCCCAGCGCGATGCCGACGGCGATGCCCCACTCGACCATGCGGCGGCAGACCGCCCGGGCGCCGTCGGCGTCACCGGCCCCCAGGTAGCGTCCGATGATGGCCTGCCCGGCGATCGCGATGGCGTCCAGGGCGAAGGCCAGCAAGCTCCACAGGGAGAGCACGATCTGGTGGGCTGCCACGTCCGCGTCGCCCAGCCGGGCGGCGACCGCGGTCGCGATCAGCAGGATGGCGCGGAGGGAAAGGGTGCGGACCAGCAAGGGAGCACCGGTCTGGGCCGAAGCCCGGATGCCTGCCGCGTCCGGGCGGAGTGAGGCTCCGTGGCGACGGGCTCCCCGCACGACCACCACCAGGTAGACGGCCGCCATGCCGCACTGGGCGATCACCGTGCCCCAGGCAGAGCCGGCGATCCCGAGGTCCAGGCCGTAGACCAGCAGGACGTTGAGGACCGCGTTGGCCAGGAAGCCGGCGACGGCGACGCGCAGAGGCGTCTTGGTGTCCTGGAGTCCTCGTAGGACGCCGGTAGCCGCCAGGACGATCAGCATCGGCGGAATGCCGAGCGAGGAGATGCGCAGGTATGTCACCGCGTACGGCGCGGCGGTGTCCGAGGCTCCGAACAGGTCGATCAGCGTCGGAGCGGTGGGCAGCACGGCGACGATCACCGCACAGCCCAGCAGGACCGCCAGCCAGATGCCGTCCATGCCCTGGCGTATGGCGGCGCCTAGTTCCCCGGCGCCGACCCGCCGGGCCACCGCTGCCGTCGTGGCATAGGCGAGAAAGACGAAGATGCTGACCGCGGTGGTCAGCAGGGCCGAGGCCACGCCCAGCCCGGCGAGTTGCGCGGTGCCGAGGTGCCCGACGATGGCGCTGTCCGCGAGGATGAAAAGAGGCTCGGCCACCAGAGCGCCGAAGGCCGGAAAAGCCAGAGCGATGATCTCGCGATCGTGTCGCCGTCGGCCCGTACGGCCGGTCGCGGAAGCCTGTGTCATAAGCACCAATCTAATCTTCCACAGGTAAGTGGTGCAATGCCACTGGGCCTCTTACCTTTTGACCGGCGGCGTGTGTTCTCGCACAGCGTTCCGGTAGATCTTGGCCCGGCGGCCGATTTTTTTCTTCTGCACAAGCCGTGGATCGCGTTACCGCAGGTCAGAGAGGTCACGCCGGGAAGGCTGCGGGCTTGTTCACAGCGCTGTCCACCGACTCGTGCACAGGTTTCCGGGGGTTGTCCACAGCATACGGCCGTTCTTCCACATGGCCTGTGGATAACCAGATTGGCTGCAGGTGCCCGCGGGCTTAGCGTGGTGCGGTGCCCGCCCTCTGCGGCCAGTGAGATTTCACCACGAAACCGGCGTCCGACGCCGGTGCCGACGAGGGCTGCGGGCAGCTCGATCTGTCAGAGCCGTGCCGTACAACTGAGAGGCACGGCGAGGTCCGCGCGGCGGACGGGAGGAGGGTCGCTCGGTGAGCATTTCCGAGCCCTTGGACGACCCCTGGGCCGAGAGCGGTCCCAGTGATCGTCTGCCCGCGTCGCGCCGTCGTGAGGACTCCGGTCAGGGCCGCTCCGGTGGCCGTGGAGGGCGTTCCGGCGACGGGAGGTGGGACGACGAGGAGGTCTCCCCCTTCGAGCGGGTGCCCCCGCAGGACCTCGACGCCGAGCAGTCCGTGCTCGGCGGCATGCTGCTGTCCAAGGACGCCATCGCCGACGTGGTGGAGATCCTCAAGGGCCACGACTTCTACAAGCCCGCCCACGAGCTGATCTACCAGGCGATCCTCGACATCTACGCCAAGGGCGAGCCGGCCGACCCGATCACCATCGCCGCCGAGCTCACCAAGCGCGGCGAGATCAACAAGGTGGGCGGCGCGGCCTACCTGCACACCCTGGTGCAGACGGTCCCCACCGCGGCCAACGCCGAGTACTACGCGGAGATCGTTCATGAGCGCGCGGTGCTGCGGCGCCTGGTCGAGGCCGGCACCCGCATCACCCAGATGGGATACGCGGCCGACGACGACGTCGACGAGATCGTCAACCGGGCCCAGGCCGAGATCTACGCCGTCACCGAGCAGCGCACCAGCGAGGACTACCTCCCGCTCGGCGACATCATGGAGGGCGCGCTCGACGAGATCGAGGCGATCGGCTCCCGCAGCGGGGAGATGACCGGTGTGCCGACCGGTTTCACCGACTTCGACGCCCTGACCAACGGCCTGCACCCCGGCCAGATGATCGTCATCGCGGCTCGTCCCGCGATGGGTAAGTCGACCCTGGCGCTGGACTTCGCCCGCGCGGCGTCGATCAAGAACCAGCTGCCGAGCGTCATCTTCTCCCTCGAGATGGGCCGCAACGAGATCGCCATGCGCCTGCTGTCCGCCGAGGCGCGGGTGGCCCTGCACCACATGCGCTCCGGCACCATGACCGACGACGACTGGACGCGTCTCGCGCGCCGGATGCCCGACGTCTCCGCCGCGCCCCTCTACATCGACGACTCCCCCAACCTGTCGATGATGGAGATCCGGGCCAAGTGCCGCCGCCTCAAGCAGCGCAACGACATCAAGCTGGTCGTCATCGACTACCTCCAGCTGATGCAGTCCGGCGGCTCCAAGCGCGCCGAGAACCGCCAGCAGGAGGTCTCGGACATGTCCCGTAACCTCAAGCTGCTGGCCAAGGAGCTGGAGATCCCGGTCATCGCGCTCTCCCAGCTGAACCGAGGCCCCGAGCAGCGCACCGACAAGAAGCCGATGGTCTCCGACCTGCGTGAGTCCGGCTCCATCGAGCAGGACGCCGACATGGTCATCCTGCTCCACCGCGAGGACGCCTACGAGAAGGAGTCACCGCGCGCCGGCGAGGCGGACCTGATCGTGGCCAAGCACCGTAACGGCCCGACGGCCACCATCACCGTGGCCTTCCAGGGCCACTACTCGCGGTTCGTGGACATGGCACAGAGCTGACCGGCACCGCTGTAGGTTCTCAAATCTCGTGTCATTTTCTCAGTTGCGATGTCATCTGAGTGGCCGATCTGACACGGGATTGAGAATCGCTGCTCATCGCTATCACTCGTTTGGGTGACCCTGTATCAGGTCCGGCCTGTGAGCCTCCCGCGGATGCGAACGTAGCGCCCGTGAAGGGGACTGCCTGCGATCCGGGGGTGACTTATGGAGGCAGGGCTGAGCCCGGGATCGATCACCGTGAGCCTGCGGGGCCCGAACGGCAGCTTGCTTGAGAACCGGGAGTGGACTGCTTCCCCGATCGACGGGCTTGCGGCGGCGGACCCGTGGCGGATCTTCCGCTGGTACCGAGGCCAGCGGCACTACTCGGGCACCTACTGGTCCGCCACAATGCGCGACCACGTCATCTACGAGTCGCGCCTCGAACTGGAGAGGCTCCTCTTCGCTGATTTCGACCCGGCCGTACGGCACATCGTGGCCCAGCCCTTTTTGCTCAAGGCCGAGGTGGATGGGGCCGTGCGCAAGCACATCCCGGACTATCTTCTGGTCACCGACGAGGGGCCTGTGATCGTGGATGTGAAGCCACTGCACCGGTTGTCCAAGCCGGAGGTGGCCTTCACTTTCGGCTGGACCCGTGAGGCGGTGGAGGTTCGCGGGTGGAGTTACGAGGTCTGGAGCGAGCCACCTGCGGCTGAGCTGGAGAACGTCCGTTTCTTGTCGGGCTACCGCAGGGACTGGCTGTTCGATCGTGGGCTCGTCGACGAACTCCGTGGCGCTGAACTCGATGGAGTCTCTTTGCGACGCGCGGCGGTCAGCCTGCCTGGTCACCCGGAGGAGCAAGTCCGTTCTGCGGTGTAGCACTTGCTGTGGACGCACGAGTTCACGGTTGATCTCGACCGGCCGCTTAGCTCGGCGCACGTGCTGAGGAGGACGGCGTGAGCAGGGCGGGGGCACGGGTCGGCGTCGGTACGCACTTCCGCTATGACGGGGAGACCGTCGAGGTGGTCGAGATGGCTGCCACCACGGCCGGCAACGAGGTCGTCCTCAAGGACGGCCAGGGCAGGCTCCTGCGTCTCTCTTTGCGGGAACTGCTCTTCTCTGACCGGGCCATCCTCATCCCCGAAGGGCCGGGACCGTCCTCGGACGACGCCGAGGAGATCGCTTCAGTGGTGCTGGGGCAGCTGGACGAGGATGCCAAACGGCAGATCCTGGAGCGGGCCGAGCACGTTCGGGAACTTCTCACGGGATATCGGTCCGGCAGCGCTGAACTGGCACGTGAAGGCGAACCGCGAGCTCCGTACACGCCAATGCTGTCGCTGGAGGCACGCTATGCGGCGAAGGCTTCGGAACTCGGCGTCGCCGATCGCACCATTCGACGATGGGTCGCCGACTACCGCCGACACGGTGAGGCCGGACTGGTCCAGCGGACAAGTTCCCAGGCACGGCCCTTCGGCAGGGCCGATGACCGATGGGTGGAGACCGCGCTGGAAGTCATGGTCGAGCACACGGGAGAGTCGAAGCCTTCACGCAAGATGGTCATCGACCGGACTCGGGCCCGGCTGATCGCGCGGTTCGGTCCCGACGTCGTCCCCCAGCCCAGCCAAGCCACTGCCTACCGGGTGCTCACGGAGCTGGAGCGGCGGCACCCGCTGTTCCGCCTGAGTACGAAGCGGAACCGAGACATCGCGGACCGGCCGGAGGGTCCGTACGGCAAGCTGCGGCCGACGCGGCCGGGTGAGTACCTGCTGATGGACTCCACTCGGCTGGACGTCTTCGCGTTCGACCCGCTGACTCTGAAGTGGGTGCAGGCCGAATTGAGTGTTGGGATGGATTGGTACACCCGCTGCATCACGGGGATCCGGCTCACCCCGGTGTCGACGAAGGCGGTGGATGTCAGCGCGGTGCTGTTCCAGTCGTTCCGGCCGAGGCCGGCGGGGCGGGACTGGCCGCGCGGTGCCGTCTGGCCCGAGCACGGCATCCCGCGCACGGTCCTGGTCGACGTCGAGGGCACCGTCGGTCCCGGGCTGGCCTCGCCGCCGCTGGTCCCCGAGACGCTGGTGGTCGATCACGGCAAGGTCTACCTCTCGGAGCATCTGACCAGCGTTTGCCGCCGGATGGGCATCTCTATCCAGCCGGCTCGACTGCGGACGGGCCGCGATAAAGGTCCGGTGGAGCGTTATTTCCGCACCCTGCGGGAGGGGCTGCTGCAAGCGCTGCCCGGCTACAAGGGGCCCGACATTCATTCGCGGGGCGAGAGCCCGGAGGACGATGCGTTCTTCTTCCTCGACGAGCTTGAGGCGATCATCCGGGAGTGGACGGCGGCGGTCTATCACTGCAAGCCGCACTCCAGTCTGGTCGATCCGGGCCTGCCGGGCCTGCGGATGTCCCCGGCGAAGATGTTCGAGCACGGCATGGCGCGGGCGGGCTACATCGAAGCACCGCGCGACCGGGACCTGGCTTACGAGTTCCTGCAGACGAAGTGGCGCACGGTCCAGCACTACGGGGTCGAGATCGGCCGCCGCCGCTACAGCGGCCCTGGCCTGCCCGAGCCGGGCATCCGCAGTCCCTACGACAGTCCAGTCAAGAACGGCTGGCCGTTCCAAGTGGACCCCGACGACATCACCAAGATCTACTTCTGCAACCCCACAACCCGCGCATGGCACACCCTGCCGTGGGAGCATGCACCGTCGGCCGAGATGCCGCTGAGTGAGGACGCGTTGACATTCGCCCGGCAGTTGGCCGCCTCGAAGTATCGCTTCCCCGACGACCGGCTGGCCGTCGCCGACTTGCTTCAGCGGTGGAACCTCGGGCTGGGCACCACGATCGCCGAGCGGCGCATGGCCCTGCGGCTCTCGCGCGAGCAGGCTGCCATTGAACTTCCGGAGAGTGAGGCGGAGACAGTCGTCTCGCTTCCATCCGTACGCAAGGCCCTCGGCCAAGACGAGGTAATGCCGAAGCCGGAGGAGCCCGATGCGGTGGCGGAAACGGGTGATGACGACGAGGCCGATGTGGAGGACCTCGCTGAGGAGAACGACTTCTACGCCGATGCTCTGGAGGACGTGTGAGTGAGGAGCGTGTTCCGGAGCCGGACAGTCTCGCCCTGTCGCGGAAGGAGGACTTCAAGGCGTTCGCTGAGAGCCCTCGCCGCAGCCGACCTGATCTGCTGACCCGCAAGCAGCTGAAGTCCCTGGACACGCAAGAGAGGGCTGACTACGACCGGCAGCGCCGGAAGTGGCACGCGAACATCGGCCCGGTCAAGACGCCACAACTGGCAGAGCTCCACGAGGACTTGTGGGACATTGTCGACAGCAATGAGCAGGACGGTGACAAGGCCAAGGGGGCGGTGGCCGTCGACGCGTTCCCGGGGCTGGGCAAGACTACCTCGGTGCTTGCCTTCGCCCGCGACTTCCACCAGCGGGAGATCGAGGAGTCGGGCCCGTTCACGAGTCAGGGGCACGAACGGATCCCGGTCTGCCGGGTCGGGCTGACCGGGAACACCGGGATGAAGGACCTCAACCGGGCCATGCTGGAGTTCTTCGGCCACCCCGGAACGGGGCGGGGCACCACCGCCCAGTTCGGACGGCGGGTGCTGGACTGCGTGTTGTGCTGCGATGTCCGACTGGTGGTTCTGGACGATCTGCACTTCCTGAAATGGGGACAGAAGAGCGGCATCGAGGTGAGCAACCACCTGAAGTGGATCGCCAACGAGTTCCCGGTGACGTTGCTGATGGTGGGGGTCGAACTCGCGGAGAAGGGCCTGTTCGGCGAGGGAACGAACGGCCGCGACACAGCTCTGGCCCAGACCGGCCGCCGCACCACCCGCCTCGGGCTTCGCCCGTTCACCATCGACGCGGAGGCCGGACGCCGGGAATGGCGGCAGATGCTGCTGGCCCTCGAACAGCGCGTCGTGCTTGCCGACAAGCACCCCGGCATGCTCGCGGACGACCTGTCGGATTACCTCTTCGCCCGCAGCACCGGACACATCGGCTCGCTGATGACGCTGATCAACCGCGGCTGCCAGCGGGCGGTCCGCACCGGCGCGGAACGTCTTGACGAGGAGCTGATGGACCGGGTGAAGAACGATGAGGCGTCCGAGGCTGCCCGCCTCGAACTTCAGGCCGCGCTGGAGAAGAAGCGGCTGACCAGCCGTCCGCGGTCCCGGGGCCGACGAGCCGCATGAGGCAGTCGGCCCGCACCCTGCCGATCCGGCTGCCGCCCGTGCCGGGCGAGGCCCTGGACTCCTGGTTGGAGGCGACGGCCAGACGGATAGACACCACGCTCGGCGATGTCCTGCTGCACTTCGGATTCCCGGTCCGGCAGAGCGCTGGAAATCAGTTCCGGGGCATCCCGACGGACTGGACGATCTTCCTCGACGAGCAGTTGACCGCCGCCGTCGCGCACGCCACCGGGACGGCCCCGGAGGCGGTCACTGCGATGACCCTGGCGCACTATGACGGACGGGCCCTGCAGATGAGTGCCGCAGGCCGGGCCGTGTCGCGGCATGTCCTTTGGGGGCGCGGCCGGGGGTCCCGGTTCTGCCCGGACTGTCTCCGCTCCAGCGAGGGTCGCTGGCAGTTGTCCTGGAGGCTCGGCTTCTCCTTCGCCTGCACCCAGCACCGCCGCCTGCTGGCGGACCGCTGCCCGCACTGCGGGCGGGTTCCGCGGCAGCGGCCCCATTCAGGCCGATCCGTCCCCCAACCGGAACTCTGCGGCAATCCGCCGATCCGCCCCGGCGGTCCGGTTACGGCCGGCTGCGGCACCGATCTCACCCGTGCTTCGACGCTTCTCCTGTCTTCCGGCCATCCGGTTCTCATGGCGCAGGACCGGGTGATGGGGATCATTAACGGGGCGACGGCGGCCTTCGGCCCCTACCGGATCGTTCCCCAGCCGACACCGGCAGTGCTGGCCGACATCCGGGCTCTGGGCATCCGCGTCCTGAGCGACCTTCCTGCTGCTGTCCTGCGTGAACGGATACCGGCCGATATCGCAGAAGTGCACCTCGCTACCGATCGGGTCGTCCCGCACGCCGAACAGGCGGCGGACCGCCCAGGATTCATGGCTCCGCCGCGAGCCGTGGATGCCGCCGTCGCGGTCACCATGGCCTTGGGCATCCTGGAACAGCCGGGAATCCATCCGGCCGGCGAGGCCCTGCGGGGCCTGCTGGACGAAGTACGCGAGGAACTCGCGCAGATCTCGGTGACCAGCATCGACGACTGGGGCCGGGGCATCAGCCCGGTGCTGCAGTCCGTGCACCTGGCCGCCCTCGCTCCTTCCCTCCGCCCCAGCGAGCACCTCCGCTACCGCACCACGACCGAGACTCCCCGCCGACCGACAAAGACCACCCGGGACATCGAGCAACGGGCCAAGAAGATCCCCACGATGTTCTGGCCGCCCTGGGCAGTCCGGCTCACACCACCTGCAGGAATCCATGCACGTGCCCTGGCCCCCGTCCTCGCCGCCCTGCTGCTGATCCCCGACAGCCGCACCTCCCTGGACCAGGCCGCCAGGCTGGTCGGCGACGTGATCGACGGCATCGAGATCTCACGCCTCCTCCAAGAACTCGACGACCTTCCGCAATGGCCGGACATCGTTACCGCCCTGGATCGGCTCGCCAGCCACCTCGACGCCGACGACACCCCCATCGACTACGGCCGTCGCCGGCTCCTGGGCTACACCGGCCTGCTTCCCCACGGCCGCTGGCTGGAGATCTGCCGCCGCACCGGAACACCGCCGGGGACCGGCCGACGCGAACGCATCGCCCGCAGCCAGCTCTTCAGACGCTTGAGCGGCCTGCCCACCGAGTCTGCCCCCGACGATCCGGGCGGGCTCGACAGTGCAGAGTTCCGGGCGACGTCCTTGAGGTTCACCGCCCTTCAGACCCCCGAACTCGCACACGCACTCCAGCAGGAAGCCCTCAACTTCCTGGCCTCGCACCACATCCACGATGAGCCCGCGACCTGGCAGCCTCCCACCACGCTGCTGGCCGGACTCTCCCTTCCCGGACCCGACCCGGCGAACATCGACCTACCCCGCCTGCACCAACTCGTCCGAGAACGCCAGCACCCCGTTCAGCACGCCGCCCAAGCCCTGGGCACAACCGTCGAGGCCATCCGACATGTCCTCGACGAACACCCAGCCCCCGCACCCCCGCTGACGGAGAACGCCGCGAGAGCTACCGGCCGCATCCGGCAGCAAGCCCGGCAAACCGTCCCGGAAGAGCGCTTCATTCAGCTCTACCTCGACGAACATCGGTCTCTCCAGCAGATCGCCACCCTCACGGGCTTCTCTCGCAGAGTGCTGACCGACCTTGCCAGGGAGTACGGCATCCCGCTTCGCGAAGGTCCACAGGACTACAAACGCCGGGGCGCCGTCGAACGGGACTGGCTCATCGAGCAGTACGTCCACCGTCGGCGAACTCTGCCGGACCTCGCCCGCGAAACCGGCATGAGCACCGCGAACATGACCCGCTGGGCTCACACCCACAACATCCCCCTCCGGCCACGCGGCGGAGCCAGCCACCACACCGCCCTCCGTGCCCCCGAGCAGGCCACAGATGCCCCCGCCATTCTGCGCGCTGCCCTGACCAGCCCAAATACCCGGCAGCGACTCGAACGCTTCGCTGCCGCCTTGCCCTACCCCACCGTCACCGAAGCCGCCCGAGCCCTCGGCATTCACCAATCGACACTTACAACCCAGATCAACCGGCTCGAAAAGGACCTGGGCCGACCCCTGATCGAACGTGCTGAACGGGGCCGCAGGATGCGGCCCACACCCTTCGGTAGAAAAGTGGCCGCTGCCGCCAAGCGTTTCATTGGCCCAGGCGGGCGGCCTTGATCGTGCGTTGGGCGAAGACCTCCTCCCGGCGGTCTTCCATCTGTCTCAACGCGTCCTTGCGGTCCCGCTTGGAGAGCCGATCAAGATACGTATGGCCCACGAGGTGATCGGTCTCGTGCTGCAGACACCGGGCGAAGTACCCCAGCCCCTCGATGACGAGTGGGTTGCCATCCTTGTCGAACCCACGGGCGACAGCACGATCGGTGCGGGGAACCGCCATGCCTGCACCGGGCACCGACAGGCAGCCCTCGAAGTCGTCAATGAGCCGGCGGCTACCCGGATCGGGCAGGTCCAGAACCGGGTTGATGATGTGACCGACATGCCGGATCCCATAATCGTCCGGGCAGTCATACACGAACAGGCGCAGGTCAACGCCAACCTGGTTGGCAGCCAGGCCGGCGCCGTCGGCTACATACATGGTCAGGAACATGTCGTCGATTAACGCCGACAACTCCGGAGTCCCGAACTCGGTCACCTCCCGGCATGGACGGCTCAGTACCTCCTCACCGACCACCGTGACCCTGCGAACCGAACCCCGTCCTGCCTCTGGCGGCAGAGCCGGATAGGTGTCCACCGGCCGGCCTTGCACACGGACTCGTCGGTCGACGGAACGGGACCGCTCGTGACGAACAGACATGGATGTCTCCCTTTTGCGCACGCCACAGATGCCGCGGAGGTCACCGCAGCTGATTGCCTTCAGCAGGACTACTGCTTGCCAAGCTCTTTGCAAAGTAGCAGACTTTGCAAAGTGACTGAAGATGACGTCAACACCCCGGACGACCAGACAGCCGACACCGGCGAAGAATTGCGTGAGCACGAAGTCCGCACAGCCCTGCTGGACCTGCTCGCCGAGGTCGGCACTGTCACGGCGACCGAAGCCGCCTCCCGGCTGGGCTACAGCTCTGGCCTCTGCTCGTTCCACCTACGGCAGCTCGCACGCCACGGATACATCGAAGAAGCCCCCCACCGCGGGGGCCGCGCACGTCCCTGGCGTCTGAGGCAGCACACCCCCGCTGCGGAGGGTCCCATGGCGGAAGAGCAGTTCGGCGACCTGGCCCGCGGGCTGGAGGACGAGAGCTGGCAGCGGTGGCTGACCCAGCGAGACGAGGCGCCGGCCGAATGGCGTCACGACGAAGCCTTCAGTGCCGTCGCCTACCTGACACCCGAAGAGATGAGCCGGGTCGCGGACGTGATCCGACGGGCCCTGGCGCCCTACCAGGACCGCGAACAACGCCCTCTGGCCCGGCCCGACGGTGCTCGACCGGTGGCCCTCATCACCCGACTCTTCCCCTTGCTTCCCCACGCAGCAGACGGCGCGGACCAGGACTGAGAAGACGTCGGCCGTTCGCACTCACTTGAGGAAATGACACGGCGCTGAGACAGCAGGCAGATGACACGACGTGAGACAGCCTGAAAACGTCCAGGCCACGGCGTCGCCGCATGACACAGCGGCTGAGAACCTACAACCGCGAGGTCCGGCTTTCACGGCACGCTCGCGGGCGGCCGAGTCACGCACCCGGTGTTCAGCGCCGCGTCCCGTACCTGGTCAGGACCACACCGCAGGGCAGTGTGCGCGTCTCCACCAGGTTCAGGTTCACCCAGTTGTCCAGCGCGGTGAAGAACGGCGTGCCGCCGCCCACCAGGACCGGCGCGGTGGCCAGCACGTACTCGTCGATCAGCCCGGCCCGCATGGCCGCCGCGGCGAGCGCCGCGCCGCCGATGTCCATCGGGCCGCCGTCCTCGGCCTTGAGCCGGGCGATCTCGGCGACCGCGTCTCCGGTGACCAGGCGGGTGTTCCAGTCGACCTCGTGGATCGTCGAGGAGAACACCACCTTCGCCATGTCCCGCCAGCGGCGCCCGAACTCGATCTCCGCCGGCGTGGAGTCGGGCCGCTGGTCGGCGGTCGGCCAGTAGGGGGCCATCATGTGCCACAGCTTGCGCCCGTACAGCGACAGCTCGGTCGCCTGCAGCTGGTCGGACCAGAACTGGAAGAGCTCGTCGCTCGGCACGCTCCAGCCGATGTCGTCGCCGGGCGCGGCGATGTAGCCGTCCAGGGACACGTTCATGCCGTAGATCAGTTTCCGCATGGCGCCAGCCTTTCGTGGATCGGGACCACGCGTACGGACCGACGCGGCACGGGAAACTCATCGGTGCGCCCCGTGCCCGCGTACGGTCCACGCGCTCCGGCTCGGCCGTGGCGCGTCGGCGCCGGGCCGCCGGTCACGTCGGTCAGAACCAGTGCAGGCAGTGCGGCGTGCGTTCGGCGCGGAAGAGCGCGTCGGCGAGCTCGGGGGCGCCCGGACGGTGGGCCCTGATGTGCCCGGCCCGCACCAACGTGCTCGGCAGGGTCCCGCCGAGGTAGACCGAGCCCAGGTCGCTGACGTCCAGCGAGAGGTCGGGCTCCTGGTCGGTCGGGGCGCAGTCGGCCTTCCCGTCCTGGACGGTCAGCCGGTACCGGCCGTGCTCACCGAGCCAGGGGTCGTCGACCTCGAGGACGAGTTCGCCTTCCTCCGACCAGCCCCGGGCGGTCAGGGCGCGCGGGATGTCGAGCAGCCGCACCCACAGCCAGTCCGTGCTGTCGCCCAGCTCGCCGGCCCGGTAGTCGGTGAGCTGCCAGCGCAGCGGATGACCGGGCGGAAGGTGCTTGAAAACCACCTTCCCGACCAGGTCGTGCTCGAGCAGGAACCGGGCCAGGGCGGTGAAGGCGGCGTCGTCGACGGTGATCGTCTCGTCCACCGTCAAGGTCCTCTCCTTGTCGACGGAGTAGCTGGCGTACCCGTCGGCCACGCCGTCGGCGTCACGGTGGACGGCGATGTACCGCGGGGCCCGTGCGATCGGCGGCTGGCCCGCACCCAGGCTCCACCAACGGTGCGGGCGCGACAGCGCGCCGGGCTGCGTGCGGCGGTACCGGTCGTAGACCTCCTCCAGGAGGCCGCCGCACTCGGCCCGCCGCAGCACCTCGACCGAACCGGTGCGGGCCGCGGACCCGTCGGCGGCCTCCCCCGCGCGCGGCCGTGCGAGTGCCGCCCGGTGGCGGTCGACCGTCATCCTCTGCGTGTAGGTCGCCGGGCCGTAGCCGAAGCGCCGGTAGATCACCGCCTCCGAGGACAGCAGCACCGACAGGATCTCGCCCTGTTCACGCAGGTCGGCGAGCTGGCGCCGCATCATGGCGCTGAGCAGGCCCTGCCGTCGGTGCGTGGGCAGGACGCCGACCGCGGTCACCCCGGGCGCCGGGACCACGGCGCCGCCCGGCAGCGTGAGGTCGAAGGAGTACGCGCCGACCGTGCCGACGGGCCGCCCGTCCTCCGTGACGGCGAGCAACGAGCGGTCCATCTCGAACGCCGACCACCACGCTCCCTCACCCTCCGCCGGAGTCTCGCGTTCCATGGCGAACGCGGTGTGGGCCGTGTCGACGAAGACGTCGAAGTCCTGCTCGGTCGTGGAACGGATTTCCATCGCTGGCTGTGCCTCCCCGGTGTCCGGCGCCACGGCGGTGTGGGCCCGCCACAGTGCAACGTGACGACAGGTCCAGGTCAAACCATTTACCGCCGGGCCGGAACACGGTCGCCCCGGCCCGACCAGGTCTGATGCACTGAGGTCATGACGACACCTCAGGATGAGAACGCCCTGCTGCCCGCCACCCGGCGCGCCCTGCTGCACCGCATCGCGGTCGCCCAGTCCGAGGGACGCACGCCGTCGCTCACCGCGGCGGTCGCCCGGGGCGGCGAGATCGTGTGGACCGGGGCGCGGACCTCGGTGGACGGGCACGCACCCGACGGCGACGTCCAGTACCGGATCGGGTCGATCACCAAGACCTTCGTCGCCGTCCTGGTGATGCGGCTGCGCGACGAGGGGCGGCTCTCGCTCCAGGACCCCCTGGAGAAGCACCTTCCCGGAACGTCGGCGGGCGAGGCCACCATCGCCCAGTTGCTGGCCCACACCGCGGGCCTGGCCGCCGAGTCGCCCGCGCCGTGGTGGGAGCGGACACCGGGCTCGCTGCGCCCCGAACTGGCCGACGTGCTCGGCGACAACCCCGGACTCCATCCGGGCGGGCGCAGGTTCCACTACTCCAACCCCGGCTACACGCTGCTGGGCGCGCTGGTGGAGGAGCTGCGGCAGGAACCGTGGGACCAGGTGCTGCGCCGAGAGGTGCTGGAACCGCTCGGTCTGCACCGCACCGGCCCGGACCCGGTGGCCCCGTCCGCCGGCGGCTGGGCCGTCCATCCGTGGGCCGACGTCCTGCTCCCCGAACAGGTCGAGGACCTGGGCCGGATGGCGCCCGCGGGGCAGCTCTGGTCGACCACCACCGACCTGGCACGCTTCGCCGTCTTCCTGGCCCACGGTGACGACCGGGTGCTGAGCGCGGCCTCGCTGGCCGAGATGCGGACCCCCGCCGCGCCGCCGGAGCCGGGCGACCTGGCGTCCGGGTACGGCTACGGGCTGGGCATGCAGATCCAGTACTGGGGCGAACGTCAGGTGGTCGGCCACTCCGGCTCGGTCCCCGGCTACCTGGCCAACCTGTCCCTGTCCGTCGCGGACGACGTGGCCGCGGTGGTGCTGGTCAACAGCACCTCCGGGGTCCCCATCTCGACGCTGGGCGCCGACCTGGTGCGCATCGTCGCGGAGGCGGAGCCCCGCATCCCCGAGCCGTGGCGCCCCCTGCCGGACGTCGATCCGGAGACGCTGGCGCTGACCGGTCCCTGGTACTGGGGGACCCAGGCCTTCGTCCTGCGCCTGACCCCGGACGGCGGCGTCTCACTCGATCCGCTGGCGGCCAACGGCCCCCGCAGGTCGCGCTTCCGGGCGGCCGGGGACGGTGCTTGGACCGGCCTGGAGGGCTACTACGCGGGGGAGACCCTGCGGGCGGTCCGGCGTTCCGACGGGACCGTGAGCCACCTGGACCTCGGGTCGTTCGTCTTCACCCGCATCCCCTACGACCCCGCCGCCCCCGTCCCGGGTGGCGTGGACGAGGGCGGCTGGCGCGGGCTGAAGCAGGAGGGCTGACCGTCTTCCCGGGCCATGACCGGCCCGGGAAGGCCACCCGGCCCGGCGTTCACAGCTGGAGCTTGAAGCCGAGGTGGGAGGCGGTGAAGCCGAGACGCTCGTAGAACCTGCGGGCGTCGGTCCGGGTGGCGTCGGAGGTCAGCTGCACCAGCCCGCACCCCTGCCGCCCGGACTCCTCGATCGCCCACCGGACGAGCTGCGTGCCCAGCCCGCTGCCGCGCTCGTCGGAGTGGATCCGCACGCCCTCGATGACCGACCGGGTGGTGCCGCGGCGCGAGAGGCCGGGGATCACGGTCAGCTGGAGGGTCCCGACGACCGTGCCGGAACGCTCGGCCACCATCAGGTGCTGGTGGGGGTCCGCCGCCAGCCGCTCGAAGGCCACCAGGTAGGGGTCCAGGTCGTCAGGGGTCTCGCGGAGCGCACCCAGGGGGTCGTCCGCGTACAGGGCGACGAGGGCGGGTACGTCGCCCACCTGGGCAGGGCGTATCGAAAGATCACTCATGCCCGCACCCTAGGGCCTGTCCGCGGTGCGGAGCCCTGCCCCACCAGATCGGCGGTGTGCGGTTCACACCAGATCGGCGGCGTGCAACGCGCGGACGCCCTCGATGTTGCCGTCCAGGTAGTGCCGCAGGGAGAGCGGTACGAGATGGACGGAGGCGATCCCGACGCGGGTGAAGGGCACGCGCACGATCTCGTACTCCCCGGCAGGTTCCTCCACCTCGGGACCGTGACGGAGGGAGGGATCCATCGACTCCAGCCGGCAGACGAAGAAGTGCTGGATCTTGACGCCGGTGGACGCCTCGTCGGGGCCGATGTGCTCCACGGTGTCCACGAAGCAGGGAATGACGCCGGAGATCTTGGCGCCGAGTTCTTCGTGCACCTCGCGGTGCAGCGCCTCGACGACCGTGGCGTCCTCGGGCTCCACGCCGCCGCCCGGGGTGACCCAATAGGGGTCGACACCGGGCTTGGTGCGCTTGATCAGGATGAGGTCGTCACCGTCCAGGAGGACGGCTCGGGCGGTGCGCTTGACCACGGGGCGGACGGTCATGGGGGAAATCTGGCCCGCGATGTTCCACGTGAAACATCGCCCGGGGCCATTCGCCGGTGAGCCGCGCTCTCAGGACCACGCGGCGGCGGCCTGCTGCAGGAGCTCCCGTGCCCGGCCGATGTGCGGAAGGCCGAGTGTGCCGCTGCGCGTCACCAGGAAGTACGTCCGCAACGGAGAGACATCGGGTTCGTACGGGACGACCAGCGAGCCCCGCTCCAGGGCGGTGGCGCACAGGTAACGCGGCAGGACGGCGAGGCCGGCGCCCCGCTCGGCGCAGGCGAGGACCGCCCGCAGGTCCGGTACCACCACGGCTCCCGAGGCCGCGGCGGGGACGGCGTCGAAGACCGCGGCCCAGTAACGCGAGACGAACGGCAGCGACTCGTGCACCTCGACCACGGGGAGCAGGTCCAGCCGGGCCAGGAGCTCCGCAGGCCGGTGCCGGCGGCCGGAGCCCGCCCCGGCCACCAGTCCCGGGGCCGCCACCAGGACGTGCTCCTCGTCGCACAGCGGGATGGAGTGCAGCAGCGAACCGCGTGGGCGGGCCGTGGTGACGGAGAGGTCGTAGTGTCCGGCAGCCAGCCCTTCCAGGACCTCCTCGTCGTTGCCGAAGGAGGCGCGCAGCGGCGGTGCCAGGCCGTTGTCGTCGGTGAGGCCCACCAGGGCGGGCAGGACGCGCTCGGCCAGGAACTCCGGAGGTCCCGACAGGTGGAGGGTGCGCGGTGCGCCGTCGTCGCCTCCGGCCTCGGCTATCTCCACCAGCGCGTCCAGGTGCGGAGCGGCCCGGTGGGCCAGCTCGTCGCCGATGCTGGTGGGCACGACCCCGCGTGCCCTTCTCAGGAAGAGCGGGCGGCCGAGCTGGCGCTCCAGCGTGCGGATCTGGGAGGTGACAGCGGGCTGGGAGAGGCCGAGCAGAGCGGCGGCGCGGGTGAAGGACCCGGCTCGGTGCACCGCCACGAAGGTGCGGAGCAAGGCCAGATCCATGGACGCCCCCTCGGCTTCCCCGGGCGGTACCGGCCGCCGTCGGCGGCCCGTCGGCCGCGTCCCACTATAAATATGTCGATACGACCCTGTCGCTCCCGTGATTGGACACTGACACAGAGTCAACTAGCCTTGGTCGCGCGGTGCGACCGGGTGGTCGCACGGTGGGCAGGAGGCCAGGTCCGAGCCACGAGGGGGGAGGCTCGGGCCGGGCCCTTCGCGCTCCGGGGGCGGTGCCCAACCGCACCGCCCCGGACCGCACCGCCCCCGACCGCACTGCCCCGGCCGCGTCGTCGCGGCTGCGTGTCGCCGAGGGACGGGCACAGTTCCCGGTCAGTGTCCGGCGGTCGTGCCCGCCGCCTTGTCGAGGGCCCGCAGCACGTCCGCCAGCAGGTCGTCCGGGTCCTCGGCGCCCACCGAGAGGCGGATGAAGCCCTCCGGCACCGCGTCCCCGCCCCAGCGGCCCCGCCGCTCGGCGCTGGAGCGCACCCCGCCGAAGCTGGTCGCCTCGTCGACGAGACGCAGCGACTCCAGGAACCGCTCGGCGTGCTCGCGGCCGGGCAGGGTGAAGGAGACCACGCTGCCGAAGCGGCGCATCTGCCGCGAGGCCACGGCGTGGGACGGGTCGTCCGGGAGGCCGGGATAGCGCAGGTCGCCCACCTCGGGCCGGTCCTTGAGGGCCCGGGCCAGGGTGAGGGCGGTGGCGGCCTGCCGGTCCACCCGCATCTGCAGGGTGGAGATCGAGCGGTGGGCCAGCCAGGCCTCCATCGGCCCCGCGATCACTCCGGCGATCTTCCGCCAGCGTCGTACCGCGTCCATTGCCTTGCCGCGGGCACCGGTCACATAGCCGAGCAGCACGTCGCCGTGGCCGGTCAGTTGCTTGGTCCCGCTGGCCACCGAGAAGTCGGCGCCCAGTTCCAGCGGCCGCTGGCCGAGCGGGGTGGCCAGCGTGTTGTCGACGGCGACCAGGATGCCCCGGGAGTGCGCCTCCTCGGCGAGCCGGCGCACGTCGCAGACGTCCAGGCCGGGGTTGGAGGGCGTCTCGATCCACAGCAGCCGGGCGC
Source organism: Streptomyces sp. NPDC002734 (assembly GCF_040295685.1). Classification (NCBI taxonomy): domain Bacteria; kingdom Bacillati; phylum Actinomycetota; class Actinomycetes; order Kitasatosporales; family Streptomycetaceae; genus Streptomyces; species Streptomyces sp. NPDC002734. Next base: position 55,079 of record NZ_JBEOVU010000009.1, read on the forward strand.
CGTCGAGCACCTCGAGCTGCGCGTCGCCACCGGTCGGGGCGGTGCGGACCTCGACGCCGAAGGCCTCGAGCTGGGCCCGGACCAGGGGGAACACCTGGTAGCCGTCGCTGGGCAGGACCACCGTGTCGCCGGAGCGCAGCTGGGAGAAGAGCACCGCGGAGATCGCACCCATGCCGGAGGGGAAGACCAGCGTCTCCACGTCCTCCCGGCCGGGAGCCTCGAGCTCGCCGATGGCGTTCTCCAGCAGGGTCCAGGTGGGGTTCTCGTCCCGGCCGTAGGTGTACGGACCGGTGGGTTCGCCCGGCAGGTGGAAGTGGGCGGCGAACACCGGGCCGGGGAGGGTCGGCTCGTACTTCACCGGTTCCGGCAGGCCGGCGCGGACCGCCCGGGTGCCGTCACCGGTCGTGGGGTGCGTCGTGCCCGTGCCGTCGGCCTCGGCGCCCTGTCCTGGGGTGTGCGCGGCGGAGTCGTTCATACGGCCCGTCCTTCCTGGTGCTCACGTCCGGTGGCGGCCGGCAGGCTCGCCACCCCCACTGTCTCAGGGCGGTCGGCCGGCCGGACGGACGGGTGGCTGAACAGGCAGGTCAGGGACGTGGCGTCGTCTCACCAGGCGGACAGGACGCGATCTGCGGCGGGCCGGGACGCCCAGGCGACGCGGGAAGGCCCAGGCCGCGCTGTGGCGGCCTGGGTCGTCCGGAGCGCGGTCAGTCGTCCTCGGGGAGGATCAGGTTGAGGGCCCAGGAGACCACCGAGATGACCAGACCGCCCAGGACCGCGGTCCAGAACCCCTCGACGTGGAAGCTCAGGTCGAGCTTCCCGGCGATCCAGGAGGTGAGCAGCAGCATCAGGGCGTTGACCACCAGCGTGATCAGACCGAGGGTGAGGATGAAGAGCGGGAGCGTCAGCAGCTTGACGACCGGCTTCACCAGCAGGTTGACCAGGCCGAAGATCAGGGCCACCAGGATCAGCGTCCAGGCCTTCTTGCCGGTGCTTCCGCCCTCGAGGCTGATGTCGTCGATCAGCCACACGGCCACCGCCAGGGCTCCCGCGTTGGCGAGCGTCTTGACTAGGAAATTCATCATGTATCTGATCGTGGCAGAAGAGATCGATAGTGGTCCTGGACTCAAGGGGCGAGCGGGGCGATGAAAGCATTCCGGCTGGACGAACTCGAGGCCGAACGGGCCGCCAACGACGGCGCGTATCTGCAGTTCCTGCGCGAACGGCACATGTCGGTCGGGCTCTACGCGCTGGACGCCGGCACGCAGGATCCGCAGCAGCCGCACCACCAGGACGAGGTGTACTTCGTGGTGAGCGGACGCGGCTGGCTCACCGTGGGGACCGAGACCACCGAGGTGGCGCGCGGCAGCGTGGTCTACGTGCCGGCCGGGGTCCCGCACAAGTTCCACCACATCAGTGAGGACCTCAGGGTGATGGTCGTCTTCTCCCCGCCGGAGGGGTGACGGAGGGCTCCGGCCGAGGGTCGCGGGGCCGCGTCCCCTAGGGGTGCGGTCAGGGGGGAACGGGGGTGCCCGGAGCCCCTGCCGGCCCCTTCGCGCGCCTAGCATCGATGATGTGGCGCCCGAGACGCGGCGCCCGACTCGCAGAGGGAAAAGGGGCTGGGCGATGCGTGAGATCCTCGCGGACGTGCCGTGGTGGGTGAAGTGGGTGGCGATCCCGGTGATCGCGCTGGTGGTCTTCGGCGGCTTTCTGCTGAGCCTGCTCGGCTTCCTGGTGCACCTGCTGTTCAAGGTGCTGCTGTTCGTGGCGCTGGTGGGAGGTCTGATCTTCCTGGTGCGGAAGTTCACCGGCTCCTCCTCCTCGTCCTCCGACGGGAAGTGGTAGAGCGCGCCCGGCGCGCAAGGGGCGGATCCCTCGTGAGAGGGAAGCTTCGCCCGCGGGGTGTATGCGGCAGGTGACGGACCGTTAGAGTCCGGAACTCGACGTGGGGGAGCCAGAGCCCCCGCGGGCGGCCTGCACATCCCCCGTGTTTCCCCGGCACGGGCAGCCCCTCGCGCTCCGGGAGTGACCCTTGGCCACGGCCGACACCGCGTCCGCCTCGCGACGCGCCCCATCGGTGCCAGTCCAGCCCACCCAGGCGGGCCACCTGCCCGCCGGCTCCGCGAAGGGGGGCCCGGGCAGAGGCGGAGCGGCCGAGGGCGCCGGAAGACCGCGCCAGGGCCAGCCGGCGACGCTGATCGGATCGGTCCAGCGGGCGATGCGCCTGCTGGAGACCGTGGCCGCACACGAGCAGGGCGCACCGGCGAAACAACTGGCCCGGCAGGCGGGGCTCGCGCTGCCGACCACGTACCACCTGCTGCGCACCCTCGTGCACGAGGGCTATCTGCGGCGAGACAGCGGCCTCTTCCACCTCGGGGACGCCGCCGAGCGGCTGAGCCGCAGACTGGCCCGGCAGAGACGTCGCGGCGCGGTCACCGAGGCGTTGGCCCACTGGCACGACGCCGTGGGAGCCCCGCTGTACTGCGCGCGCTACCGCGACGGGGAGATCGAGGTCGTCGGCGTCGCGGACTCCGAGGAGAGCCCGGCGGTCGACGAGTGGGCCGACTTCCGGGCCACCGGGCACGCGCACGCCATCGGGCAGTGCCTGCTCTCCCAGCTGGACGAGGACGCCCGCCGGGACCACCTGGCCCGCTACCCGGTGCAGCGGCTGACCCCGTACACCGTCGAGGACGAGCGCGTCCTGCTGCGGCGTTTGGCGGCCTGCCGCCATGGGGAGCCAGTGATCGAGCGTCAGGAGTACGTCCTGGGCACGGTGTGCGCGGCGATCCCCATCCGGATCGGCACGCTCGTCGCCACGGTGGCCGTCTCCCTCCCCGCCCAGCAGGCCGACGGCCTGCTCCCGGCGGCCCGCCGGCTGCAGGCCGAGATCGGGCGCCAACCCGGTGTCCTGGCCCTGTCTTTCAGTATCTGAAAAATCACTCCTTGTGATTCGCCGTGTACGTTCAGCAAGATGGCGCGCAGGGTCAGCAGGATGAGTCCCGGACAACCCGAGGACAAAAGACGGGGTAGGCGATGCGCGAGTCGGTGCAGGCAGAGGTCATGATGAACTTTCTCGTCTCGGACGAGCTCTCGTTCCGCATTCCGGTCGAGCTGCGCTACGAGACCTCTGATCCGTTCGCCGTGCGACTGACCTTTCACCTTCCTGGTGACGCGCCGGTGACCTGGGCCTTCGGTCGGGAGCTGCTGATCGACGGGGTGGGGCGGCCCTGCGGGGACGGTGACGTGAGAGTGTCGCCGGCCGACCCCGACATGCTGGGCGAGGTGCTGATCCGTCTCCAGGTGGGCCGCGACCAGGCGCTGTTCCGCTCCGGCGCCGCTCCGCTGGTGGCGTTCCTGGACCGGACGGACAAGCTGGTGCCGCTCGGTCAGGAGGGCGCGCTGGCCGACTTCGACGCCCACCTCGACGAGGCGCTGGACCGCATCCTGGCCGAGGAACAGAGCGCCGGCTGACCTGCCCGCCGTGGTCGGCTCCGCTCCCCTGAAGGAACGCTTCGGCCCGGCGGTCGCTGCCCGGGCGGCCCTGACCCGCCTCCCGGGGGCCGGGAGCCCGCGCCGCACCTCCGACGCGGGTGTCACGCCCGGTGAGGTCAGCGGCGGCGGCGACGCCCGCGGTTGGCGCGGCTCCGCCCGGCCGTCTGCGGGGCGCCTCGGCCGTCGGGGCCGGGGCGGTCGGCGGCGACCACCAGGGCGGCCAGCGCGGTGGTCACCGGCACCGAGGCAACCAGGCCGATGGAACCGACCAAGGTGCGCACGATCTCCTGGGCGACCAGCTCGCTGTTGGCGACGGAGCCCACGCTGCTCTGGGCGATCGAGAAGAGCAGCAGCAGCGGCAGCGCGGCGCCCGCGTAGGCGAGCACCAGGGTGTTGACCACCGAGGCGATGTGGTCCCGGCCGATGCGCAGACCGGCGCGGTAGAGGCCGCGCGGGCCCAGCGAGGGGTTGGCCTCGTGGAGCTCCCAGACCGCCGAGGTCTGGGTGACGGTCACGTCGTCCAGGACGCCCAGCGAGCCGATGATGATCCCGGCCAGCAGCAGGCCGCTCATGTCGATCTGCGGATACAGGCCGTGGATCAGGCCGGTGTTGTCGTCGGTGTTGCCGGTCAGGACGGCCCAGTCGATGAACACCGAGCCCAGGACGCCGATCAGCAGCAGCGACACCAGGGTGCCCAGGACCGCCACCGAGGTCCTGGCCGACAGGCCGTGGCACAGGTAGAGCGCGATCAGCATGATGGCGCTGGATCCGACCACCGCGACCACCAACGGGTTCGAACCCTGGAGGATGGCGGGCAGGATGAACAGGGTGAGGACCAGGAAGCTCACCGCCAGCGCGATCAGCGCCATCAGGCCCCGCAGCCGGCCCACGACCACCACGGCCACCGCGAAGATGCCCGCCAGCAGGGCGAGCGGGAACTTCCGGTTCATGTCCATGACCGAGTACTGCAGTTCCTTCGGCGCGGACGGCTCGTAGGCGGCGATCACCGAGTCGCCCTCGGCCAACTGCCGGGACTGGTCCTTCTGGACCAGTTCGGTGAAGGTGCGGCCCTTGTCCTTCCCGGTGTCGATCCGCACCGTGGCCAGGGAGCACTCCTGGTCCTTCTTGCTCTGCTGTCCGCAGGAGGTCTTCTCCACGCGGGTGACGGTGGCCTGCTCGGTGTGCCGGTCGAAACCCACGCCGGAGCGCTCGTGGCCGGGCGCCCCGCCGGGCCACAGGACCAGCAGACCGACGGCGACGGCGGCGGCGAACGGCACCAGGACGGCGGTGATGATCCTCCGCAGCCGGCGGGAGGCCGGTGCGGCCGGCCCGTGCGCGTGACTGTGCCCGTGTCCCCCGCCGGAGCCGTGGCCGCCACCGGAACCCTGTCCCCCGCCGGAACCGGGTCCCCCGCCGGAGCCGTGCCCGTGCCCGTGGCCGGACCCGGATCCTCCGGCGGAGCCTGGTCCGTGGCTGTGGCTGTGGCTGTGGCTGTGGCCGTGTGCGGCGGCGTCGTCCCCCGAGCCGTGCCCGTCGCCGGAGCCCTGTCCCGCCGCGGCGCCGTACCCGCCACCTGGCCCTTCGGCGTACCCGCGGTCCGATCCGGCGCCGTACCCGCTACCCGGCCCGGGTCCCCGTCCCGGCCCCGTACCGGGAGCGGATCCGCGGCCGGGCGGAGGGCCGTAGCCGGGTGGCGGACCGTAGGCGGGACCGGGGCCATGACCGGATCCGGCGCCGTGCGCGTGACCGTGCGGCAGGCGAGGGCCGTTGGGGGAACGCGGCGGTTCGGGAGGCGGTTGCATGGTGCTCACGGACAGATCATCCCAAGAGTGACAGAGGCCTACTGTTCACCGCGCCCGGCGAGACGCTAGCGTGGGGTCACCTTTGCACACGCGGGAGCTCGGAGCACCGGGCTGAGAGGACGCTGACCTCCGCACCGCCCCCGGAACGGGGCGGGCGGACGATGTTTCACGGGAAACATCGTCACGGAGACCGCTGCGTCGACCGCCGAACCTGTTACCGGGTAATGCCGGCGTAGGGAGTAGGTCTCATGACCGACAAGGACGCACGCACGCCTGCTCGTTGGCACAAGAGCTATGTCGAGGGCTCGCGCTCCGACATTCGCGTGCCGATGCGGCAGGTCCACCTCACCAATGGCCGTTCGGTGTCGCTGTACGACACCTCCGGCCCGTACACCGACCCCGAGGCGGCCACCGACGTCCGCCGGGGCCTGCCGTCACTGCGGCAGAACTGGATCGTCGCCCGGGGGGACACCGAGGAGTATCCCGGCCGTCCGGTCCGGCCCGAGGACGACGGAATCCGCCACACCTTGCCGCGCGGCGGGCTGCGGAACCTGGACGCGGTGTTCCCCGGTGCGCCGCGGCTTCCGCGTCGCGGCCGGGACGGCCGTCCGGTCACCCAGCTCGCCTACGCGCAGCGCGGCGAGATCACGCCGGAGATGGAGTTCGTCGCCCTCCGGGAGAACGTCGCCCCCGAAGTGGTGCGCGAGGAGATCGCGGCGGGCCGGGCGGTGCTGCCCGCCAACGTGAACCACCCGGAGATCGAGCCGATGATCATCGGCAAGCGGTTCCTGGTGAAGGTCAACGCCAACATCGGCAACTCCGCGGTGACCTCCTCCATCGAGGAGGAGGTGGAGAAGATGACCTGGGCGACCCGCTGGGGCGCCGACACGGTCATGGACCTCTCCACGGGCCGCAACATCCACACCACGCGGGAGTGGGTGCTGCGCAACTCGCCCGTCCCGATCGGCACCGTGCCGCTCTACCAGGCGCTGGAGAAGGTGGAAGGCCGGGCCGAGGAGCTGACCTGGGAGATCTACCGGGACACGGTGATCGAACAGGCCGAGCAGGGCGTGGACTACATGACGGTGCACGCCGGGGTCCGGCTGGCCTACGTGCCGCTGACGGCCGGTCGCAAGACGGGCATCGTCTCGCGCGGCGGGTCCATCATGGCCGCCTGGTGCCTGGCCCACCACCGGGAGAGCTTCCTCTACGAGCATTTCGAGGAGCTGAGCGAGATCCTCGCCGCGTACGACGTCACCTACTCGTTGGGCGACGGCCTGCGTCCGGGATCGATCGCCGACGCCAACGACGAGGCGCAGTTCGCCGAGTTGCGCACCCTCGGGGAACTCGGCCGCATCGCCAGGCGGTGCGGTGTGCAGACGATGATCGAGGGCCCGGGACACGTCCCGATGCACAAGATCAAGGAGAACATCGACCTCCAGCAGGAGATCTGCGACGAGGCGCCGTTCTACACCCTGGGCCCGCTGACCACGGACATCGCTCCGGGCTACGACCACATCACCTCCGGGATCGGCGCGGCGATGATCGCCTGGTGGGGCACGGCGATGCTCTGCTACGTGACGCCCAAGGAGCACCTGGGCCTTCCCGACCGCGACGACGTCAAGACGGGAGTGATCACCTACAAGATCGCCGCCCACGCCGCGGACCTGGCCAAGGGACACCCGGGCGCCCAGGAATGGGACGACGCGCTCTCCGACGCCCGGTTCGAGTTCCGGTGGGAGGACCAGTTCGACCTCTCCCTGGACCCGGTCACGGCACGGGAGTTCCACGACGAGACGCTCCCCGCGGAGCCGGCGAAGACGGCGCACTTCTGCTCCATGTGCGGGCCGAAGTTCTGCTCGATGCGGATCAGCCGGGACATCAACGAGCGGTTCGGCGGTGACGCGGCGGCGGGTTCGCCGGAGGAGATCGCCGAGGGGATGCTGCAGAAGTCCAAGGAGTTCGCGGCACGCGGCAACCGGGTCTACCTGCCGCTGGTGGACTGACTCGGCGTCCGGAACCGCGAGCCGGGCCCGCGACCCACGGGGGAGTCGCGGGCCCGGCTCGATCCGTCATGCGGCGACGCGACCGTGGGTGCTCCGCCATGATGCGTCGATGACGTACGGCGTACGTCCGCCGACGGAGGGGGAACGATGGGCAACACGGATGTGGTGCGGTGGAAGTCGACCGGCGAGGTGCGGTCGTTGGTGTGGGAGGGGGACGACCTCGTCGACAGAGCGGACGGGGTACGGCGCTGGACGTCCGACGGCGTCGAGCACCCCTCAGGATGCGTGTACGCGTACCCCTTCGACCGGGCCGTCGTCTCGCCGTCCGGCCGGTACACCGTCGCATACACCGAGCGGGGGACGAAGGCGCTGCTCCTCGACGGAGAGCGGATCGTCCGTGAGCTCAACAGGAGCTACTACCACGCCGAGGACTTCGACTACCCGGTGGCGCTGGGCGCGCTCTCCGACGGTCGGGAGGTGCTGGCGCACTGTCCCGAAGCCTATGAGGTCATCGAAGTCGAGGACGCGGCAACGGGTGAGCGGCTCACTCATGGCGAGCGGACGCCGACCGACATCTTCCATTCCAGGCTCGCCATGAGCCCCGACGGCAAACACCTCCTCTCGGCCGGCTGGCTGTGGAGTCCTTTCGGCATTGCCCAGGTGTACGACCTTGAACGGGCACTGGCCGAGCCGGCCGTGCTCGACGACGAGGGCCTCCTGCCGTGGGGCGGGTTGAACGCCGAAATCGACGCCGCCTGCTGGCTCGACGGCGATCGCCTGGCGGTGGCGACGGGTGAGGACGCGGCCGACGATGACGACGAGGGCGACCCGGCAACGATGGGGCCCAGGGAGTTGGGCATATGGTCGTTGTCGGAGCGGAGATGGCTGCACAGGCACCGGCTTGAGCTTCCGATGGGCACACTCGTCGGGCACGGTGATCGCGTCATCGTGCTGTGCGAGTACCCGCGGCTGATCGACGTGGCCACTGGAGCCGTGCTGGCGGAGTGGCCGGAGGTCGGCGTCTCACCGCGCGTCGGCAGCTACGGGGTGAACCACGTACCGACTCCCGTCGCCGCACTTCATCCGGACGGCAGCCGTCTGGCGGTGGCCCAGCCGGACGCAATTGCGATCCTTGCGCTTCCTTAGCCGGCTGGCGTGTCCGTCCCCGGAGGAGATCGCCCCCGGTGCGGCGGCGTGTCACGCCGGCCGGGCGCCTGTGCGCGCCCGGCCGGCGTGGCCGCGTCACCTCAGGGGTTGCGGCGGTCCCGGCTGGAGAAGTCGGGGCTGCTGTAGCCCGGGCTGCTGAAGCGCGGGCTGGTCATCCGGCCCGGCTCCCGACGGGCACCGGGGTGGCCGTCCTGGTCACCCGGCGCGGGCAGCGGTCCGCCGGCCGGGGCGACCCGGGAGGCGGAGGCCGACGCCTTCTCCAGGAAGGGCTGGAGGCCGAGCTCGCGCAGAGCCTCCAGCCACTCCAGGCGGGCCCGCTCCAGGTCCGCGTCCTGCCGATGCCGGGGCTCCACGTGGTAGGCCCGGGCGCCGTTGCGCAGGGCGGTAATCAGCAGTCCGGCCGCGGCGGTCAGCAGGCCGCCCGCGGCCAGCGCCCCGAACACCCAGCCGGCGGTCAACAGGGTCCGCGCCATGGCCGGTTCCGGCGTGACCATCTTCAGCACGTAGCCGATCAGCAGCAGCACGACCGCCGACGCTCCCGCCAGCAGGGGAGCCAGGACGACGGCCACCGCGCCCGCGCCGGGACCGGAGGCGTCGGCCTCCCGCGCAACGGCGTTCTCCGCGGTGTCGGATTCCGGCTCCCCGGCCGGGTCGGCCAGACGCCGCAGGCCGTCACGGAGGTCGAGGTAGTGGCCGTACTCGACGGCCGCCGCCTGGGCGATCTCGTCGGCGCAGGCCAGGGCGTGCGTGCGCAGCTGCTCGGTGTTCGGCCGCCCGGTGAGAACCGCCGGGTCACTCTCGCGCGGGGTCGAGCGCAGAACCTCGTCCAGGGCTCGCTCGAAATCGGGGCGGTCCTCGTTCCGCAGGTGCTGCGGGTGGCTGGTCATGTGCATCCCCCGATGCTCCGTAGGGCTGTGGCTCGGCATGCCGACGAGCCGTCTGGCTGGGACGGAGGGGAGCCTGCTACGGATAGTCCGATGGTAGTGCCGTGGCGGCGGGTGATGACAAGGGGAATTCCGGGAGTTTCCCGGTTTCCTGCCGGATCCGCGCCGGATCCGGCAGGAAATGCGACGTATGAACTCCCGTGATGTGCTTGGGAGTTGATCACTGCGCGTGATCAGGCGCAGGGGAAGGCGCCGGATGCGGCGACGGGTGCGCCCGGGTCAGGCGACGGGCAGGCGCCGCACCAGGAGGGTGCCGGCCATGGTGACGCCGCCGTCCATGGCGACGGCCAGGCCGTCGGCGTAGATGTGCGGCCCGTCGATCGGGGAGCGTCCCGAGCCCGACGCGCCGTCCTCCGAGCCCGCCTCGCCGGTGAGGTACGGGATCGGGCTGTGGCCGTGGACGATCCGGGTGCCGCCGTAGGCGTCGAGGAGCTCGCGGGCGGCGTCCACACCGCCGTCCCGGAAGGCGAACCGCTTGGTGAACTTGCGGAAGAGGTCCCACACCTCGTCCGGGTCGTTGCGGGTCAGCGTCTCCCGGACGGTGTCGTTGACCTCCTCGATGGAGGCGCCGAACTCCAGGTACGCGGTGGTGTCGGAGTGCACCAGCAGGTGCCCGTCGACCTCCTCCATGGCGGCGAGCCGCGACATCCACTGCAGGTGGTGGTCGCGCAGACGCTCCATGTCCGCCTTCTGACCGCCGTTGAGCAGCCAGGCGGCCTGGAAGGTGGCGGTGCCCGCGCTGGAGTTGACGGGCGTGTCGGCGTACCGCTTGGCGCCGAGCAGGAGGAGCTCGTGGTTGCCGAGCAGCGCCTTGCAGTAGCCGCCCGCGGCCGCGGCCTCGGCCGACAGCCGCATCACGAGGTCGATCACGCCGATCCCGTCGGGGCCCCGGTCGGTGAAGTCGCCGAGGAACCACAGCCGGGTGTTGCCGGCCGACCATTCGCCGTTCGCGTCGACGATGCCCTGCTCGTGCAGCGCGTCCAGGAGCTCGTCGAGGTAGCCGTGGACGTCGCCGACGACGTAGAGCGGGCCGGGGGCGGGCTGCCCCGCGGTCGTCGCCTCCGCGGGACCGGCGGCGGGGGACGGGATGAGCTGCAGCGTGTCGCTGCGGCGGATCACCGGGAGGTCCCGCTCGGTCGGGGTGTACTCGTCGGCGCGGTGACCGGGGATGTCCTCGGGCGGCACCGAACCGGGGTGCGGTTCCGCCGGGGGCTCGCTGTGCGCGGCGGAGGCCGGCGGCACGGGAGCGGGAGGGATCACCGCCGCTGTGTGCGGAACGGGTTCGTGGACGTATGCGGGCACCCGGAAGTCGCGCAGCGTCGCCGTACGCTCCACCTCGGGTCCCCGACCGGCCCCCTGAGTCATCGACCCCTCCACCATCGCGCCGCGTCTGCACCGCATCGGACTGCCTGGTGGCAGCGGCCCGCGGTGCCGTGCGCCCATCATAGGAACGCGGATCGTGCCGTGGGACGACCCAGGGGTGGTGAATCCTGCGGCACGAGGGGATGACGGGCGGGATTTCGGCCGAATCGCACGGTGTGCGCCGGTTGACGTCGCTCCGGCGACCGCCGTCCTGCCCCCTGCCGCCGTCCGCGCGCCCCTCGACCGGGTCCGTCCTCCCGCGTGCCCGCCCTCACCTGACGTGCCGTCCGCCGGGCAGGCCCAGCCCCCTACCGGCGTCCGGCCCGGCCACCCCTGCCCGGCCGTCCGCCCCCGCCCCGTCCCGCCGTGGGGCGAGGGGCCGGAGCGGGGCGGGTGGCGTGTCAGCCGGCGCCGGCCGCGCGGGGAGGGCTCACGGTGGTGCGGGCCGGGCGGCGCTGGGACGACGCGCGGACGATCAGCTCCGTCGGCATCACCTGCTCGACGGGCTGGTCCGAGGCGATGCCCTCGATGGCGTCGATCAGCAGCTGGACCACGGCCGTGCCGATACGGCGCGGCTTGAGGGAGAGCGTGGTGATCGGCGGCTCGGTGGCGGCGTAGACCGAGGACTCGCTGCAGCACACCAGCAGCAGGTCCTCGGGCACCCGCAGCCCGTACCGCCGGGCGGCCGCCAGGAGGTCCGTGCCGTTGGGGTCGAACAGGCCGTACACCGCGTCCGGGCGGTCCGGACGGGCCAGCAGCCGGTCGGCGGCGACCGCGCCCGCGCAGGGGTCGTGAGCCGGGTAGGACTCGTAGACCGGGTCCTGGCCGACGCTCTCGCACCAGCGGAGGTAGGCGGTGGTCGACAGCCGGGTGTAGGTGTCCGTGCTGGTGCCGGTGAGCAGCCCGATGCGGCGTGCGCCGGCCGCCGCGAGGTGGTCGAGGATGCCCAGCACGGCGGCCTCGTGGTCGTTGTCCACCCAGGCCGTCACCGGAAGGGTGCCGTCCGGGCGGCCGTCGGAGACCACCGGTAAACCCTGACGGGCCAGTTCGGTGACGACCGGGTCGTGGTCCGAGGGGTCGATGACCACCGTCCCGTCCAGCGCCACGTTGGACCACACGTCGTGCCGTGAGGTCGCGGGCAGGATGACCAGGGCGTATCCGCGGTCCAGCGCCGCCGAGGAGGCGGCCCGCGCCATCTCGGCGAAGTACGCGAACTCCGTGAAGGTGAAAGGTTCATCCCCGTACGTGGTGACGGTCAGGCCGATGAGGCCGGACTTCCCCGTACGGAGGGTTCGGGCCGCGGCCGAGGGGCGGTAACCGAGACGGTCGGCCACCTCACGGACGTGGCGGCGGGTGGCATCGGGCAGTCGGCCCTTGCCGTTGAGGGCGTCGGAGACGGTCGTGATGGACACTCCGGCCGCGGCGGCGACGTCGCGGATCCCTGCCCGGCCTGGTCGGCTGCCCCGGCGGCTGATCTCCGCCCGGTTCACCTGGTGCTTCCCTGCTGCTGTCATGGCGAGCCGATAGTAGGGCTCGGAAGGCAGGGTGGGCCGGATGCATATGCGCCCGTTGACAGGGACGATTCTCCATGGTCATGTGGGCGCAATCACCTTGGAAATTAAGGTGCTTGAGTGTTGGAGTCGAAGGACCGAGCGTCTCGGCGGGTGCATGCAATATGCACCGGAGAGGTCCCGCCCGGGGTGCAACTCACCTTCACGGGTGATGCGCGCCAGGGCGCGAGCCACCGGCGCGCGTGATTTTCGCGGTTGCGCCCCTGGACCCGCGGTTGTTCCGGCACCCCGGACCGCTCCCGCCGGAGGGCGCCCAGCGGGGCCGTCACGCCGGGCCGGTACCGCCGGGGCGGGCGGCTCTTAGGCTGATAGCCATCGGTGCCTGCGGCGCAGTGAGCCGCCGGCCGTCATGAGGAGGACTGCGGTGAGCGAGACGACCCCCAAACTGCGTGCCGAGCTGGAGGGAGTGCCCTCCTACAAGCCGGGCCGCCCGGCTTCGGGGACGGGCCCGGTCGCCTACAAGCTGTCCTCCAACGAGAACCCCTACCCGCCGCTGCCCGGCGTGATGGAGAGCGTGGTGGCCGCCGCCGCCTCGTTCAACCGGTACCCCGACATGGCCTGCACCGGCCTGACCGAGGAACTGGCGGAGCGCTTCGGGGTGCCGGCCTCGCACGTGGCCACCGGCACGGGCTCGGTGGGCGTCGCCCAGCAGCTGCTGCAGTCCACCAGCGGCCCCGGCGACGAGGTGATCTACGCCTGGCGCTCCTTCGAGGCCTACCCGATCATCACCCGGATCAGCGGCGCCACGCCCGTGCAGGTCCCGCTCACCCCGGGTGACGTGCACGACCTGGACGCGATGGCCGCGGCGATCACCGACCGGACCCGGCTGATCTTCGTCTGCAACCCCAACAACCCGACCGGCACGGTGGTGCGCCGGGCCGAGCTGGAGCGCTTCCTGGACCGGGTGCCGAGCGACGTGCTGGTGGTGCTGGACGAGGCGTACCGGGAGTTCATCCGGGACACGGACGTCCCCGACGGCGTGGAGCTGTACCGCGACCGCCCCAACGTCTGCGTGCTGCGCACCTTCTCCAAGGCGTACGGCCTGGCGGGTCTGCGGGTCGGGTTCGCGATCGCCCACGAGCCGGTGGCGGCCGCGCTGCGCAAGACGGCCGTGCCGTTCGGCGTCAGCCAGCTGGCGCAGGACGCCGCGGTCGCCTCGCTGCGCGCGGAGGACGAGCTGCTCGGCCGGGTGGGCTCCCTGGTGGGCGAGCGCACCCGGGTGGTCGCGGCCCTGCGCGAGCAGGGGTGGACCGTGCCGGACACCGAGGCGAACTTCGTCTGGCTGCGGCTGGGCGAGCGGACCATGGACTTCGCGGCTGCCTGCGAGCAGGCGGGTGTGGTGATCCGCCCGTTCGCCGGGGAGGGCGTGCGGGTCACGGTCGGGGAGACCGAGGCGAACGACCTCTTCGTCAAGACGGCGGAGGACTTCCGCCGCACCCTCTGACCCCGGTCCTGACCCGGTCCTGACCCTGGTCCGGACTCTGGTCCTGATCCCGGTCCGGTCCGCCGACCGGACGTGCCGCGGCCCGGTGGCCCCTTCGGGGAGCCGCCGGGCCGTCGTCGTTCCGTCGGCCGCGGCCTGGGTGAGGTGTGGTTCTCGGAGCGTGCGCGAGGGGCGGGTTTCGGCCGATCCGGGCCAGTAGGGGGACCCCCCTGTACGACCGTTCGACCGACATGCTGATAATAGCTTGTGAATGTGAACGCTTTCACAAGCGCGCATGTTCATCCCCCCATGTGCGGATCTGGTGGAACAAAAACTCCGCCTCGAGGCACCGCTGTGAAGGAGAACGCGTGGACCTCGCCCTGGCACCCGAGACACTCGCCCGCTGGCAGTTCGGCATCACGACCGTCTACCACTTCCTCTTCGTCCCGCTGACGATCTCCCTGGCCGCGCTCACGGCCGGCCTCCAGACGGCCTGGGTCCGCTCGGGCAAGGAGAAGTACCTCAGGGCCACCAAGTTCTGGGGCAAGCTCTTCCTGATCAACATCGCGCTGGGCGTGGTCACCGGCCTGGTGCAGGAGTTCCAGTTCGGCATGAACTGGTCCGCCTACTCCCGCTTCGTGGGGGACGTCTTCGGGGCGCCGTTGGCCTTCGAGGCGCTGATCGCCTTCTTCTTCGAGTCGACCTTCATCGGGCTGTGGATCTTCGGCTGGGACAAGCTCCCGAAGAAGATCCACCTGGCCTGCATCTGGATGGTGGCGGTCGGCACCGTCCTCTCCGCCTACTTCATCCTGGCGGCGAACTCCTGGATGCAGCACCCGGTCGGCTACCGGATCAACGAGGCCAAGGGCCGCGCCGAGCTCACCGACTTCTGGCTGGTGCTGACCCAGAACACCACGCTGGCCCAGGTCTTCCACAGCCTGGCCGCCGCCTTCCTGACCGGCGGCGCCTTCATGGTCGGCATCGCCGCCTTCCACCTGGCCCGAGGCCGGCACATCGCGGAGATGCGCACCTCGCTGCGGCTGGGCCTGGTGACGGTGGCGGTCGGCGGCCTGCTGACGGCGGTCAGCGGCGACGTGCTCGGCAAGGTGATGTTCGAGCAGCAGCCGATGAAGATGGCGGCCGCCGAGGCGTTGTGGGAGGGCGAACGCGGGGCCCCGTTCTCGCTCTTCGCCTACGGGGACGTCGACAAGGGCCACAACACCGTGGCGATCCAGATACCCGGCCTGCTCTCCTACCTCGCCGACTCGGACCTGGACCACTACGTGCCGGGCATCAACGACATCAACGAGGAGATGCAGGAGAAGTACGGCCCCGGCGACTACCGCCCCAACATCCCGGTGGCCTTCTGGAGCTTCCGCTGGATGATGGGCTTCGGCATGGCGTCCCTCGGGGTGGGCGTGCTCGGACTCTGGCTCACCCGCAAGAAGTTCCTGCTCCCCCGGCATCTGCGGACCGGGGAGGACGAGGTGCCGCGCCTGGTCCTGCTGCCGCGCGGCAGCGTCCTCGGTCCCCGGACGACCCGGCTGTTCTGGCAGGTGGCGACCTGGACCATGGCGTTCCCGCTGATCGCGAATGCCTGGGGCTGGATCTTCACCGAGATGGGCCGCCAGCCCTGGGTGGTGTTCGGCGTCTTCCAGACCCGTGACGCCGTCTCCCCCGGCGTCGGTCAGGGCGAGGTGCTGGCCTCGATGGTCCTCTTCACGGTGGTCTACGCGGCGCTCGCCGTCGTCGAGGTGAAGCTGCTCGTGAAGTACGTGAAGGCCGGCCCGCCCGAACTCACCGAGGCCGACCTCAACCCGCCCACCCGGATCGGCGGCGACCCGCAGGACGCCGACCGGCCGATGGCCTTCTCGTACTAGCAGGCAGGAGTCGCCCCGCATGGAACTTCAACTGCACGACGTCTGGTTCGTCCTGATCGCCGTCCTGTGGACCGGCTACTTCTTCCTGGAGGGCTTCGACTTCGGGATCGGTGTCCTCACCCGGCTGCTGGCCCGGGACCGGACCGAGAAGCGGGTGCTGATCAACACCATCGGCCCGGTCTGGGACGGCAACGAGGTCTGGCTGGTGACCGCGGCCGGCGCCACCTTCGCCGCCTTTCCCGAGTGGTACGCCACGCTCTTCTCCGGCTTCTACCTTCCGCTGCTGCTGGTCCTGCTCTGCCTGATCCTGCGCGGGGTGGCCTTCGAGTACCGGGTGAAGCGCTCCGGCGAGCAGTGGCAGCGCAACTGGGAGTCGGTGATCTTCTGGACCTCGCTGCTGCTCGCCACCCTGTGGGGCGTGGTGTTCGGCAACATCGTCCGCGGCCTGCGGATCGACCGGGACCTGGAGTACGTGGGCACCCTGGGGGACCTGCTGAACCCGTACGCCCTGCTGGGCGGAGTGACCACCCTCGCGCTGTTCACCTTCCACGGCGCCCTCTTCGCCGCGCTGAAGACCGAGGGGGAGATCCGGGACCGGGCGCGCGGACTGGCGCTGCGGCTGGGCGCCGTCACCGCCGTGCCGCTGGCCGGCTTCCTGCTCTGGACGCTGCTCCTGCGGGGCGGGACCCCGGGCCTGGTGACCGCGGCCCTCACCCTGGCCGTCCTGGCCGTCGCGGTGTTCACCGCGCGGGCGGGGCGGGAGGGCTGGGCGTTCGTCTTCTCCGGTCTCGGCGTGGTGGGGCTGGTGGCGGTCTTCTTCCTGTCGCTGTTCCCGAACGTCATGCCCTCCACGCTGGACGAGTCCTGGAGCCTCACGGTCACCAATGCCTCGTCCAGCCCCTACACCCTGAAGATCATGACCTGGTGCGCGCTGGCGGCCACGCCCGTGGTGCTGCTCTACCAGTCCTGGACCTACTGGGTGTTCCGCAAGCGGATCGGCACACGGCACATCGCCGTGAGTCACTGACCCCTCTCACGGACGAGGTTTCACGTGAAACCGGTGGACCCCCGGCTGGTGCGTCACGCACGCGCCACCCGCTTCTTCCTGGCCGCGGTGGTGGCCCTGGGCCTGGCCGGGGCGGGACTGGTCGTCGCCCAGGCGACGCTGATCGCCGCGGTGGTGGTCGGCGTCTTCCAGCGAGGGCTGACCACCGGCGAGCTGGGATTCCCTCTGCTGGCCCTGGCCGCCGTCGCCTGCGGGCGGGGACTGGTCGCCTGGCTGACCGGCCTCGCCGCCCACCGGGCGAGCGCGGCGGTCAAGTCCGAGCTCCGGGGGCGGCTGCTGGCACGGACAGCCGCCCTCGGTCCCTCCTGGCTGGACGGGCAGCGCACCGGGTCGCTGGTGAACCTGGCGACCCGGGGCGTGGACGCCCTGGACGACTACTTCGCCCGGTACCTGCCCCAGCTGGGCCTGGCCGTGGTGGTGCCGGTGGTGGTGCTCGCACGGATCGTCGCGGGTGACTGGGTCTCCGCGGCGATCATCGTGGCGACCCTGCCGCTGATCCCGCTGTTCATGGCGCTGATCGGGTGGGCCACGGAGGCACACACCGCGCGGCAGTGGCGGTTGCTGTCGCGCCTCTCCGGCCACTTCCTCGACGTGGTCGCCGGGCTACCCACCCTGAAGGTGTTCGGGCGGGCGAAGGCCCAGGCGGAGTCGATCCGCCGGATCACCGAGGAGTACCGGCGGGCCACCCTGCGCACGCTGCGGATCGCCTTCCTCTCCTCGTTCGCACTGGAGTTGCTGGCCACGCTGTCGGTGGCGCTGGTGGCGGTCACCATCGGCATGCGGCTCGTCCACGGGGAACTGGACCTCTACACCGGGCTGGTGGTGCTGGTCCTCGCGCCCGAGGCGTACCTGCCGCTGCGGCAGGTGGGGACGCAGTACCACGCGGCGGCGGAGGGACTGGCCGCCGCGGAGGAGGTGTTCGCGACGCTGGAGACGCCGCTGCCGGTGGCGGGGGACCGGCCGGTGCCGGCGGACACGACGATCACCTTCGAGGACGTCACGGTGCGCTACCCGGACCGCTCGGAGGACGCCGTTCGGGGCGTCTCGTTCACCGTGGAGCCCGGTGCGGTGGTCGCCCTCACGGGACCCAGCGGCGCGGGCAAGTCCACGCTGCTGCGGGTGCTGCTCGGCTTCACCGGGCCCTCGCGGGGGCGGGTGTGCGTGGGTGGCGTGGACCTCGCGGAGATCGACCCGCAGGACTGGCGGTCGCGGATCGCCTGGGTGCCGCAGAGGCCCCACCTGTTCGCGGGGAGCGTGGCGGAGAACGTGCGGATGGCACGGCCCGGCGCCGACGAGGCCGAGGTGCGACGGGCGCTGTCGGACGCCGGGGCGCTGGAGTTCGTGGACGCCCTGCCGGAGGGGACCGGCACGTTGCTGGGGGAGGACGGCGCGGGGCTGTCGGCCGGGCAGCGGCAGCGGATCGCGCTGGCCCGCGCCTTCCTGGCCGACCGGCCGGTGCTGCTGCTCGACGAGCCGACGGCCGCGCTGGACGGGGCGACGGAGGCGGAGATCACCGAGGCGGTGCGGCGGCTGGCGGTGGGCCGGACCGTCCTGCTGGTGGTCCACCGGCCCGCACTGCTGGCGGTGGCGGACCGCGTGATCCGGCTGACGGCGCCGTCTGCACCGTCAGCGCCGTCTGCGGCGTCTGCGGCGTCTGCGGCGTCTGCGCCGTCCGCGGCGGGGCGTGAGGTCTCGGCGGGGCGTGAGGTCGCGGGCGGCCCGGGCCGCTTGCCCGATTACGACCGCGGCCCCGCGCCGGGTGGTTCCCCGGTGACCCGCGCCGCTGCCCCGGCGACCGGTGCTGCCGACACGTCGGTGACAGCTGCCGCCGGGCCGGTGGTGGGAGCCGCCGCCGGGCTCGTGGCCGCTTCCGTGAGCGGGGCGGTGCTCGAGGGCGGTGCCCGCCCCGTGGCCGCGCAGGCGGTCGGTCGTGGGCGTGCCGGTGGGCGAGGCGTGCTGCGGCGGGTGCGAGGGCTGTCAAGGGCGCGGCGGGGGCGGCTCGGGACGGCGCTGCTGCTGGGGAGTCTCGCACTGGGCAGCGCGGTGGGTCTGATGGCGACCTCCGGCTGGCTGATCTCCCGGGCCTCCGAGATGCCGCCCGTGCTGCACCTGATGCTCGCGGTGACCGCGACCCGCGCCTTCGGCATGGGCCGTGCCGTCTTCCGCTACGCCGAACGGCTGGTCTCACACGACGCCGTGCTGCGGATGCTCGCCGACACCCGGGTCGCGGTCTTCGCGCGGCTGGAGCGGCTCGCTCCCGCCGGGCTGCGCGGCGCACGCCGGGGAGATCTCCTGTCCCGCCTGGTCACCGACGTGGACGCCCTCCAGGACTACTGGCTGCGGTGGTTGCTGCCCGTCGGCGCGGCCCTGACGGTCTCGGCGGGCTCCGTGGCGTTCGCGGCCTGGCTGCTGCCCGAGGCGGGCGCCGTCCTGGCCGTGGGGCTGCTGGCGGCCGGGGGAGGCGTCCCGCTGCTGACCGCGGCGGTGGCCCGGCGGGCGGAGGCACGGCTGGCGCCGGCCCGTGGGGAACTGGCCACCCGGGTGACCGACCTGCTGACTGGCACCGCCGAGTCGACGGTGGCCGGTGCGCTGCCCGCCCGGCTCGCCGCCGCCCGCGCGGCCGACGCCGTGCTGACCCGGATCGCCGCACGCACCTCGTCCGCGAGCGCCCTGGGCGACGGGCTGGTCGCGCTGATCGGCGGCCTCACCGTCGCCGCGTCCGCGCTGGTCGCGGTCCCCGCGGTGGGCGCGGGCAGGCTGGACGGGCTGCTCACCGCGGTGGTGGTGCTCACTCCCCTCGCCGCGTTCGAGGCCGTGCTGGGACTGCCGCTCGCCGCGCAGTACCGGCAGCGGGTGCGGCGCGGCGCGGAGCGGGTCTTCGACGTGCTGGACGCGCCGGATCCGGTGCGGGAGCCCGAGCGGCCGCTCCCGGCTCCGGTGTCGCCGTTCCCCCTCGTGATGCGCGGCCTGTCGGCCCGTCACCCCGGACAGCGCGGGACGGCGTTGAGCGGGGTGGACCTGGTGCTGGAACCCGGACGCCGGGTGGCCGTGGTGGGAACGTCCGGCGCGGGCAAGACCACCCTGGCCCAGGTGCTGCTGCGGTTCCTGGAGCCCGAGGCGGGGTCCTGCACCCTCGCGGGGGTCGACATCCGGGAACTGGACGGCGACCGGGTGCGCCGGCTGGTGGGGCTCTGCGCCCAGGACGCCCACCTCTTCGACAGCAGCGTCCGGGAGAACCTGCTGATCGCGCGGAAGGACGCCACCGACGCGGAGCTGCGGGCGGTCCTGGACCGGGTCGAGCTGCTGGAGTGGGTGGACGCCCTTCCCGAGGGCCTGGACACCCTGATCGGGGAGCACGGCGCACGGCTCTCCGGCGGCCAGCACCGCCGGCTCGCCCTGGCCCGGGCGCTGCTGGCGGACTTCCCCGTCCTGGTGCTGGACGAGCCCACCGAGCACCTGGACCTGCCGACCGCCGACGCCCTCACCGCGGACCTGCTGTCCGCCACCGAGGTGTCCGCCGCCCAGGGACGGTCCACCGTGCTGATCACGCACCGCACCGCGGGCCTGGAGGCGGTGGACGAGGTGGTGGTCCTGGACGGCGGACGCGTGGTGCAGCGGGGCCAGTACACGGATCTCGCCACGGTCGCGGGGCCGTTCCGCACGATGGTGGAACGCGAGGCGGAGGCCGCACTCCTCACCGCCCGGCCCGTGGACCTCGCCGGCCCGGTGCCTCGAAGCCTGGCCCCGACGGCCGGCTGACCTCGGGGCCCGGCGACCGGCGAGCCACGACCGTCGTCGAGGCAGGACCGGCGAGGCAGGACAGGACCGCCGAGCCACGGCGGGCGAGCCGGGCCAGGGGGGCCGGGTCGGAGAAGGTCGGGCCAGGGAGGGCCGGACCAGGTGGGCCGGTCCGGGCGGCGTGCGGGCCGCGTCCCCCGGCTGCCGCAGAGGTTCCCTCGGGTGCCGTACGGGTTCCCCCGGCCGTACGTCTCCGGCGAGCCAGGCGCGGGTGGCGCCGCCAGCATCGCTGACATGCCTTCACCTCGCCGTGTCCTCCCGCTGGTTCCGGTCCTGTTGTGCACCCTGGCCGCGCTGGCCGTGCCGCACGCCGCCGCCGAGGAAGGGAGAGGGCTGGCCGCCGGTCCACCGGACGACGGTGGCCTCAGTACCCGGGTGGCGCGCCTGTACCGGGAGGCGGCCCGGGCCACCGACCGGTACGAGGCCGACGCCCGCCGGCTGGAGCAGGAGCGCGCGCGGGCGGGGAAGCTGGACCGGCTGCTGGCCACCAAGCGCCGGGAGGCCGAGGTGATCAGGGCGGACGTCGGCCGGTACGCCGCGGCCCAGTACCGGGCGGGCGGTGGTCTGCCGGTCACCGCGCAGATCCTGCTCTCGGGTGACGCACGGGCGTTGATGTCCGGTCAGCGGGCCGTCTGGCGTGCGGACCTCGCCCTCCAGAACGTGATCGACCGGAGCCGCCGTGCCGAGCGGCGACTGGCCGACGAACGCCGGAGGGCGGAGGAACGACGGCAGCGGCTGGAGGAGCACTCGGCCGAACTGGACGGGAAGCGGAAGCGGATCGAGAGCACCCTGGAGGAGGCGCGGACGCTGCTCCAGAGCCGGGCGGACGCCTCGGTCGCCGCCGGTTCGTGCCGTAGCGCGGTGCGGCTGGAGCAGCCGGAACCGTCCGCGCCGGGGACCTGGGTGACGCCGGTCGAGGAGTACGCGCTGTCGGCCGGGTTCGGCCAGGGAGGCGTCCGGTGGGCGAGCCGGCACACGGGGCAGGACTTCGCGGTGCCGATCGGCACACCGGTCCGCGCGGTGGGCGACGGCCGGGTGGCCAGGGTGTCGTGCGGCGGCCCCTTCGGGATCGAGGTGGTGGTCGAGCACCCCGGCGGTTACTTCACCCAGTACGCGCACCTGGCCGCGGTCACCGTCGATCAGGGGCAGCGGGTGACGGCCGGCCAGTGGATCGCCCAGTCGGGGACCAGCGGCAACTCCACCGGCCCGCACCTGCACTTCGAGGTTCGCGTCACGCCCCGCTCGGGATCGGCGCTCGACCCCGTCCCCTGGCTGGCCTCCCACGGAGTGCCCCTCGGCTGAAGCCCGGCAGGGCACAGACCCCCGCCGGGCGGAACCCGCGCCGGGCCGGGCACCCGTGGGACACACGCCGGGCCAGGCCCACGCCGGGGCCCGCCTGGCCGGCACCGCGCCGGCCCAGCCCTCACCCCGCCGCGGCGGCTACGGCAGGTCGGCGAGGATCTCCTCGATGACCAGCGCGACCCCGTCCTCGTTGTTCCCCGCGGTCTGCCGTCCGGCGGCCCGCAGCGCGTCGGGATGGGCGTTGCCCATGGCGTAGGCCCGTCCCGCCCAGGTCAGCATCTCGACGTCGTTGGGCATGTCGCCGAAGGCGACCACCTCCGCGGGGGAGATCCCCCGCTCGGCGCAGCACACGGCGAGCGTGCTGGCCTTGGAGACGCCGGGGCCGCTGATCTCCAGCAGGGCGCTGGGGCTGGAGCGGGTGACCGTGACCCGCTCGCCGAGCGTGCCGCGGGCCAGGGCGAGGAACGCGTCCGGCTCGAGATCGTGGTGGAAGGCCAGCAGCTTGAGCACCGGCAGGGAGGCCGCGACGCCACCGGGCGCCAGCAGCTCCTCCGCGTCGCCGTAGGAGTCGGGCTCCTCCACGAAGATGCGCGGGTAGGCGCGCTCCTGGTGGAAGGCGTAGGTCTGCTCGACGGCGAAGAGCGTGCCGGGCACCGCCTCGCGCAGCAGCCGGACGGTCTCCCTGGCGTTGGCATGGCCGACCTCGCGGACCTTCGCGAAGCGGTGGCGTCCCGGGCCGTCGTGCAGGTCGACGACGGCTGCCCCGTTCCCGCAGATGGCGAGCCCGTGCCCCTGGAGGTGGTCGGCGACGACCTCCATCCAGCGAGCGGGCCGCCCGGTCACGAAGAAGACTTCGAGGCCCGCCGCCTCGGCGGCCGCCAGGGCGGCCACCGTGCGGGGCGAGACCGACTTGTCGTCCCGCAGCAGCGTGCCGTCGAGGTCCGTGGCGATCAGCCGGGGCGGAACTGCAGCGTGGGCCCGGGTCGCGGGCGCTTCGAGAGCTGAGGTCACCCCGCCATTCTCGCGCATATGCCAGCACGTGCGTGCGGACGTCCGCACATTTGAGTGAGAATCGACCCCTGAATGATCGGTTCCCCCGCAAATGCCGGGTAGGCCGGGCGGAGCAGGTCCAGCCGACGGCTGGAGTTCAGCTCAATTGCGCCGGTGCCTCGGTGGCGATGCGCTCGAAGGTCTTCTCGTCCACGGCGAACTCCGAGTCGGGGATCGGCATGTGGATCACCAGCTCGGTGAAGCCCAGCTCGGCATGACGGCCGGCGAAGTCGACGAAGGCGTCCACGGACTCCAGGGGAGCGTTGCGATCCGGGGTGAAGCCGGTGAGCAGCACCTTGTCGAGCTCCTTGACGTCCCGGCCGATGGCCGCGCAGGTGTCCGCCAGCCGCTCGGTCTGACGGCGGATGGCCGTCACCGAGTCCTCCGGGGTGCCGGTCTCGAAGATCGTCGGGTCGCCCGTGGTCACCCAGGCCTGACCGTGGCGCGCGGCCAGCTTCATCCCGCGCGGCCCGGTGGCCGCCACCGCGAAGGGCAGGCGGGGCCGCTGGACGCAGCCCGGGATGTTGCGGGCCTCGTGCGCCGAGTAGTAGTCGCCCGTGTAGGAGACCGAGTCCTGGGTGAGCAGCCGGTCCAGCAGCGGGACGAACTCGGCCAACCGGTCGGCGCGCTCCCGCGGAGTCCAGGGGTCCTGGCCCAGCGCGGTCGCGTCGAAGCCGGTGCCTCCGGCACCGATGCCCAGGGTGATCCGGCCGCCGGAGATGTCGTCGAGGGAGATCAGCTCCTTGGCCAGGGTGACCGGGTGCCGGAAGTTGGGCGAGGTGACCAGGGTGCCCAGGCGGACCCGGGAGGTGACGGTGGCAGCGGCCGTCAGGGTGGGAACGGCGCCGAACCACGGGCCGTCCCGGAAGGTGCGCCAGGACAGGTGGTCGTAGGTGTAGGCGGTGTGGAAACCGAGTTCCTCGGCGCGTTCCCAGGAGGCTCGTCCACCCTCCTGCCAGCGGCGGTACGGCAGAATCACGGTGCTCAGACGCAGGCTCATGGTGCGAGCCTACGGCCGGGGCGTTTCACGTGAAACATCCCAGCCGCGCGCTTCACCCTTGCTGTAGCCGCAGGTATTCCGGCGGGACCGACCGGGTCAGCCAGACGCCGTTGGCGCTCACCTGGAAGACATGGCCGTCCCGGTGCATCGCCCCGGCGTCGACCGTCAGCACGAGGGGGCGGCCTCGGCGGGCGCCCACCTTGGTGGCGGTCTCCCGGTCCACCGAGAGATGGACGTCATGGCGGGCCATCGGACGCAGTCCTTCGGCGCGGATCGCGTCCAGGGACCGGGCGACGGTGCCGTGATAGAGGAACGGCGGCGGCACGGCCGCCTCCAGGCCGAGATCCACCTCGACGGTGTGGCCCTGACTGGCGCGGATCCGGGTGCCCTCGACGGCGAAGCGCCGTTTGTCGTTGGCCGCCACCGCGTGGTCGAGCTCCGCCCGGCTGATCGGGAAGCCGTGGGTCGCGGCCGCTTCCAGCAGGGCGTCGATCTCGACCCAGCCGCCGGGGTCGAGGGTGAGGCCGATCCGGTCCGGCTGATGGCGCAGATGCCGGGAGAGGTACTTCGAGACCTTCACCATGCGCCGGTCGTCGGTGCCGGCGTTTTCCTGAGAGGTGTTCATGTGGCCCAAGTCTCAGGCATCGGGCGTTTGATCCACAGCGAATTACGGTTCTCCACAGGATTGGGGGACCAACCTGTGGACAACTTCGCCGCGATACGGACGGAGCCGCCCCATCACGCCACGGCCCGCCGCCGGCCCGTCCGCCCACCCGTCCGTCCGTCCGTCCGCCCGCCCGACGGTCCCTCCGCCCCACCCGTCACGGCTCCCCGTCTCAGCTCCCGGGGGGACCCTTACGCGTCCCCTACATCTGGAGGGTGAGTCGGGCACGCCCTACGGGAGGACGACGCGCCCCCGCCCGCCCCCCTACCGTCAGGGCCGTGACTGTGATCCTGACCGAAAGCCTGAGCAAGCGGTTCCCCCGGGTGACCGCCCTCGACCGGCTCACCCTGGACATCGGCTCCGGGGTGACCGGCCTGGTCGGCGCCAACGGCGCCGGCAAATCGACCTTGATCAAGATCCTGCTGGGCCTCTCCCCCGCGTCGGAGGGACGCGCCGAGGTGCTGGGCATGGACGTCCGGGCCGAGGGCGCCGCCATCCGTGCCCGGGTCGGCTACATGCCGGAGCACGACTGCCTGCCGCCGGACGTCTCGGCCACCGAGTTCGTCGTCCACATGGCGCGCATGTCGGGTCTGCCGTCGGCAGCCGCCCGTGAGCGCACCGCCGACACCCTGCGGCACGTGGGCCTGTACGAGGAGCGCTACCGGCCCATCGGCGGCTACTCCACCGGCATGAAGCAGCGGGTGAAGCTGGCCCAGGCGCTGGTCCACGACCCGGACCTGGTGCTGCTCGACGAGCCCACCAACGGTCTCGACCCGGCCGGCCGGGACGACATGCTGGGCCTGATCCGGCGGATCCACACCGACTTCGGCATATCGGTTCTGGTCACCTCCCACCTGCTGGGGGAACTGGAACGCACCTGCGACCACGTCGTCGTGATCGACGGCGGCTCGCTGCTGCAGTCCAGCTCGACGACCGACTTCACCCGGTCCACCGCGGTCCTCGCGGTGGAGGTCACCGACAGCGACGAGCACCCCGACGGCATCGAGGCCCTCCGCAAGGCCCTCGACGCCCAGGGGGTGCGCACCGAGGACGGCGGCGCCGGCCTCCCCGGGGCGGGCCGCATCCTGCTCCTCACCGCGGACGGCGACGCCGCCTACGACCTGGTCCGCGACACCGTCGCCGGCCTCGGGCTCGGCCTGGTGCGCATGGAACAGCGCCGGCACCACATCTCGGAGGTCTTCCGCCATGACGACCGATAGCCTCACGCCGGCCGGCTCCCCGGGCAGGCCGTCACGGCCGGGCGACGGCGCCGCGCCGGAGAGCCGGATCCACGACATCGGCTACCGCGGCTACGACGGCCCCCGCCTGGGACGCTCCTACGCCCGCCGCTCCCTGTTCGCGCAGTCCCTGCGCGGCGCCTTCGGGCTGGGCCGCTCCGCCCGGTCCAAGATCGTGCCGGTGATCATCACCGCCGTGATGGCGCTGCCCGCGGTGATCATGGTGGCGGTCACCATGATCACCGGCAGCAAGGAGCTGCCCCTCCCCTACGTCGAGTACGCCGTCGGCTTCGACATGGTGATCGCCCTGTTCCTCGCCGCCCAGGCGCCCCAGGCGGTCTCGCTGGACCTGAGGTACCGGACCATGCCGCTGTACTTCTCCCGCCCCATCGAGACCTCGGACTACGTCCGGGCCAAGTACGCGGCGATGGCCTCGGCGGTCTTCGTGCTCACCGCGCTGCCCCTGGTGCTCCTCTACGTCGGCGCGCTGCTGGCGAAGCTGGACTTCACGGACCAGACGACCGGCTTCGCCCAAGGGCTCGCCGGCGCCGCCGTGCTGTCCCTGCTGCACTCCGCCATCGCCCTGCTGGTCGCCGCCCTCACGCCGCGCCGCGGCTTCGGCGTGGCCGCGGTGATCGCCGTGATGACCCTGTCCTTCACCGCGGTCACGGCGCTGCAGGTCGCCGCGGACGAGAGCGGGGCCTCGGGTGCCGTGAACTGGATCGGCCTCTTCTCGCCGAGCAGCCTCATCTACGGCCTCCAGCACGCCTTCCTCGGTGCCGAAGGCCCCTTCCCGGGCGAAGTCGGGCCGTCCGCCGCCCAGGGCGTCGTCTACCTGCTGGTGATCGCGACGCTGATCGCCGGCTGCTACGCCCTTCTGATCCGCCGCTACCGAAAGGCCGGGCTGTGACCACCATCAAGCTCGACCACGTCTCCCGCTGGTTCGGCAACGTGGTCGCCGTCAACGACATCACCATGGACGTCGGCCCGGGCGTCACCGGTCTGCTGGGACCGAACGGGGCGGGGAAGTCCACGCTCATCAACATGATGGCGGGGTTCCTCTCCCCCTCGGCCGGGACCGTCACCCTCGACGGCAGGCCGGTCTGGCGCAACGAGGACATCTACCGGGAGATCGGCATCGTCCCCGAACGCGAGGCGATGTACGACTTCCTGACCGGCCGTGAGTTCGTGGTGGCCAACGCGGAGCTGCACGGTCTGGGGGACGCCGAGGCGCGGAGCGCCCTGGCCCTGGTGGAGATGGAGTACGCCCAGGACCGCCGGATCGGCACCTACTCCAAGGGCATGCGGCAGCGCGTGAAGATGGCGTCCGCGCTGGTGCACGGGCCCTCGGTGCTGCTGCTCGACGAGCCGTTCAACGGCATGGACCCGCGCCAGCGGATGCAGCTGATGGAGGTGCTGCGCCGGATGGGGGCCGAGGGCCGCACCGTGCTGTTCTCCTCCCACATCCTGGAGGAGGTCGAGCAGGTCGCCTCGCACATCGAGGTGATCGTCGCCGGACGCCACGCGGCCAGCGGTGACTTCCGCTCCATCCGCCGTCTGATGACCGACCGCCCGCACCGGTACCTGGTGCGCTCCAGCGACGACCGGGCGCTGGCCGCGGCGCTGATCGGCGACCCGTCGACGTCCGGCATCGAGGTGGACACGGCCGAGGACGCGCTGCTGATCCAGGCGGCCGACTTCGGCCGGTTCACCGCGCTGCTGCCCCAGGTAGCCCGCGACCACGGCATCCGGCTCTACACGGTGTCGCCGTCGGACGAGTCCCTCGAGTCCGTCTTCTCGTACCTTGTCGCGGCCTAGCGACACAGCGGCCCAGGAGGCCCTCACGATGTCCACAGCCTTCCATCCCACGGTGGCCCGGCTCACCTACCGGGCCCTGCTCGGCCGGCGCCGCGCCCTCGTCCTGGGCAGCCTGCCGCTGCTGCTCGTGGTGATCTCCGTCGTGGTGCGGCTCATGGCGGGCGCCGACCCGCAGAGCGCGGTCAACGTGCTCGGCGGCTTCGCGCTGGCCGCCATGGTGCCGATCGTCGGCGTGATCGCCGGCACCGGGGCGATCGGTCCCGAGATCGACGACGGTTCGGTGATGTACCTGCTCAGCAAGCCGGTGAAGCGGCGGACCGTGCTGCTCACCAAGCTGGTCGTGGCGATCGGGGTGACGATGGTCTTCTCGGCCGTCCCCACCCTGGTCTCCGCGCTGATCCTGGCGGGAACGGCGGACGGGGTCGCCGTCGCCTACACGGTCGCCGCGATGGTCGCCTCGGTGGCCTACGCCTCGCTCTTCCTGATGCTGGGCACGATCACGCGTCACGCGGTGGTCGTCGGCCTGGTCTACGCCCTGGTCTGGGAGGCGCTGCTCGGCTCCTTCGTGCCGGGGGCCCGGGCCCTGAGCGTCCAGCAGTGGGCGCTGGCGGTCGGCGGCGACCTGGCCGAGGGGAAGCTGGTCACCTCGGAGGTCGGCACGGTCACCGGCGCGGTGCTGCTGGTCGTGCTCACCGTGCTGGCCGCCTGGTACGGGGCCCGCCGCCTGCGCACCCTGACCCCCGCGACGGAGGAGTGAGACCCGCGAGCCTCACGCACCCTCCCGACGGGGTGCGTCCGGCGGCGATCTCCTCGAACGTGACTCCGGATCCCCTTGCGTCCCGGCACACTGGGCGTCAGGGGATCCGGGAGGTACGGGGAGATGGCGGAACCTGACGGGACGGCGGGTCCGGAGGACTGGGACGAGGTCGTCCTGGACGAGGACTTCGTGCGCGGCGCGACGGTCCAGGAGCCGTCGGGCCGGGCCAGGATGCTGGCGGCGCGGTGGCGGCGGGAGCCGCCCCAGCCGGAGCCGTGGCGGACGGACCAGCCCCCGGCGGGCTGGTTCTGGAGCAAGGCGCGCCGCCGCAGGTGGCGGCGCAAGTGACCCGCCCCGTGCGGCCGCCCGCCCGCTAATTCGGTGGCGGAGCGGGCCCGCGCGGAGGCACAGTGGGGTGTCACGCCGGACATGTCCGGCGTGACGTGGTCCGGGAGCGGGGACGGGGAGGAAAGGCCCCGGCCCCCGGCTGGGCAGGCCCGCGCCGGCGCCGGTGGGATTCGTTACCCCACCGCGCACGTGCAGCTGGGAGCCGCCCGGGGGCGGCCGCTTCGAGCGCGCGGGAACACAGCCCCGCGCGGGCCGCCCCACCCGGGACCACTCCTCCACCCCTGCCGACGGCGCCCGACGCGGCGCGTGAGCCGCGCGGGCAGCAGCAGGTCAGGGAACGAGGAGGCGTTCCAGGACCACGGCGATGCCGTCCGCGTCGTTGGACGTGGTGACCTTGTCCGCGACCGCCTTGACCTCGTCGTGGGCGTCGGCCATGGCCACGCCCCAGGACGCCCACCGGAACATCGGTATGTCGTTGGGCATGTCGCCGAACGCGATGGTCTCCGAGGCCTTCACGCCCAGCCGCCGCGCCGCCAGCGACAGCCCGGTCGCCTTGCTCAGCCCCAGCGGCAGCAGTTCCACGATGCCCGCGCCGGCCATCACCACGGTGACGAACCCGCCGGCGACCCGCTGGGCCGCCTCGGTGAGCTCGTCGTCACCCATGGTCGGGTGCTGGATGTAGAGCTTGCTCAGCGGCGCCGCCCACAGGTCCGCGGGATCGGTGAGCGGCTCGGCCGGCAGGTGGCCCACCGACCGGTAACCGGGGGAGACCAAAACGTTCCCGTCGAGCCCGTCCCGGGCGACCGCGACGAACAGCGGCCCCGTCTCCGCCTCGATCTTGGCGAGGGCCAGCTCGGCGATCCTGCGGTCCAGCGTGACCGACGTCAGTAGCCGCCCCGCACCCGCGTCGTAGACCTGACCGCCCTGGCTGCACACGGCGATGCCCCGGTACCCGAGGTCGTCGAGCACGTCACGGGTCCACGGCACGCCGCGCCCGGTGACCACGATGTGGGCCGCGCCCGCCGCGGTGGCCGCGGCGAGCGCGTCACGGGTGCGCCCCGAGATGGTGTCGTCGGAGCGCAGCAGCGTCCCGTCGAGGTCGGTCGCGATCAGCCGGTAGGGGAAGGACGACGGGGGAGGCGTCACTTGGCCACCGGCTCGAAGACCTCACGGCCTCCGAGGTAGGGGCGCAGGACCTCGGGGACGCGCACCGAGCCGTCCGCCTGCTGGTGGTTCTCCAGGATGGCGACGATGGTGCGCGGCACCGCGCAGAGCGTGCCGTTGAGCGTGGCCAGCGGGCGGGTGCCCTGCTCGTCGCGCAGACGGATCTGCAGGCGGCGGGCCTGGAACTCGGTGCAGTCCGAGGTCGAGGTCAGCTCGCGGTACTTGCCCTGGGTCGGGATCCACGCCTCGCAGTCGAACTTGCGGGCGGCGGAGGAGCCGAGGTCACCGGTGGCCACGTCGATCACCCGGAACGGCAGCTCGAGCGAGGTCAGCCACTGCTTCTCCCACTCCAGCAGGCGCTGGTGCTCGGCCTGCGAGTCCTCCGGGGCGACGTAGGAGAACATCTCCACCTTGTCGAACTGGTGGACGCGGAAGATGCCGCGGGTGTCCTTGCCGTGCGAACCGGCCTCGCGGCGGAAGCAGGGCGAGAACCCGGCGTAGCGCAGCGGGAGACGGTCGGCGTCCAGGATCTCGTCCATGTGGTACGCCGCGAGCGCCACCTCGGAGGTGCCGACCAGGTACAGGTCGTCCTCCGCCAGGTGGTAGACGTCCTGGCCGGAGCCCTGGCTCAGGTAGCCGGTGCCGGCCATCGACTGCGGGCGCACCAGCGCCGGGGTCAGCATCGGGGTGAAGCCGGCCGCGGTGGCCTGCGCCATCGCGGCGTTGACCAGGGCCAGCTCCAGCAGGGCGCCGACGCCGGTGAGGAAGTAGAACCGCGAGCCGGAGACCTTGGCGCCCCGCTCCACGTCGATGGCGCCCAGCAGCCGGCCGAGCTCCAAGTGGTCACGGGGCTCGAAGCCCTCGGCCGCGAAGTCGCGGATCGAACCGTGGGTCTCGCGGGTGACGAAGTCCTCCTCGCCGCCGACCGGGACCTCGGGGTGCACCAGGTTGCCCAGCTGGACCAGGAGCCGCTGGGTCTCCTCGGCGGCCTCGTCGCGCTCGGCGTCGGCGGCCTTCACGTCGGCGGCGAGCGTGCCGGCGCGCTTCAGGAGCTCGGCCTTCTCCTCGCCGGACGCCTTGCCGATCAGCTTGCCGAGCGACTTCTGCTCGTTGCGCAGTTCGTCGAAGCGGACGCCGGACGACCTGCGCCGCTCGTCGGCGGAGAGCAGGGCGTCGACGAGCGCGACGTCCTCTCCACGGGCGCGCTGCGAGGCGCGCACACGGTCAGGGTCCTCACGGAGCAGGCGAAGGTCAATCACGGGACCAGGCTACCGGTGCGCGCGTGGCGGTCACGACCCAGTATTCACCGGTGTCCGGACGGCGGCGGAGCGTCAGGTTGTCCACAGAAATGCACAGCCTCGGACAAGAGTTATCCACAGGGTTTCCGCCCAATCTGTGGACAACGGAGGTGCGTGCTCCGAATGAGGGCCGGGAGGGCCTGATCCCCTACGAATGGGGCCTCAGGAGGAGTAATGCGGCCACTTTCGAGTGAAAAGAAGGGAGGTCGATGAGAGATTCCACGGAAAAGGGTGAATGAGGGAAGGTTGCCCGTAACTCCCCCCGGAAGATCCGGGAAGAGCGATTTGTCGACGGCAACCCGTATTGACATCGACTTGTCCCCAACTCGTGCACCAGGTGCCCGCCCCGCCTGTGGACAAGGCCTGTGGATAACTCCCGTCAGTTCGGGAAACGGCCGTCCTGGCACCGGGCCACCCACTCCGCCGCCGCGACGAACTCCGCGTCGGTGGTGCCGGACAGCGGCCTTCGCAGAGCGTCGGCGGTGACGTCGGTGACGTCGGTGACGTCGGCGCGCGGATAGGAACCCAGGTAGCGCACCTTGAGGCAGGACCGCTTGAGCCCCATCAGGCTTTCCGCGACCCGTCGCTCCGAGATATGGCCCTCCGCGTCGATGGCGAAGCAGTAGTTGCCGATTCCCTCACCGGTGGGGCGGGACTGCAGCAGCATCAGGTTGACGCCCCGGACGGCGAACTCGCCCAGCAGATCGCGCAGCCCGCCGGGGTGGTCGTCACGCTGCCAGATCACCACCGAGGTCTTGTCCGCACCGGTGGGGGCGGCCGGCCGCGCGGGGCGGCCGACCAGGACGAAGCGTGTCTGCGCGTTGTCCGCGTCGTGGATGTTCGTCTCCAGCGGGACCAAGCCGTACCGGGCCGCGGCGAACTCACCGGCGAAGGCGGCGTCGTACCGGCCTTCCTGCACCAGCCGGGCGCCGTCGGCGTTGGAGGCGGCGGACTCCCAGAGCGCGTCCGGGAGGTGCGCCTTCATCCAGTTCCTGACCTGCGCCTGCGCGGCGGGATGGGCGGTCACCGTCTTGACGTCCTCCAGCCGGGTGCCCGGCCGGACCAGCAGCGCGAAGGTGATCGAGAGGAGCACCTCGCGGTAGATCATCAGCGGCTCGCCCGAGACCAGCTCGTCCAGAGTGGTGGTGATCCCGCCCTCGACGGAGTTCTCGAT
Organism: Streptomyces sp. NPDC002734; assembly: GCF_040295685.1. Lineage (NCBI taxonomy): Bacteria > Bacillati > Actinomycetota > Actinomycetes > Kitasatosporales > Streptomycetaceae > Streptomyces > Streptomyces sp. NPDC002734. Next base: position 87,400 of record NZ_JBEOVU010000009.1, read on the forward strand.
CGGCACGAACGCCGCCTCGGCCTCCCCGGCGCGTACGGCGTCCAGCGCGGCCGGCACCGAGAGCATCGGGAGCAGTTCCCGGGTGGCGGTCTCGGGCAGGGTGCGCAGGGCGACTTCGGTGAAGGTGCCTTCGGGGCCGAGATAGGCGTACGTCGCGGGCATGCGACCCACAGTAGTCCTCGCGCGGGCCGCGCCAGGGCCGGTCCGGATCGCGGACCCCGCCGTCAGCCCTCCAGCAACGCCTGCCCCACGTACTCCCCCGCGGCCGCCCCACCCGGCACCGCGAAGAGGCCGCTGGCCTCGTGACGGATGAAGGCGGACAGCGCGTCCCCGCGGTCCAGCTTGCGCTGCACCGGTACGAAGCCGCGCAGGGGATCGGCCTGCCAGCTGATGAAGAGCAGGCCGGCGTCGGGCGCGCCGTCCTCGGCGAAGCCGTCGTGGAAGGAGAACGGCCTGCGCAGCATCGCGGCCCCGCCGTTCTGGTCGGGACGGGTGATCCGGGCATGGGCGTTCAACGGCACGACCAGGCCGCCGGAGGCGTCCTGCTTCTCCAGGTCCATCTCCGTGGTCTCGTCGCCTCCGCTGAGCGGGGCGCCGTCCGCCTTGCGGCGGCCGATCACCGCCTCCTGGTCACGTTGGGGGAGCCGCTCCCAGTCGTCCAGCAGCATGCGGATGCGGCGCACCACGGCATAGGAACCGTGTGCCATCCATGCGGGCTCGCCCTGGGCGGGGACGAAGACCCGCTGGTCGAAGTCGGCGTCGGCCGGCTTCGGGTTGTTGGTGCCGTCCACCTGGCCCATCAGATTGCGCGCGGTCGCGGGGCGCGCGGTGGCGCCGGGCGACCGGTTGAAGCCGCTCATGTGCCACCGGACGCGGGCTGCCTCGCCGGCCTCCTTCTGCAGGGCCCGCAGGGCGTGGAACGCCACCGGGCCGTCGTCCGAGCCGACCTGGACCCACAGGTCTCCGTTGCTGCGAGCCTTGTCCAGACGGTCGCTCGAGAACGCGGGCAGCGGGTCCAAGGCGGCCGGACGCTGCTTCTCCAGACCGGTCCGGCCGAAGAAGCTGTGGCCGAAACCGAAGGTCACGGTCAGGCCCGAGGGCCCGGCGTCCCGGGCCACCGCGGTGTCCTCGTGCGGTGCGGGCCGTCCGGCCATCAGCCGTTCGGCCACCTCGGACCAGCGGCGGAGGAGTGCGGCGGCCTCGCGACGGCCCGCGCCCGGGGCGAGGTCGAAGGCGATCAGGTGACCGTGCGCCTGCGCGGGCTGGAGGATGCCCGGCTGATGTTTCACGTGAAACTTCGCCCGGTTCGTACCGAGGGCGGTCAGGGGGGCGACGTCGGGAGTCTCCGGAGCCGTCGCGCGCCCGGCCGTGTAGCCGGCGGCCACACCGCCGGCGCCCAGCACGAGGCCGGTGGCGCCGGCGGTGCCGAGCAGCCGCCGGCGCGAGAGGGCGCCGGGAGGCTGCTCGGCAGCGCCGGCATCGGGGTCCGTGCCGCCGGTGGCGGGCCCGGACCGCGGGCCGGGCAGCAGGTCGGAACGGTGGTCGGAGCGGGGGTCGTGCATCTGGTCGTCAGCCGATCTTCACGTTCTTGTCGACGGTCACCTGGTCGATGTCGGAGGTCCGCACGGTGACCGACACCTTCCAGTCGCCCGCCATGGGGATCTGGACACCTGCGGCGGACCAGTGGCCGGACGAGATGTGCTTGGGCGACACCGGCAGCGGGCCGACGTTCTTGTCCTCCAGGGTGAGCGCCACCTTGAGCTCGGGGAGGTCGTACGGAGCGCCGTAGGAGTGCTCGGCGTAGACGTGCACGATGTTCTCCCCGACCTGAGCCGGGACGAACTCCAGCCGCACCACGCCGTCGCCGTCCTTGCCGCCGGTGTCGAAGGGCAGCTCGACGGAGACGGTTCCCGTGGCTGCCTTGAGCGAGGCGGCCGCCGCCCGTGCCTGCTGTTCGGTGCGGCCGGGCTCGGCCCCGGTGAGCGCGGTGGTCACGGCCAGGACGACGACGGCCACCGCGACCTCGGCGAGGACGGAGCGGCGCAGTCCGGCGCGCGGGGCGTCGGCGTCGCGTTCCTTGCGGCGGCGGGCGGTCTCGACGGCCGCGCGCTGGCGGGCCAGCTGTTCCGCGCGGCGCGGGTCGGCGTCGTCGTCCCCGTCACCGCTGCCCGTCTTCTGGGCCGGCACCTCACCGGCCAGGTGGGCGACCGCGGCGGCGGCCCCGGCGGACCCCACGGCCGCGGCCGCGCTCGCGGCGCCGACGGAGCCCATGGTGCTGGTGGCCCCGAGTTCCCCGGCGGCCTCCCCCGCCCCGGCCCGCACCCCCGGCTCACCGGCGGCGTCGGCTCCGGCGGCACCGGCTCCGGCGGTCCCGGCGGCCCCGACCGAACGTGCCGCCTCGACCTCCGCGGTCTGCCCGGGCTCGGCCGTGCGCTCGTCGGCCTCCTGAGCGTCCTGGACATCCTCGGCGCCCTCTGCGGGCTCCGCCCCCGCGGCACCCTCCGCCTCGGCGTCGTCGAGGCGCCGGGTCCAGCGGCGGGAGATCCAGGCGATCCCCACCAGCAGGGCCACCAGCCCCGCCTTGACGATCAGCAGGCGCCCGTACGACGTGCTGGTGAGCGCGTCCCAGGAGCCGACCTGGCGCCAGGACTGGTAGACGCCGGTGACCGCCAGCGCCGCCACCGAGAGGAACGCCACCCGCGAGAAGCGGTGCACCGCGGCTCTCTCCACGGTGATCTCCGCCGAACGCCGGTACAGCGCGACCAGCAGGGCGGTGAGCCCGCCCAGCCACAGCGCCACCGCCAGCAGGTGGATCACGTCCACCGGCATGGCGATCCCCGGCTGGAGCCCCGCCGAGGCGTGCTCCGACAGCGCCCAGGTCGCCGCGAGCCCCGCGGCGACGACCACGCCGCCCACCGTCAGACCGAACGACAGGTCCCGCTTCTCCGCGCCGTCCGCACGCCGCTGGTAGGTGCCGAAGAGGACCGCCACGAACAGCGCGGCCACCGCGAGCAGCAGCAGACGGCAGACCAGCGCAGCCCCGGCGCTGCTCCGCAGCACCTGGGCGAGGAGCCCCATGTCGGCGATGTCGCCCAGCTTCCCGGAGCCGATGTACGCCCCGCGCAGGAGCAGCAGCGCCAGCGTCCCGACGGTGAGGGCGAGCCAGCCGCCCACCACCAGCCGCTGCAGCGCGCGCACCCCGGCGCCCCGCCGCCAGCAGATCAGTACGAAGGCCGCGCCGCCCACCAGCACCGTGAACCCGGCGTAGGAGACGTAGCGCGCCACGTCGTACAGGGTGCCCACCACCCCGCCGCCCGCCGACTGCTCCGACAGGGTCACCGAGGTCTGCGAGGGGGCGCCCACCGAGTAGGTGTAGGCGCCGGCGACGGGGTGGCTGTCCTCGGACACCACCTGGTAGGCCACCGTGAACGTGCCGAACGGCAGGCCCTCGTGCAACGTCACCCGCACGCTGGTCCCGTCGACGGACGGGGCCTTGCCGATGTCCACCCGGTTGCCCTCGGGGTCGAGCACCCGGACGGAGTCGGCCGAGACGGCGACCTTCTCGGAGAAGGTGAGCGTCACCTGCTCGGGAGCGCGGTTGACCACCGCCCCCTGCTTCGGGTCGCTGCCGGTGAGCGCGGCATGTGCCGACGCCGGACCGGCCCCGGCCAGCAACAGCCCGGCCATGGTGAGCAGCAGCAGTACCAGTACACGTGCGATCCGCGGTCCTGCGGTGGTCGCCGTGCGGGGCGCGATGGTCGGCGTCACGGTGGTCCCTCCCTAGTGCCGGTGGTGCGACGGTGTGTAGGTGGCCGATTGGACCGGCATGTCGACCGTGACCGGGTCGGCGTCCTTGAAGCGGAGCTCGACGGTGACCGTCTCGCCCTTCGCCGGCCGCCGGGTCAGGTCCTCGAACATCAGGTGCGTGCCGCCGGACTCGAGCGTCAGCCGCCCGCCGGCGGGCACGTCGACGGACGCGGCGGGACGCATCGTCCCGTCGACCGTCTCGTGCACGGTGACCCGGGCGGCCAGGTCGCTGGAGACCCCGGTGAGCTCGGCCGCCTGGTCGCCGTCGTTGACGACGGTGAGGAAGCCGGCGGCCAGTTCGTCGCTCACGGGCTGCGGCATGTACGCCCCCTCGACGGAGAGGTCGGGGCCGTCCTGCGCTCCGCAGGCCGACAGCGGCAGGGCGAGCGCGGCGACGGCGGTGAGCGCCAGACGACGGCCACGTGCCGCGCACCGGCGCACCGGACGCCCGGGGGCGGTGCGGGTCACGGGTTCTCGCCCTTGATCAGCTCGGGCAGGTCGGCGGACCAGTCGCCGACGGTGGCGTCCTCGCCGTAGAGCACGTACCCCTGGTCGGTCTTCGGGGAGAAGGCGATCACCTGGGTGCCATGGGTGGAGACGTAGCTGCCGTCCTTCTTCTCCACCGGCTTCTCGATGGAGATGCCGACGGTGCGCGCACCGGCCTGGATGGTCGCGAAGTCCCCGGTCAGGCCGACGATGTCGGAGTCGATGCCCTTGAGCCAGGAACCGAGTTCGGCGGGGGTGTCGCGGTCGGGGTCGGTGGTGACGAAGACGACGCGCAGCTCGTCCTGCTGCGCCTTGGTCAGCGACTTCTTGGCGACGGCCAGGTTGTTCATCGTCAGCGGGCAGATGTCGGGGCAGTGGGTGTAGCCGAAGTAGATCAGCGTCGGCCTGCCCTTCGTCTCCTCGCGGAGGTCGAACTCCTTGCCGTCGGTGCCGGTGAGCACCAGGTCGGGCTTCTCGAACGGCGTGTCGAGGACGGTCGCCGCCTTGTCGTCGGGGGCCACCTCGCTCACCGCGGTGCCCGGCTCCTCGGAACCGGACGAGCAGGCGGACAGGGTGAGGGCAGCGGCGAGCAGGGCGGCCGCGGTGAACTTCTTCTTGCGCATGGTGTCTCGTGTCCCGGTGGTGGACCCGGCCGTCGCCGGGACGCGTGAGGACGCGTCCCGGCGACGGCCGTTGGGCTGGATGGGTCGGTCAGGCGTACGGCGGTCAGGCCGTGCGGCGGCGGGCCAGGACGCCGAAGGCGACGCCGGCGACGCCCACGACGATGCCCACCACGCCCAGTACACGGGCAGTGGTGTCCGTGCTGTGGGAGGCGGCGTGCTGCGTGTGGCCGTCGGAGTGGTCGGCCCGGTCGGCCTTGGCCTCGCTGCCGGAGGCGGCCTGGTTCTTCTTCTTGTCGCCGTGGCCGTGCCCGTCCTCGGCGGCGGCGGAGAGCGCGAGCACCGGGGCGGGGCTGTCGGGTTCCTCCTGGCCCTCCTCCTGGAGCTCGATCCAGCGTACGACCTCGCCGTTCGAGTACGTCTGGAGCGCCTTGAAGACGAGTTCGTCGGCGTCCTCGGGGAGCGGGCCGACCGAGACCGGGAACTTCTGGAAGAAGCCGGGCGAGATGCCGCCCTTCTTCTTGTCCTCGGCGGTCCAGACGATCTTCGTCACGGCCTCGTCGACCTGACGGCCGTGCAGGTCGAGCGGCTTGTCGAGCTTGCTCCGGGTCACCTTCACGTCCCAGCCCTGGACGGGCTGCGGCATCACGGAGGCCAGCGGGTGGTCCGCCGGGAAGTTGACCTCGAGCTCGGTGGTCGAGGCGTTGTCGCGCTCGTTGGGAACCTTGAACGCCACGGTGGCGTAGCCGCCCTTGGCCGCGGCGCCCTCCGGCTGCACGCTGACGTGGGCGAAGGACGGGGACGAGAGCAGCAGGACGGACGCGCCGGCCGCGGCGACGGCGGCGGCGATACGGGATGCCTTCACGGGCACACTCCACTTCCGGATTCACACGGTGGATTCGGTCGGACGGCGCGCGCAGGGCGCGCCGGGCCGCGTGACGGCGGCGTCCGGTCCGGATCCGGCGGTCACGGAAGGCCCCGTCGACGGGGTCGACAGGCCGTGCGCGGGACAGGGAGTAAGGCGTCGCGTCAGGCGGCGAGGGCGAGGGTGCGGACCGAGGCGGGCGGGCCGCGCCTGATCACCGCGTGCTGGAGGGGCACGGTGGACGGCGCCGGGACGTCGTCGAGGACGGAGCCCGGCGGGACCTGCGGACGCTCGTGGGCGCCGGGCAGGCCTGAATGGAGGAGTCGCACCAGTGCCAGGGCGGCGAGCAGCGGCCGCAGCACCGTCGGCCGGCCGGTCAGGTCCTGTCCGGCGAGCCGCATCAGCCGCAGCAGCGCCAGATCGCCGCGGCGCAGCAGCCAGCCCGCGGCCAGCCCGGCCAGCGCGTGGCCGAGCAGCATCGGCAGCGACGGCAGCACGCTGAGCCAGGCGTCGGAAGGACCGGTGTGCTGGTGGCCGTGCCCGCCGCCGGCACTCAGGCGGGCGAACTCCGCGAGGTCGCGGCCGAGTCCGGCGTCGACCAGTATCTGCCGGGCCTCCTCAGCGGTCAGCCGGTTCGCGCCGCACACGATCCGGGAGGCGCGGTCCACCACGGCCGCCGAGTCCACGGCGCCGCCGGCCCCCATGCCCGCGGCGCCGTGCCGGCCGCCGGCCATGGACTGCGGGCCCAGGGCGAAGAGGGTGTGCAGGACCAGCTGGCAGACGACCAGGAACCCGGTGATCCGGGGCAGCGAACGGTTCCGCTCGCGCCCGGCGAACGGCAGGGCGGCCACCAGGACGAGGAGGAAACCGGCGACCCAGGTCCACCAGGAGGGGACGGCCGGGTGCGAGGCCGAGGACGCGAGGACGTGCCCTCCTCCGGCCAGCACGACGCAGACCGCGGCGAAGGCCGCGGCCCTCGGGTACCGGAGGTCGTCCCCGGTGTGCGCCGTGCGCTGGTGGAGGGCAGTCATGGCGGGCCCATCATCCCACTCGCCGCTCCCGCATCACAGACCAGGTCCGATATGCGCCGAGTGCCGCCATTCGGCCCGCCGCCGTATGGGCGTTCTCACGTCGAACGGGCGCTTAGGCACGGGGAGTAAGGGCAATACGTATCGGTATGTCGAGCCGAGCCGCCGCCTGGAGGCAGGAGCATGAGCATCTTGTGGTCACTCCAACTGCGGCGTGAGGCTGCCAGCGTTCCCTTCGCACGGCGTCTGCTGCTCGGGGCGATGGAGACGGCAGGAGTGGACCCGGACATCTGCTACGACCTGTCCGTGGCGCTCAGCGAGGCCTGTGCGAACGCCGTGGAGCACGGTGGGCACGGCGGCGGGGCCGCCGCGGACTACCAGGTCACGGCCTACATGGACGGCGAGCGGTGCCGGATCGAGGTCTCGGACTCGGGCCCCGGCTTCGACGGCGGCGCGCCCAGCCCGGTCCTTCCGTTCCTCCCGGAACCCGGCGGCGAGGCGGAGAGCGGCCGCGGACTGATGCTGATCCGGAAGCTGGCCGACCATGTCCGCGTCGACAACCTGCCCGGTGCGGGCGGTGCGGTCGTCAGCTTCGACAAGCTGCTCAAGTGGCGTGAGAACGCGCCCCTGACCGCGGTCTGAGACCGCCGTCGGGGGCGCGTACGTCGTCGACGGGCCCCGTGCCGCCCCGGTGGGCGGCACGGAGGCGTGACGGGTCAGGCGCCGAGGCCCGCCATCCAGGACTCGACGTCCTCGGAGCGGCGCGGGAGGGCGGCCGACAGGTTCCGGTTGCCGTCCTCGGTGACGAGGATGTCGTCCTCGATCCGCACGCCGATGCCGCGGTACTCCTCGGGCACGGTGAGGTCGTCGGCCTGGAAGTAGAGGCCGGGCTCGACGGTCAGGCACATGCCGGGCTCGAGCGTGCCCCCGACGTAGGTCTCGGTGCGGGCGGCCGCGCAGTCGTGGACGTCCATGCCGAGCATGTGGCCGGTGCCGTGCAGGGTCCAGCGGCGCTGAAGACCGAGGTCCAGGACGCGCTCGACCGGGCCCTCGACGAGGCCCCACTCGACCAGCTTCTCGGCCAGCACGCGCTGCGCGGCGTCGTGGAAGTCGCGGTACTTGGCGCCGGGCCGCACGGCGGCGATGCCGGCCTCCTGGGCCTCGTACACCGCGTCGTAGATCTTGCGCTGGATGTCGGTGAAGCGGCCGTCGACCGGGAGGGTCCGGGTGACGTCGGCCGTGTAGTACGTGTGCGTCTCCACACCGGCGTCGAGCAGCAGCAGGTCACCCGAGCGGACCGGGCCGTCGTTGCGGACCCAGTGCAGGGTGCAGGCGTGCGGGCCGGAGGCGGCGATGGTGCCGTAGCCGACGTCGTTGCCCTCGACGCGGGCGCGCAGGAAGAAGGTGCCCTCGACGTACCGCTCGGAGGTGGCCTTGGCCTGGTCGAGGACCTTCACCACGTCCTCGAAGCCGCGGACGGTGGAATCGACGGCCTTCTGCAGCTCGCCGACCTCGAAGTCGTCCTTGACCAGACGCATCTCGGAGAGGCAGACGCGCAGCTCCTCGTCGCGCTCGGCGGTGACCTTGTCGGTCAGCGCCGCCTCGATGCCGGCGTCGTAGCCGCGGACCACGCGCACCGGGCCGGTGGCCTCGCGCAGCGAACCGGCCAGCTCGCGCACGTCGGAGCAGGGGATGCCGTACAGCAGCTCGGCCTCGGAGAGCGAGTGGCGGCGGCCGACCCACAGCTCGCCCTGGCCGGAGAGCCAGAACTCGCCGTTCTCGCGGTCGGAGCGCGGCAGCAGGTAGAGCGTGGCGGTGTGCCCGTCCGTGGCCGGCTCCATGACCAGGACGCCGTCCTCGGTCTGGTTGCCGGTGAGGTAGGCGTACTCCACCGAGGCGCGGAAGGCGTACTCGGTGTCGTTGGAACGCGTCTTGAGGTTGCCGGCGGGGACGACCAGGCGCTCGCCGGGGAAGCGGGCGGAGAGCGCGGCGCGGCGGCGGGCGGTCTCCTCCGCCTGGGCGATCGGCTCCAGGTCGCGCAGCTCGGTGTCGGCCCAGCCCGTCCGCATGTTCTCGGCGAGCTCGTCGGACACGCCCGGGTACAGGCCGTTCTTGCGCTGCTTGATCGGCTCTTCGGCTTCGGTGTCCGGGGTCTCCGGCAGCTCTTCCGCCACGTCGTCCTCCTCGATGTACTGATGTATGCACCATCGTACGTTTCGGGGCAGGACGGCCCCAGGGCCGGAAGCCGCCCGGTACGCGCGGTCACGGCCCGCCACGCAGGGCATGCGCGGCACCGGCCCCACGGAACGGGCGCGCTGCGGGTCAGCAGGTCCGCGGCGGGTCAGCGGGTCCGCGGCCGGTCAGCAGGTCCGCAGCAGGTTCGCGGCGGGTCAGCGGGTCCGAGGAGCGGTTCGGCTGCCGGGCGGAGGCGGCGAGCGGCCCCGGCCCGACGGGACCGCCCGCCGGGGTTCAGTCGAAGCGGGCGGCGAGGAGGACCATGTCGTCGGTGCTGTCCGACGCGTCCCGCCCGTCCGGCAACATCGCCTGCAGCACGTGGTCGGCGACCGTCTCCGGGTCGTCGCGCAGCCGCCGGGGGACGCCCGCAGCGGCCCGGTGCAGCCGGGCGAACGCCCGGTCGACGGAGTCGCCGGTGCGGCGCAGCAGGCCGTCGGTCCACAGCAGCACCGTCTCCCCGGGGTCCAGGCGGACCTCGGCGCCCGGCGCCTCCCAGCAGCCGAGCATGCCCAGCGGGGCGGAGACCCCGGTCTCGACGAACTCGGCCCGCCGGTCGCCGAGCACCAGCGGCGGGTTGTGCCCCGCCCCGGCCAGGGTCATCCGGCGCCCGCCGGGGCGGCAGTGCGCGAACAGGGCGGTGGCCGGGCAGCCGGGCTCGGTGAGGCGGAGCATCAGCTCGAGGTCGGAGAGGACGGCGACCGGGTCCTCGCCCTCCATCACCGCGTAGGCGCGCAGCGCGGCCCGTAGCCGCCCCCTCGCGGCCACGGCCTGCGGCCCGGAGCCGGCGACCGAGCCGACCGCCAGACCGAGCGCCCCCTCGGGCAGCGGCAGCGCGTCGAACCAGTCGCCGCCGCCGAGCGGCCCGGTTCGGTGCCGCACGGCGAGCCGGACGCCGGGCATCGTGGGGAGGCGGGAGGGGAGGAGGCCCTCGGTGAGCGCGGCCAGGCGGGCACGGGCGCGGTCCACCTCCAGCAGCCGGGCCAGGTGGTCGCCGGCCAGGCCGAGGTAGTGGGCGGCGGTGCGGCGTTCGGCCGGGCCGGGGACGGCCGGCCCGTCGAACAGCCAGACCGCGGCGCCGAGCCGGGAGCCGTCGTGCGGGTCCAGGGCGTGGGCGTAGGCGGCCGCGTACCCCAGGCGTTCCGCCACCTCGCGGTGGCGGGGGGTGAGGGAAACCTCGGCCGCCAGGTCGGGGCGGGCCACCTCGGTCAGCGTGGGGTCCGTGGTCAGCGGGGCCTGCGGACGGTCGGCGGCCGGCACCGTCTCCAGCTGCCCGAGCTCCTCGTGGGTCAGGCCGTGCCCTACCGGGGTGTGCGGGCCGTACTGGCCGGGCGGCCCGTCCTGGTCGAGCACCGCCAGTCCCCGCCGAGCGCCGAGCAGGCGGGCCCCGGCGTGCAGGATCTCGCGCAGCGCGTCGCGGACGGTGCCGGTGCGGACCAGGCAGCGGGTGAGGTCGTGCAGCGAGGCGAGGTCGGCGATGCGGCCGGCCAGCCGGTCCTCGAGGAGGGTGCGCGGCTCCGTGCAGTGCCGGGTGCCGGCGGGGCGGGCGGGGGCGTCGGGAACGGCGCCGGTCCGCGGGGGCGGCGTGCACGAGGGCGTCCCGGCCACGGGAGGCACGGTGGGGGACGCGGGGGCGGAGGAGGGCAGGGGTGAATCGAATCCGGCCACTTTCGGCGGGTGAGGGGCGCTCATGGCGTCCGGCTTCCGGGCCGGTGCGTAGCGTGCAAAAGCATCGCAAACCCCCATGTGGTTCCGCGCAACCGACGGTCCCCCCACAACTAACGGACTCATCACGAGATGTCCAGTATTGTCCCGTCCGTGGCGTCGGTGTCCCTGGAGGTCCTTCCGCCGCCACTCCGGTGCGCTCCTGGGGCGGGAGGTGCCGGAGAGGTGGACGGGGACGGGCCGGGATCTGTCCGGAAAACGCCGTGGCCCTGTGGGGGTGCGGTCGTATAGGGATGCGCCCGCGGCGCGTCACCCCGGACTTGCGGGGGTACCTACTGGTGAGAGAGCCGGAGGTTGTGGAGCGGGCCGCGTGGAACCCGGTGACCGCTCTCCCGCGTGCTGTTGGTCGACGGCCGAACCGGTGTCCGGAAGTGGCGTGGCCGCGGTGCTCACCGCGGCGAGCAACACGAAACACCGTACGTGCGCAACCGACGTGACAAGGAACGGCGAAACGCAACTTCGCCACCCCGCGCCATGCCCATGCTGGTGATGGGCGCACCACGGCCGCGGAGCAGCAGGCTCGGCTCGTGCTCCCTGCCCGACATGGGCCGGTGAAGCGCCGCAGTACGTACGCAGTGCAGTGATCGACACATGGTGTGAAGCAGTCCTCGGTGTTGCCAGCGTGCAACGGAAAGGAACGAGCGCCCATGCGCGAGATCCTCGGAAAGCGACGCAGGCTTCTGTCGCTCCTGTCCGGTCTGCTCCCCGGGAGCGGTTCGGCCTCTCCGGGCGGTCGCCCGGCCGACGGGAGCATGACCGGTGGGAGCGTGACCGGTGGGAGTGTGACCGGCGCCGGCCGGCCGGCCTGCACGGCCGTGACGGCCGAGGCCGCCGCCCAGTTCGCCCGCTGGGGGTGGCGGGTCCTGCCCGGAGCGGCGCCCGGTCCGCAGGGGCACGGCGGGTGCGCCTGCCCCGACGCGGACTGTCCGTCGCCGGGAGCCCACCCCTTCGACCCCGCCCTGCCGGCGGCGACCCACGACGCGCGGATGGTGGGGTGGTGGTGGGGCAACCGGCCCTTCGCGCCGGTGCTGCTGGCCACGGGGGAGGGCGAGGGGCCCAGCGCGGTGAGTCTTCCCGCGGTGGCCGGCGCCCGCGCCGTGGCGGAGCTGGAGCGTGAGGGCGTACGGCTCGGCCCGGTCGTCGCCTCGCCCACCCGGTGGGCGCTGCTGGTGCGGCCGTACTCGCTGGAGCGGCTGGGCGAACTGCTCTACGCCCAGGACATGGTGCCCGGTTCGCTGCGGTTCCACGGGCAGGGCGGCTATCTGGCGCTGCCGCCGTCGGCGACCGGTCAGGGGCGCGTCCGCTGGGTGCGCGAGCCGGAGCCGGGCGACGCGGCGCCGTGGCTGCCGGACGTGGAGCGGGTGGTCGGCACGGCGGTGACCGCGCTGACCCGTCCCGAGGTCGGCGCGCCGGACGCCTGAGCGCGTCCGCGCGGAGGAGTGCCGGACGGTCGCCGTCGGGTCTCCCACGGACCGCCGGACCGGAGGAAACGGGAGGAAGCCGGCGAAAGCCGGGGGTCGGAGCCGTCGGCCGGCGGCCCGGGCGGGCGCCTCGACGAGGTCGCGCACGCGGCCTCGGAGGCCCCGCCGAGGGGGGCCGGACAGACGAAGACCCGGTTGCTGGCGACGGGGGATGCACCAGCAACCGGGCTACTTGAACGTTAACAAGAGATCGGCCGTTGGCAAATTCGGTCGCGGCCCTTTCGGCCGTCCCCGGATGTGCCCCGGAAGACCCTTGTGGCGCGGCCCGAAAACCGTCAGCTCAGCGTCACCTGGCGGTTCGTCAGACCCCCGCGCGCACGGCGCTCGTCCGTGGTCAGCGGGGTGTCGTCGGACAGTGCCGCGGCCAGTCGCTCGGCGAACTCGGCGGCCGGCTTCTCGACGTCCTCGGCGGTGACCCCGGTCGGCAGGTCCCACACCGGGACGACCAGGCCGTGGGCGCGGAACGAGCCGACCAGACGGGTACCTTCGCCGAGGTCGGTGCGACGCGCGGCGTCCAGCCGGGCGAGGGCGTCGAGCAGACGCTCCTCCTCGTGCGGCATGACCCAGCGCAGGTGGTTCTTCTCCGGCGTCTCGCACCAGTAGGCCGCGTCCACGCCCGTCAGCTTGACGGTCGGCACGGCCGCCTCGTTGGCCCGCTCCAGAGAGGCCTTCACGTCGGCGGTGGCGGCGGACGCGTCCGGCACCCAGAACTCGAAGCCGGAGTGCACCACCGGCTCGAACGGGGCGTCGGCGTCCAACAGGTCCTGCAGGCGCGGGCCGTCGGCCTGCGCGCGGCGGCCGGCCACCGGGTTGCCCGGCTCGGTCTCCAGGGCCTGCGTCAGCACGTCGGCCAGGTCGCGGCTGAGGTCGCCGGAGGAGGTGTCGTTCTGCAGGCCGATCAGCACCGAGCCGTCGTCACGGCGCAGCGCGGGCCAGGCCATCGGCAGCACCGTGGCCAGGGTGACCGAGGGGACGCCCTCGGGCAGACCGTCCTTGAGGGTCAGTTCGACGGTCGCGGCGGGCACCAGCTCGCGCAGCGCGACCCAGTCGCACTCGCCCGGCAGGCCCTCGAACGGACGCTGCACCAGCTCGGTCACCGCCTGGGCGGCGGCCCGGCCGTGACAGGCCTTGTAGCGGCGGCCACTGCCGCACGGGCAGGGTTCGCGGGCGCCGACGACCGGGACGTTCCCGTCGTCGACCTGGGATCCGGCCGCGCGCTGCGGGCGCGCGCCCTTCGTCTGACGCTTCTTGGCCATGGGGTGTCTCCCGGGTACGGCTGGGCTGCTCGTGCTTCGGCCGCGAGCCTAGCCGCTCCCCGCGCCCGCGCCGTCGCCGACGGCGCGTCACCACGCCCGCCCGCCGCGGCGCTCGGGCGTGTGTGCCATATGCCAGTGGTCGACGCGCGTAGCACGTGACATCGGCGGGGCGCTCATGGCAGATCGTCGAAGGGGTCCGGGAAGGCGAGGTCCAGATCGGCGAGCTGAACCACCGCGGGCACCCGTGGCGCGACCACCCGCGCGGCGAAGTCCTCGCGGTGACGCCCGGCGTCCGGGTCGTGCACGTCCCGGTGGACGACCACCCAGACCGTGACCTCGCCGCAGACGCCGTCCCGCACGCCCCAGTCGTCGGCCAGGGAGGTGATGATGTTCAGCCCCCGGCCGCCGTGCGCCGTCACGGACGGCGTCGCCGGGCGGGGGCGGGTCGGGCCGCCGCCGTCGGTGACCTCCACGGTCAGCCGGCCGCCCGGATCGATCCGCCAGGTCACCCGCACCTGGCCGTCCGCGGTGCCGCTCAGCGGACGCCCGTGCTTGCAGGCGTTGCTCAGCAGTTCCGACAGGATCAGCACCGCGTCGTCGATCACCGGATCGGGCACCCCGCCGCGGCGGAGCTCGTCACGCACCCGATGTCTTGCCCGGCCCACGCCGGCCGGTCCGTGCGGAACGGACATGCTCGACGACGTGGGCACCTCCTGTGCCACCATCAACGCCACCCCCGAGACCTCCTTCGCCCCACGCCAGGGTGTGAATGCCCCCTTGATCTGCGGCGGAAACCGCCGGGGCGGCCCGGCGGGACGCATTCACCCCCACCGGCGACACGCCGGATGCGCCGGTGCACTCCCGGAAAACGCCCGGCAGCGGGGCCGACGGGCCCCCGGCGGGGTCAGCGGCCGAGCTGGCGCAGGACCGCGTGCGGCCGGTTCGTGATCACGGCGTCCACCCCGAGCCGGGCGCAGAGCTCCACGTCCGAGGGATCGTCGACGGTCCAGACGTGCACCCGCTGACCGGCCCGCCGCAGCCGCTCGATGTACGACGGGTGGGAGCGCACGATGCGGATCGAGGGCCCGGCGATGCCCACGCCGGCCGGCAGCCGCCCGTCACGGAGCCGGGGGGAGACGAACTGCATCAGGTAGACGGTCGGCAGGGTCGGCGAGGCGGCGTGGATCCGGTGCAGCGACCGGGCCGAGAAACTCATGATCCGCACCGGGGACTCCTCGGGCGCCTCCGGGGCGTCCAGGCCGAAGCGCTTGAGGAGCATCAGCAGCCGCTCCTCGACCTGCCCCGCCCAGCGGGTGGGGTGCTTGGTCTCCACGGCCAGCTCCACGCGCCGCCCGGCGTCGCTGACCAGCTCCAGCAGGCGCTCCAGGGTGAGCACCGAGGTGGCCTCGCGGTCCTCCGGCCGGTGCTCCCACTCGGGGGCCTCCGGGCGGCCGTGCCACTGCTCCGGGTTCTTCCACGAGCCGAAGTCCAGGGCGGCGAGATCCGCCAGCTCCAGTGCCGAAACGGCCCCGCGGCCGTTGGAGGTGCGGTTGATGCGGCGGTCGTGGACACAGACCAGATGGCCGTCGGCGGTGAGACGCACGTCGCACTCGAGCGCGTCGGCTCCGTCCTCGATGGCCTTCCGGTACGCGGCGAGGGTGTGTTCGGGTGCGTCCTCGGAGGCGCCGCGATGGGCGACGACCTGGATGCGCCGCTGCGTTGCGTTCGTCACCGCGACATGGTGCCACCCCGGACGCCCGGCCGGGGAGCCGGTGGGGAGGACGACCGCGGAGCCGATGGCGGACCTGGTGACGGACCAGGTGGGGGACCTGGTGACGGATCCGGTGACGGAGCGTCCTGGGCAGCCATTTGGCACGCGTGACGGAAATGGGTGAATTGCCCGTAGTAAACAATGTCGGGGCAGGACGCCGTACGGCTTATCGTGCTCTGACGCCCTGTGGGAAAAGCTGATGGACGGATGCCACCCATCCCGCCCATGCGTCAGCCCGTACACCAGCCTGGATCGAGGAGAAGAGCTGTGAGCAGCGAGAACGAGGGCACTGCGGTTCCGCCGGTTCCGTCCGCCCCGCCGGCGACGGGGGAGACTCCCGCTGCTCCTCCGGCAGCCGCGCCGCCCGTCCCGCCCGTGCCCACGGCGCCGCCCGCGGCGAGCGCCCCGACCGAGCAGCTGCCGCCGGTGCCTGCCGAGCAGCCGGCCGAGCAGCCGGCCGCACACCCGCACGCCGCGGCCTACCCGCACACCGCCCCGGACGCCGGAGCCCAGGTCCAGACCCAGGTGCAGGCCCAGCACCAGCAGCCGTACGCGGCGGCCGCGCAGTCCGGCGTCCCGGCGGCGGAGCCGGCCGGCGCCTGGCCGCCGCCCACCGCCCCCGGCGCCCCCGGCGCTCCGGGTGGTCACGGCACCGACGTGTGGGGCGCGCCCCTCCAGCAGCCGGCCCCCAAGCCCCGCCGCGGCGGACGCGGCCTGATCACCGCGGTGATCGTGGCGGCCCTGGTGGCCGGCGGCGTCGGCGGCGGCATCGGCTTCAGCCTCGCCGACTCGTCCAGCGGCCCGAACAGCTCGACCGTGGTCTCCGCGGGCGGCGGCAGCGTGCAGCGCGCCCCCGACTCGGTGGCCGGCGTGGCCGCCTCCGCGCTGCCCAGCACCGTCACCATCGACGCCCAGAACTCCGGCGGCGAGGGCGGCACCGGCACCGGCTTCGTCTTCGACACCGAGGGCCACATCGTCACCAACAACCACGTCGTCGCCGAGGCCGTCGACAGCGGCAAGGTCACCGCGACCTTCCCGGACGGCAAGAAGTACGACGCCGAGGTGGTCGGCCACGCCCAGGGCTACGACGTCGCGGTCATCAAGCTGAAGAACGCCCCGGACAACCTGAAGCCGCTGCCGCTGGGCGACTCCGAGAAGGTGGCGGTCGGCGACCCGACCATCGCCATCGGCGCCCCGTTCGGCCTGTCCAACACCGTCACCACCGGCATCATCAGTGCCAAGAACCGCCCGGTGGCCTCCAGCGACGGCGGCGCGGGCAGCAAGGCCTCCTACATGAGCGCCCTGCAGACCGACGCCTCCATCAACCCGGGCAACTCCGGCGGCCCGCTGCTGAACGCGGACGGCTCCGTGATCGGCATCAACTCCGCGATCCAGTCCGCCGGCGACGGCTTCGGCACCGGCCAGGCCGGCTCCATCGGCCTCGGCTTCGCCATCCCGATCAACCAGGCGAAGTTCGTCGCGCAGGAGCTCATCAAGACCGGCAAGCCGGTGTACGCCAAGATCGGCGCCTCGGTCACCATGACGGAGGGCGAGGGCGGCGCCCGCATCATCGGCGACAGCGGCACCGCCGTCGAGCGGGGCGGCCCGGCCGCCAAGGCGGGCCTGGAGCCGGGTGACCTGATCACCCGCTTCGACGACAAGGCCATCGACAGCGGCCCGGCCCTGATCGGCGAGATCTGGACCCACAAGCCGGGCGACACGGTGAAACTCACCTTCGAGCGCGACGGCAAGGAGCGCACGGTCGAACTGACCCTCGGCTCCCGCACCGGCGACAACTGACCTGACAACCTCCCTCGCGGACCCGTTACTCTTGTCCCCGCGCCGGGCTCGCCCGACGCGGGGAGGCGTGCCCGAGCGGCCGAAGGGAACGGTCTTGAAAACCGTCGTGGCAGCGATGTCACCGTGGGTTCAAATCCCACCGCCTCCGCGGTGAGAGCAGCGAGAACGGCCCCTGACCAGCACATCCGGTCGGGGGCCGTTCTCATGTCTGCCTGCGGTGGCCGGCCGGTGTTCCCCGCGGTTCCCCGCACGACCGGGCACGGCAGGGGCACGGGCACCGCTGATCTTGCCAATCCCGTTGATGCTCCACGGCATCGTGTACGAGGCTGTTCACCTGCGTTCACGCGCTCTCGGCAGCTCACCGGGTCCCAGCTCTGGTCCCGCTCCGCATGCCCGTGGGCGGCGCTGAACGAGACGGAACTGAGGCGGGGCTCCGATGGAACGAGTAGAGGCCGAACTGTTCACCGACGGTGGGAACGACGCCGTGGTCCGCCTCCCCGGCCGCAACTTCCCCGGCGTCCTGATCCAGGGGGACACACTCAGCATCCTCCAGTCGTCCGTGGCCGAACTCGTCGAGCTGTGCGCCGCCGGTGACCTGGAGGAGGCCCGGCATGTGGCGGGCCTCCTCCACACCGATCTGGGGGAGAGGCTCCGGCGCTACACCGAAGCGCTCGAAGCTCATGGGATCCGCCGACCCTTCTGATCCGTAGCTCTGGCCGGATCGGCCAATGACGGCCGTTCCGGTTGCCACCCGGGCAGGGGGACCATGGAACGGCATGTGCTGGAATCGCTGTTGGCCGGTGACGACGAAGCGTCCGTGAGAGCTCTGGCCACCCTCCGCGGCGGCGCCACCTACTGGGTGTCGGACCGGGCACAACCCGCAGGCGTGCATGCCGGAGTTTTCACGCACCGGCTTCAGCGCATGCGCATGCATGGGCTCGAACCTCTCGGGCTGGAACGAGCAGTGCAGCTGCTCCGCGAACATGGCCGGCCAGCGCGCACAGGTCTGATCGATGCCGCCGATCGGACATGGACCACCCTGCTCTTCCTCACCGAGGACGGCAGCGCACTGATTGCCTGCGCCGGCTGGCCGCTCCCGCTGGTCGCCAGGAAGTCATCTGAGCGACGCGTGGACGGACCAAGCCGTTGCCGATCACCTCGCGGTTGCACGGGATGTGCTGGGTATCGGCACGATGGTCAATGTCAACGTGACCGTCACTGTGGTCGTCCTCCCTCAGGAGCCGAGTGATGACAGCCCGGAATTCGATCACGTCGTCGAGGCCAGCCTCGATGCGTCGTCGGGTCGCCTGTTAGTCCTGGGCTGCACGGATTACGCCCCCGATGCGGCCACGTTCGAGGTCGCACCGGGCTGGAACCGCGTCCGCGTGTCCCGGAGCAACTTGGCTCGGGCAGCTCAGGCCGACATCGACTCCGACGCGAGTTCCGGGACCACCGAGAAGATCCGTATCCAGGTGTGGGCGGCCTTGGAGTCTCCCGCAATGATCATCAAGCGATGGTCCTAGTCCTGCGGAGTTTCGGAGCCCCGCCTCAGCCACCTTCGACCGGCACCCGCCCGCGGCGCCCCGCGCCCGCAGACAGTCCCGGGGCGGTTGAATGCGAGTGGTGAACTGGGCGCAGATGTACGACTGCCAGGGGGACGTCGATCGCGTTCCCGAGCTGCTGACGCGGTTGGAGCGTAAGGACGACGCGGAGGCGTGGGAAGAGCTGGACCTCCGGCTCGTCCTCGAACACAGCATGGTGTTCCCCGCCAGCTTTGCCGCGCTGCCGCGCCTGGTTCGTCTCGCGCAGCGAAACGCGCGGGCACGGAGTCTGGCCGCGGCGATCGCCCGGTGTGCTGCGGGGAGCCACGGCTGCGACGCCCTGCTGGTGGGCTGTGCCGATGCGTTCGCGGAACTGCGGGACGTGCTGGACCGACACCTGCGGTCGCGGCCGGGCGACTACCTCGTGACCTTCCTCGGCCTGCTGGCGGTGGAAGGGCAGTACCACTGGAGTGCCGCCCTGGGCGACTTCGCGGACGACTTCTACGAGGTCGCCTGCCCCCACTGTGCCGAGGCGGTGACGATCGCCATTGGCGGCTACGGGCGTTACTCCGCGATCCGGGACTGGAACCTGGGCGACGTGGACCGGCGGGACCTGCGCCCGGCGTCTCCCGCGGACCTCTCGGGCACCGGTCGAGGGATGCACGAGAAGTGCGTCCGCGACGGGCAGGCCGCGCTCGCCGAAGGAATCACCTACCTCTTCGGCCGGGCGGAATGCCCGCGCTGTGCCAGCGTCTTCCACGTCGCGGACGAGTACGCGTCTGCCAACTGCCCAGTGATCCCGGCCTACGACCCGGCCTGGGAGCGGGACGCAGCGGAAGACCTTCGACGGGACGCCTGACAGGCCTCACGTCGATGCCGCGTCGGCTTGAACACCGGCTACCCGCCGGAGCCCCTCTTGGGCAAGCGAGTGAGGCTCTCAGATGGTGAGCAGACCGGCGAGCAGCAGGGCCCCCAGCGCGGAGAAGGCCCGCGCTCTCCTCCAGCCCGGTCCAGACGCCTGACGGGTCAGCTCCCAGAGGCCCACCAGACAGCCCCCCAGGCCGAGCGTACTGCGCAGCAGGAACAGGGCGGTGTGCACAGAGCCTCCGGAAGCGTGCGGACAGGGCCGAAGGCTATCCGCGTCTCCCGGTGAGCGTTCAGCGGGGTCGGACGGCGAGCGCACGGGGCCAGGGGGCAGGTCGGCCCGTCTCACCGCTGCGGCGAAGTCGCTCGTGTCCCCGGTGACCGCGCGTGCGGCGGTCCCGGTCAGCGTGCGGTGCGACTCGGGGTCCGCCGCTGCCGGTCGCCGCGAGGGGTGCGGGCCGGCGTCCGGCCGCCCGACCCGGTACCGGGCGCCTTCGCGTGCCGGCGCGGCACCGTTCCGGTGAGCTCGTCACGATTTCTCCGCTTGGGGGTTTATCGACAAGACATCACGCTTGCGAGCGAACCGGCGGTGCGGGACGGTTTGCCCGGGGTGGGGTGGGCATGTCTCGGGGCGAGGAACGCAACAGCGGGACGGTCCGGTCAACCGCCCCGTCCGAAGGGCCGGTTCGCCGGCCCGGAGGGAAACAGCCCTTCTCGTGACTCGGTGTTCGTGTCGGCCCACCCACAAAGGAGGAACCAGATGGCATCCATCCGCACGACCCGCGTACGCAGCGCGGTGGCGCGCGGCGGCGGTCCCCCGGTGGGCGAGCGGCCCACCCACGGGAGCCGGATCCACCAGGGAGGTCTGTGGTGAGCGGACCGCGGCCGTCGGAGCGCTAGGGCCCGGCGGTCGCGGAAGGAGCGTGCTTCATGGGGATGCCTGTGCGCGTGACGGCGGATCGACGCCGACACGCGCACAGGTGCGTTCCAAGGCGTGCCACCGAGTTCCGGGCGTTCCGGTGCGGGCCGGGGCGTGCCGCTGAGTTCCGGGGCGTGCCGATGCGTTCCGACGCGGTGCCGGGGTTCGGGCGGCCGAGGGAGGCGTGACGCCCCCGGCGACGACCCTGAGCCCACCCCAGGGGGAAACCCCGAGGCCGCCTCGCTCTCCAGGAGGTGGGGACGTCTCCCCTCTCCGACCTGCGGGGGACCCCGTCCGGTCCCTGCGGCCGATCCGCCCGTGCCCCGCCGCTCCTAGCGTGGGAGGTATGACAGCCAGGACGTCACCGCCACCGCCGCGTGCGACCTCCTACGCCTCCTTCGCGTCGTACGTCCAGGCCCGCCGGCCGGTGCTGCTGCGCACCGCCCGCTCGCTGACCAACGACCCCTTGGACGCGGAGGACCTGCTCCAGACCGCCCTCGCCCGCACCTACGTCCACTGGGACCGGATCGCCGACCACGGCGCCCTCGACGGCTACGTCCGCCGTGCCCTGGTGAACACCCGCACCTCGCAGTGGCGCCGCCGCCGCGTCGAGGAGCTGCCCAGCGAGACCCTGCCCGAGCCCCGCGAGCACACCGCCGCGCCGGCCGACCCGGCCGAGCGGCAGGCCACCCGCGACGCCCTGTGGCGCGCGGTCCTGCGTCTCCCCGACCGTCAGCGCGCCATCGTCGTGCTCCGCTACTACGAGGACCTGAGCGAGGCCCGCACCGCCGAACTGCTCGGCGTCTCGGTGGGCACGGTGAAGTCGGCACTGTCCCGTGCCCTGGTCAAGCTGCGCGAAGACCCCGAATTGCCTCTCGCCAGGTAGTGACGGGAGAGCCTGAGTCTGTGCAGAATCACCGGAAACTTACCGACGCGTAACGACGCGCGTTCCTCGGGGAGGCACCGGTGCAGAGCACGATGCAGGACGTCGAGCTGACGGTCTCGCGAATCCTGGCCCACGGCACGACCGTCCACGGTCGTTCCGAGGTCATCACCTGGACGGGAGAGGGGGCGCCCGAGCGCCGCACCTTCGCCGAGGTGGGCCGCCGGGCCGCCCAGCTCGCCCACGCCCTGCGCGACGACCTCGGCGTCCGCGGCGACGACCGGGTCGCCACCCTGATGTGGAACAACAGCGCCCACGTCGAGGCGTACTTCGCCATCCCCTCGATGGGCGCCGTGCTGCACACCCTCAACCTGCGCCTGCCCGCCGAGCAGCTGGCCTGGATCGTCAACCACGCCGCCGACAAGGTGGTCGTCGTCAACGGCACCCTGCTGCCGCTGCTCGCCCCGCTGCTGCCGCAGCTGCCCACCCTCGAGCACATCGTGGTGTCCGGCCCCGGCGAGCTCTCGCTGCTGGACGGGGCGGCCGCCCGGGTCCACGAGTACGAGGCGCTGATCGCCGGGAAGCCGGAGAGCTACGACTGGCCCCGGCTGGACGAACGCCAGGCCGCCGCCATGTGCTACACCTCGGGCACCACCGGAGACCCCAAGGGCGTCGTCTACTCCCACCGCTCGATCTACCTGCACTCCATGCAGGTCAACATGAGCCAGTCGATGGCGCTGACGGACAGCGACACCTCCCTGGTGGTCGTCCCGCAGTTCCACGTCAACGCCTGGGGCATCCCGCACGCCACCTTCATGACCGGCGTCAACATGCTGATGCCGGACCGCTTCCTGCAGCCCGCCCCGCTCGCCGAGATGATCGAGACGATCCGCCCCACCCACGCCGCCGCCGTCCCCACCATCTGGCAGGGCCTGCTCGCCGAGCTCAAGGCCAGGCCGCGCGACGTCTCCACGCTCACCCAGGTCACCATCGGCGGCGCGGCCTGCCCGCCCGCGCTGATGAAGGCCTTCGACGAGTTCGGCATGCGGGTCGTCCACGCCTGGGGCATGACCGAGACCTCCCCGCTGGGCACGGTGGCCCGCCCGCCGGCCCACGTGGAGCCGGGTTCCGAGGAGGAGTTCGCCTACCGCACCACCCAGGGCCGCTTCCCGGCCGGCGTCGAGGCCCGCCTGACCGGCCCGAACGGCGAGCGCCTGCCCTGGGACGGCGAGTCGGCCGGCGAGCTGGAGGTGCGCGGCCCGTGGATCGCCGGCGCCTACTACAACGGTCCGGACGGCGAACCGCTGCGCCCGGACGACAAGTTCAGCGAGGACGGCTGGCTGAAGACGGGCGACGTCGGCGTCATCGACCCGGACGGCTTCCTCACCCTGACGGACCGGGCCAAGGACGTCATCAAGTCCGGCGGCGAGTGGATCTCCTCGGTGGAGCTGGAGAACGCGCTGATGGGGCACCCGCAGGTCGCCGAGGCCGCCGTGGTGGCGGTGCCGGACGACAAGTGGGGCGAGCGCCCGCTGGCCGCGGTGGTCCTGAAGGAGGGCGCGGAGACCGGGTTCGGCGAGCTGCGCGAGTTCCTCGGCGCGGAGGGCGGTATCGCCAAGTGGCAGCTGCCGGAGCGCTGGACGCGGGTCGCGGCGGTGCCGAAGACGAGCGTCGGCAAGTTCGACAAGAAGGTCATCCGCCGGCAGTACGCGGCGGGTGAGCTGGACGTGACCACGATCTGACGTCCCGGGACGCCGGCCCCCCGCCGGCGCACGACGCGAAAGGGGCGCCCCGCGGCACGAGCCGCGGGGCGCCCCTTTCGCGTGCCGTCAGTTGGTGCCGATGCGCGCCAGCAGGTCGACCAGGCGGTCCTGCACCTCGTCCTCGGTGGAGCGCTCGGCCAGGAACAGCACCGACTCCCCCGACGCCAGCGACGGCAGCGCGTGCGGCTCCACCGGCGCCGTGTAGACGACCAGCGGGGTGCGGCTGAGGCGGCCGCTGGCGCGGAGCCAGTCGAGGATGCCGGCCCGGCGCCGGTCCATCCGCATCAGGTCCATCACCACCAGGTTGGGCAGCATCTGCGCGGCCACCGCCGCCGCCTGCCCGTCGTCCACGGCCCGCCCGACCTGCATGCCGCGCCGCTCCAGCGAGGCGGTCATCGCCAGGGCGACCTCGTCGCGCCCCTCGATCAGCAGGACCCGGGGCGGGTGCTGGTCGCTGTCCCTGGGGGCGAGCGCCTTGAAGAGCACGGCCGGATCGGCGCCGTACGCCTCCTCGCGGGGCGCGTGCGCCAGCCCCGCGGTCACCATGACGGGGACCTCGGCGGCGACCGCGGCCTCGCGCAGCGACTGCAGGGCGGTCCGGGTGATCGGGCCGGTCAGCGGGTCGACGAAGAGCGCGGCGGGGAACGCGGCGATCTGCGCGTCCACCTCCTCGCGGGAGTTGACCACCACCGGGCGGTAGCCGCGGTCGCTGAGGGCCTGCCGGGTGGTCGGGTCCGGAGCGGGCCAGACCAGCAGACGGCGCGGGTTGTCCAGGGGCTCCGGCGGCAGCTCGTCGTCCATCGGGCGCGGCTGCGGCTGGTCCGAGACCTCGACGGCCCCGCCCGGACCGTCCAGCGGCTCGGGACCCTCGGCGGCGTCGGCGTCCGGCGCGCCGATCGCGTAGGACCGGCCCACGCTGTTGTCGGGCAGCGCGCCCGGCCGGGGAGCCGGGGCCGGCGGCCGGGGCAGTCCGGCGGACGGCACCGGGGGCAGCGCCGGGACGCCGCCCGTGGGGGAGCCGGGGGCGCCGGGAGCGGCGGACGGCGTGCCCGGGGCCGGCGTCGCGGTGGGCTCGGCCTCGGCGGCACGGGTGCCCAGCTTGCGACGACGGCCGTTGGAGGCCGGGTTGACCGGCGGCGGGGTCTGCTGGCCCTGCCCCGGACGGCGGGCGAACGGAACGCCCTGACCGAGGGTGCGGACGCTGAACGCGCGGCCCTGCGTGCTGTTGGTGCTGTCGCCCGGGGGAGTCACGGCGGGTGCGGCGGGTGCGGCGGGCTGCGCCGGAGACGGGGCCGGGGCCGGGGCCGCGGGCTGGGCCTGAGGCTGTGCCGGGGCCGGCGGCGGCGTGGCCGTCGACTCGGCGGGCAGCGGCTGGGCCAGTCGGGGCTGCGGCGGCGGCACGGGCTGCGCCGCCTGGGCCTGCGCCTGCACCGGGGCCTGGGCCTGCGGGGGTGTGGTGCCGGTCCCGGGGGCGGACGGCTGCACCGGGGCGGCCGTGCCCTGCGGGGCCACCGGGGTCGCTCCCGGCACGGGCTGCTGCGGGGCCGGGGCGGCCTGGGGTGCCTGCGGCGCGGGCGCGCCGGGAACCGCGGCACCGGGCCAGACCGGGGCGGGGCCGGGCACCTGGGCCATGGCCGAGCCCGCCGGGGCCTGCGCGGGCACCGGCTGGGGAACGTCCTGCGGCCCGCCCTGCGGCGGGACCGTGGCCGTCTGGGCCGGGACCGGCTGCACGGCGACCGGCTGCACGGCGATGGGCTGCTGCCCCGGCACGGGCTGCTGCGCGGGGACGGGCTGTGCGCCCGCCGCGGCGGGGGCGGTCCCCTGCGCGGGCACCGGCGCCTGCTGCCCGGCGGCCGGAAGCCCCCGGGGCACCGGCTGCGGCGCGGCACCGGGCGGCGGCACAGGCTGCCCGGGCATGGGCTGGGGCTGCGGTACGACACCGGGCTGTGCCACGACGCCGGGCTGGGGCGCGGCTCCGGGCAGGGGCACCGGCTGCATCCCGGGCTGCGGGACCGGCTGTGTTCCAGGCTGGGGAACGGGCTGCGTCCCGGACGGGGCGCCGCCCTGCGGAACCTGAGGCGCCATCCCCGGAGGAGCCGCCTGCGGCGCCGCCTGCGGAACGGCCTGGAGGCCAGGCTGCGGAACGGCCTGCAGCCCCGGCTGAGCAACGCCCTGCGCCGCTCCGGCACCGGATGCACCCGCATCAGGCGTACCCGCACCGGCCATGCCCGCCCCGGCCGCACCGGCCAGGTCGGACCCCGCGCCGTCGGTGGCGCGGTCCGCGTCGGCCGGCGGCAGCGCGAACGGCGAGCGCGGCGCGGCCTCCTGGGCCGCGGCCCTCGCCTCGGCGGCGGCCATCGCACGACGCCGCCGCCCGGACGGCTGCGCGGCCTGCGCACCGGCGGCCTGCGCCTGGGAGTCCTGTCCGGCGTCGGCCCCCGCCGCCGGCAACGCGGCGGGCAACGCCGCCGCGCCCTGTGCCTCGGGGGCACGGCCCCCGGCGGGCACCGGCACGCCCTGCGGCGGCACCGTCCCGCCGAGTCCCACGGCGTTGGCCGCGGCGCCCGCCGCGTGCTCGGCCGCCGTCACCACCGCACCGGTCGGCGGCGACTGCGCCGGGGCGCCGGGCTGTCCGGTCCCCTCCACGGCCGCGCCGGTCTCCTCCGGGCTCGGCCGTCCGCGCCGCCGACGGCCCGTACCGGCCGCCGCCGGAGCCGCCGTGCCGGAGTCCTGCGCGCCCGCCGGCTGCTGCGCCGGAAGCGCGACGTCGACCGAGTCCTCCTCCGCCGCGGCGGCACGCCGACGCCGGCGCCCGGTCGGCGCGGCGGCGGGAGCCTGCTCGGCGCCGGGCACCGCCGCATCCGGGGCAGCCGCGGACGCCGCCGCGCTCGCAGGGGTGTCCGCGGTCGCGTCCGCCCGGGGAGCGTCGTCGAGGAAGGAGTCCACCGAGGAACGCCGCGCCCGCCGCCGCCCGCCGCCACCGGCCGAGGTCGCCCCGGCAGCCGGCGCCGCCTCCGGGGCCGCAGCCGCCGGAGCCGGGGCCGGGGCCTCGACGACGCCCGCGCCGGTCCCCAGCGGCACCTCCAGCACGAAGGCGCTGCCGCTCATCCCCGGCACCTCGTGCGTCTGCAGCACGCCGCCGTGGGCGCGGACGATGCCCTGCACGACCGGGCCGTGGACCGGGTCCCCGCCGGAGTAGGGGCCGCGCACCTCGATGCGCACCACCTCGCCGCGCTGGGCGGCCGCCACGACCACCGTGTTGTCCATGTAACCGCCCGTGGAGACAGGCGCGTTGCCGGTCGCGTCGACCCCGGCGACGTCCGCCACCAGGTGCGCCAGCGCGGTGGCCAGGCGCTGCGGGTCGACCTCCGCCTCGATGGGCGGCGCGTGCACGGCGAACTGCACCCGGCCTGGGCCGATCAGCTCCACCGCGCCGTCGACGCCGGCCGCGACGACCGCGTCCAGCATCACCTTGGCGCGGTGCAGGTCCTCGCCGCCCGCGGCCAGGGACTGGTAGCCGAGCACGTTGTCGATCAGCTGGGTGATCCGGGAGTAGCCGGCCGACAGGTGGTGCAGCACCTGGTTGGCCTCCGGCCACAGCTGACCGGCGTCGTCCGCCGCGAGGGCGGACAGCTCGCGGCGCAGCTCGTCCAGCGGCCCGCGCAGCGATCCGCCCAGCAGCGACAGCAGCTGCTCGTGGCGGGCGGCCAGTTCGTCGTAGCGGTCCTTCTCCCGCTCGGCGAGCGAGGCGTAACGCTCCTCGGCGTCGGCCGTCGCCTCCTCGAGCCGCTCGGTGAGCTCGCGGACCTTCTCGGCGCCGGTCCCGGTGAGCTCGCGGACCTCCTCCGCGTGGGCCTCGGTGAGCTTGCGGATCTCCTCGGCGTGCGACTCGGTGAGCTCCTCGACCTGGCCGACGTGCTGCTGGCGCAGCGAGGTCAGCTCGGAGGCGTGCTCCTCGGAGAGCTTCTCCAGCTCCTCCTCGTGCCGCTTCTCGGCGTCCTCGCGCTCCTTGACCAGGTTGTCGAAGGGCCGCCGGTCGGTGAACGTCATGACCGCGCCGACCAGTTGGTCGCCGTCGCGCACCGGCGCCGTGGTCAGGTCGACCGGCACCTTGTCGCCGCCGCGGGACCACAGCACCTGCCCGCGCACCCGGTGCTTGCGCCCGGAGCGCAGGGTGTCGGCGAGCGGGGACTCGTCGTACGGGAAGGGGGTGCCGTCGGGGCGCGAGTGCAGGATCAGCTCGTGCAGCTCGCGGCCGCCGAGGTCGCTGGCCCGGTAGCCCAGAATCTGCGCGGCCGCCGGGTTGACCAGCACGACCCGGCCGTCGGTGTCGGTGCCCACCACGCCCTCGGCGGCGGCACGCAGGATCATCTCGGTCTGCCGCTGCGAGCGGGCGAGTTCGGCCTCGGTGTCCACGGTGCCGGTGAGGTCGCGGACGACCAGCATCAGCAGCTCGTCACCGGTGTAGGCGGGGCTGTGGCCGTCGTGGGCCTGGCCGCCGTTCTCCAGGTTCGCGCTGGTGACCTCGACCGGGAACTCGCTGCCGTCGGTGCGGCGGGCGATCATCCGGGTGGGCTTCGTCCGGGCGCCGGGCTGCAGGGGGTCGTCCGGCCGCCGCATCGACCCGGGGATCAGCCGGGAGTCGAACTCCGGGAGCAGGTCGAGCAGTCCGCGGCCCACCAGGGCGGTGCCGGGCGTCTCGAAAGCGTCCAGGGCGATGGTGTTGGCATTGACGACGGTGCCGTTGGCGTTGACCAGGACCAGCGCGTCGGGAAGCGCGTCCAGTATGGCTGCGAGGCGAGCAGCGCCTCGGGATGGCCTGCTGCTCACGAGACGCATTCCTCCCTGTTACCGCACCGTGCTGACCGTGTGGGCCATCTTGCCAACCGCCCCGGCACGTGTCACGGGCAGAGTCTACGGGCACCGCGCGCCCCGGCGGCCCCGGATGAGAGGGAGGTCGCACGAGAGGTTGACGCGAGATGCGGGGGAAATGTGCGGCCCGACCCTCCTCTTCCTGGGCCTTCCGGGGGCTTCGGCGGAGCCCTGCGACTACCGTGCGGCCCGGATCTCGGGGAGGACCGGCACCATCGCGTCCCAGCGTGCGGTGCGGCAGCCGTCGTGGCGGTCGTACGCGGCGTTCACCCTTCGCCCGTCCCACCATCCGGTGATCCGTGCGGTGGCCGGGCCGCCGTCCACCATCGTGCAGAACGGCCTCGGCACCGACGGGGCGAAGGGATCCCGCGGACCGGCCGGACCCTCGGGACCCGCGCCGAGGGCGGGTCCCGCGAAGCCGCCGGGACCCGCGGTGGCCGGGCGTGCGGGGCGGGTCAGTTCGTCGAGCCGGGCGCAGGCGGCCGCCGCGTGCGGGTGGTCGCCGCCGCGGGGGTGGCAGTCGAGCCGGTACCGGCCGTCCAGGCCCTTCCCCGCGTGCTCGACGGTGACGGTGAGCCGGTCCCGCAGCTCGTGGTCCCCGAGCGGCGAACCGGCGGCCGGGGCCGGGACGGCGGCGAGAGCCGCGACGGCGGCGACGGCGGAGAGGGCGGCCAGGGCCGGCCGGGCGGCGGTGCGCGTGGTGGCGTGAGACATGCCCTGCTCAACGTGGGAGGGCGCCTCCCGGTAGCGGTCTCGTACACCGGTCCGAAGCCGGCCCCGCGGCCGATTCCTCCGGCACGCCGTAAGCCCTTTGCCCTGCGGGCCACGCGCCTAGTACCGTGGGGGCCAATTGGTGACCGGGCGCTCGTCTGTGTCATCATCTGCACACACCGCTCGCGCTTGCGCGAGAGCTGTGCTGGAGGCGTCGCCTAGTCCGGTCTATGGCGCCGCACTGCTAATGCGGTTTGGGTTTTACGGCCCATCGAGGGTTCAAATCCCTCCGCCTCCGCATCTCTCGGGCCCCTGTTCCTCGAACAGGGGCCCGAGGTGTTTCCACGCGTCCGTCGCCCGGGTTCGTCGTCACGTCCTTACGGGGCACTCCCCCTCGGCACCCCCGGTGCCCGCCCCGCTCCGCCCGGGCCGCGCGCTCCGCCCGTCCGCACCCCTTGACGAGCGGCTCGACCGGCGGCGCACGGGGGCGGCCCCGGGAGCACGCGTTTCGACGTTTCCGCAGCTCAGGCCGGGTGCGCCGAATGGATTTCACATGTCGGCGGCAGTCATGTAATGTTCTTCCTGTCGCCGGGACGGGCCGAAAGGAACCGAAACGGAGACGACAACAAAACAAGCACTCGTAGCTTAACGGATAGAGCATCTGACTACGGATCAGAAGGTTGCAGGTTCGAATCCTGCCGAGTGCACACAGGTGAGAGGCCCCGGACGAGAGTCCGGGGCCTCTTGCGTTGCTGTCTCGCGTCGGCGGTGGGGGCTCGGCGCGCGTTCGTTCGGGAGGGGCGTATGAGGTTCAGAGCTGGAGTGACAGGTGCGACCGCAGTGCTGCTGGCGGCCTTGGCGGGGTGCGGAACACCGGGGACCGCGGGCACGGGGGACTCGGTGGGGCCGGCGCCGGCGGGCACCGCATCGGTGACGGAGAACGCGAGCGCCCCTTCCGCGGAGCTACAGGGCCGGTGGTGGACGTGGGCAGCCGCGGAGCCTGAGAGGACGAACCCTGTCGCCGACACGGACGGAAGCGCGTGCGGACGCAATCAACCGGACGATGTGTGGTTCCTGGCCGGGACCTTCGGAGATCAGGTCGAGCGGGCGTGCCAGGTCCCCCACGGTCGTCCGATCGTTGTGCCGGTCGTCAACCTGGTCGGAGACCAGGAGAGCTGTGCGGCTTTCATGCGTGATGCGGAAGGAACCGTGCTCCTTGACGGCAAGGCGGTCGAGCCGGAGCGGTACGAAGGCGACTCGATCACGGTGCGAGGCGCTCAAGGCAACCCGATCACCGGGGAGGAAGGCCTCTTCACAGCGACAGGGTGTGGCCTGTGGGTGCAGCTGCCGTCCCTCTCTCCCGGGACGCACGCACTCGAGGTCCGTGGACGATCGGACGACTTCTCGACCGGTGTGGACTACGCGTTGACCGTCTCCGCCTCGTCGCGTTAGGCGCGGCGTACGGCAGACGACGCCGAAGTGCTCACGGCGCACCTGTGCCTCGTCCGCTTCCGCGAAGATTTCCGCCCGCCTTGTTCCCGGTCGATCACGCACAGCGCCTGGTCCACCCGCGCGCCCAGGTTCCGCAGAGCGATGTCGGAGTGGGTCACGGGCAGGCAGTCTCCCAGCCGCGCGCCCTTGGCGGGAGGCCGGTCGCCTGGTGGAGTGGGCGGATGATTTCTCAGATGGTCTGTGTGGCCGTGAGGGCCTGTGTCGGTCTCGCCCTGAGGGCGCGGCATTCCCGGCGGGTGGCGGAGCGGGCCGAGGCGGGGGAGGAGGTGTCCCTCCTTGTCATGGCCAGGCGTGGCGACCGGGGAGGCCGGTTCACCGTGGGCCGGGTGCGGACCGGTGTGCCGTTCCGGTGGGTGGCCACCCGGCCGTGGGCCCGGCTGCGGGAGCTGCCGGCGGGTCTGCGGGACCCCCGCATTCGCCCGGCGACCTTCGGTGAGTCGCTGTGGCTGCCGCCGCGGGGGATGGTGATCGAGTGCGGCTCCTCCACGGGACTGGTGCTGCTCGGGGTCCGGCCGGAGCACCAGGGGCTGGTCGCGAGCATGATCCGCCGAGCGGGTGACACGTCGGACCGGTGACGCGTCGGATCGCCGACAGGTCGGTCCGGTTGCGCGTCGGACCGGTGAGCCGGCCGGACCGAGGGCCGGCGGGCTATCGGGAGCAGGACGGCTCGGGGGTCCAGTCCGGGTCGTCGCAGCCGAAGTAGGTCCACGTGCCGTCGGAGAACCGGTCGTCGGTGCTGTCGGTGTAGATCTCGAACGCGCGGTGCGGAGTGACGCGGTAGTACTCGCGGACCGGGTCGCCCTCGACGGTGAGGGAGGTGACCTTCAGCTCGGCGGTCCTGTCGCGGTCCAGCGCACGGCGGAGGCAGGCGATCTCCCGTGTCGCCCGGGTCTTCAGCTCCTGCCCTTGGGCGAGGGTGACGTCACCGCAGCTCCGGTAGGGGTCCCTGGCCTCGAAGCGGGCCTTCTGCGGGTCGTACGTGACGACCAGGACCGCGGCGCAGGCGAGGCAGAGCAGCGTCCCCAGGGTGGTCCAGCCGATCGCCGCCCGGCGGACGCGACGTGTGGCGGTCCGGGTGTCGCCGAGGGGGTGCCGCCGGCGCAGGCGTGCCCGTGCGCGGGCGGAGCCCCAGCGGGTGAAGAGGTGGATGCCGAAGAAGGCCGTGGCCAGCCCCGCCGCCAGGACGCACAGGACGACGGTGGTCGACGGTGCCGAGTCGCTGATCATCGGCTGATCGTCCTGGCTCCGGGCAGGCGGGTCAACGGGTTCGGCGAAGTCGGACCGGACCAGGACGGCGGCCCGGGACATAGTGGTGACGGGTACCGCCGCAGGTGCCCGGACAGGTTCACCGCACAGGGAGCTGACGTCATGACGGATAAACGCACCGTGGCCGTGCTGGGCACCGGGATCATGGGGGCCGCGATGGCCCGCAACATCGCCCGGGCCGGGCACGCCCTGCGGGTGTGGAACCGCAGCCGGGAGAAGGCGGAGCCGCTGGCCGCGGACGGGGCGCACGTCGCCGGGACGCCGGCCGAGGCCGTCGAGGGCGCGGACGTGGTCGTCACCGTGCTGTACGACGGCGCCGCCGCGCTGGAGGTGATGCGGCAGGCGGCCCCGGGGCTGCGGGCCGGCGCCGCGTGGGCGCAGGCCACCACGGCGGGGCTGGAGGCGCTGCCGGAGCTGGCGGAGTTCGCCGGGAAGCACGGTCTGGTGTTCTTCGACGCGCCGGTGCTCGGCACCCGGCAGCCCGCCGAGGAGGGCAAGCTGACGGTGATCGCCGCGGGGCCGGTCGCGGAACGGGACCTGGTGATGCCGGTGTTCGACGCCGTCGGCGTGCGCACGGTGTGGGCCGGGGAGGACGGCGCGCGGGGTGGTGCGACGCGGCTGAAGCTGGTGGCCAACAGCTGGGTGCTGGCGGTGACCGGTGCGGCCGGCGAGGCGCTGGCCCTGGCCGAGGGACTGGGGGCCGACCCCGAGGCGTTCCTGGACCTCGTCGCGGACGGCCCGCTCGACATGCCCTACCTGCGGCTCAAGGCCGGGATGATCATGGAGGACCGGCTGACCCCGGCCTCCTTCGCGGCGGAGACCGCGGCCAAGGACGCGCGGCTGATCGTGGAGGCCGGGGAGCGGCACGGGGTGCGGCTGGACGTCGCCGCCGCGAGCGCCGAGCGGTTCCGCCGGGTCGTCGAGCAAGGGCGCGGGCGGCAGGACATGGCCGCCGCGTACTGGGCCAGCTTCGAGGAGGACGGGACCGGCGCCTCCGACGGCGGTGCCGCCGCCCCCGCCCCCGCCCCCGCCCCCACTCCCGGGAACGGGCCCGAGCGCGGGCAGGGGCGCGAGGGGCAGGCGTCCTGACCGCGCGGACCTGGCGGAGCGAGGGGCTGCGCTGGACGGCCGAGGGCCCGCTGCTGCGGTGGCGGGGCGGCCGGGAGAGCGCGCTCCCGCCGGGAAAGCGGGTGGTCCTCGCGGTGCCGCAGGACGCGGTCCGCCGCTGTGTCGGGGCCCGCGGCAACGCCTGCCCGGTGGCGGCGGAGGTGTCCGGCCGGTCGGGGTCGGCGCGCTGCGAGGAGTGCGCGCGGCTGGAGCGGGCCCACTCGGTGGCGGCGGACACCCGGGCCGACGACCCGCAGCCGTACCACGTCTACCTGGCCTGGTTCGGCCCCGGCATGACCAAGGTGGGCATCACCGCCCTGCGGCGCGGGCCCGACCGGCTGCTGGAGCAGGGCGCGGTGACGTTCACCTGGCTGGGACGCGGACCGCTGATGGCGGCGCGCAGGACGGAGGAACTGCTGCGGGCGGCGCTGCGGGTGCCGGACCGGATCCCGTACGAGGCCAAGCGGGGGGTGCGGGCGGCGCTGCCGCCGACGCCCGGTGAACGGGCGGCGGAGGTCGCCGCGTTGCACGCGCGGGCGTCGGATCTGCCGGGGTGGCCGGAGGCGTTGGAGCGGGAGCCGCTGGAGGTGGTGGACCACGTCGCGGTGTTCGGGCTCGAGGGGCTGCCGCCGGCGGCCGGGACGGTGCGCGAACTGGTGCCCGGCGGCGCGGTGGAGGGGACGCTGGTGGCCGCGGCCGGGCCCGACCTCCACCTGCGGACCGGGCAGGGCGTGGTGGTGCTGGACACCCGGTTGCTGCCGGGCTGGCCCCTCACCGCTGCCCCGGAGGCCGGCCCGGGTCTGCCCCTCCCGCTGAAGCCCCTGCCGCAGGGCCCCGCCCCGGCCCAGCCGGGCCTGTTCTGACCCGGGGGTGCCCCGGACCCCCGGGACTCCCCGGCCCTCCGGGCCCCCCGGGCGCCCCGGACCGCCCCGGCGGACGGTTCAGTCCTGTTCCGCCACCAGGCGGGCCGGGAAGCCGCCGGTGGCGACCGGGCTCCAGGAGACCGGGGTGACGCGGATGATCGACTTCCCCTGCTTCAGCATCGCCGCCCGGTACTCGTCCCAGTCGGGGTGCTCCCCCGCGATGTTCCGGTAGTACTCCACCAGCGGCTCCACCGAGTCCGGCGCGTCGATCACCTCGGCGGTGCCGTCGATCTGCACCCACGGGCCGTTCCAGTCGTCGCTGAGGACGAGGACCGAGACCCGCTCGTCGCGCTTGGCGTTGCGGGTCTTGGCCCGCTCCGGGTAGGTCGAGATCACGATGCGCCCGGAGTCGTCGACTCCGCAGGTCAGCGGCGAGCCCTGCGGGCCGCCGTCGCCGCGGCGGGTGAGCAGGATCGCGCGGTGGCGGGGACGGACGAAGTCCAGCAGCTCCACGAGGGACACGGAGAGGTTGGTCGCGATGTTCGGTGCCATGCCCCGCAGCCTAGGGGCCGGACGGGCGCGAGGGCTCGCGGCCCGCCGGTCCTGGCGGCGGGCCGGCGCGTGGCCGTCAGGCGGCCGGCAGTTCGGTGCCCCGCACGGCCTGGACGTCCAGTTCCACCCGCAGCGTGGTGCCGATGGCGGCGATGCCGGCCTGGACGATCTGGTTGTAGTTCATCGCGAAGTCCTCGCGCCGCAGCTCGGCGGTGGCCCGGAAGGCGGCGCGGGTGCCGCCCCACGGGTCGGCGCCGGTGCCGAGGTAGCTGAGGTCCAGGTCGACCGGGCGGACCAGGCCGCGCATGGTGAGTTCCCCGTGCACCGTCCAGCGGTCGCTGCCGGAGGGGGTGAGGCCGTGCGACCGGTAGGTGATCTCCGGGTACTTGTCGACGAAGAGGAAGTCCTCGGAACGCAGGTGCTCGTCGCGCATGCGGTTGCCGGTGTCGATCGAGGCGGCGGCGATCACCGCGTCCACCCGCGAGTGGACGACGTCGTCGGCGGCGATCTCCACGGTGCCGGCGAACTCGGTGAACCGGCCGCGCACGCTGGAGATGCCCAGGTGCTGGGCGACTGCTCCGACCGTGGAGTGCACCGGGTCGACGGTCCAGGGGCCGGGCGGCGGAAGCTCCTCACCGCCCTGCCGGGCCAGGGTGACGGTGCCGACCTCGGCGCGCCCGGTGGCGGTGACGAGGGCGCTGGCGGCCACGGGGGCGTAGCCGACGGCCGTGACGATCACCGTGTAGGCACCCGGCGCCAGGGCCGAGGCGTCCCGCACCACGCCCTCGGCGTCGGCCTCGGCGCGCAGGGCCTGGGCGCCGTGGGCGTCGGTCAGCGTGACGACCGCGTGCGACACGGCCCATCCGTCCCGAGTCCGGACTCGGGCGGTCAAAGACATCCCTTTATCTCCCTAAAAAGGCTTACAAATTGGCCGTAAAGAGGCAGAAAGTGTCTGCGGCGAAGTACGGGCAGGGGCGCTGTCGGTGGTGGGGAAAAGGACCGGCCGGTGGCAGGGCTCCCTCGGGGAGCCCTGCCACCGGCCGCGATCGCCTACTCGCCCGGGTGGGAGAGCTCGACGACGTGGTCCTCGACGTCCTGCCGGACGGCCAGGGTGGTGGCCACCGGCGGGTAGCCCGTGGCGATCACCGTGTAGTCGCCGCCGTCCAGGTCGGCGAAGGCGTACACGCCGTCCTCACCGGTGGTGGCGGTGGAGACCACGTTGCCGGCCGCGTCCAGGAGCGTGACCCGGGCGTCCGCCAGCGGGCCGTACGGCGAGCGCACGACACCCTTGAGCTGCGAGCCCGCCTCCAGCACGGCCTCCACCCGGGTGACCCCGGTGGTGGCCACCTGGACCGGAAGGGCGCTGGGCCGGAAACCGGCGGCGTTGACCGCGACGGTGACGTCGCCGGGGACCACCGCGGCGAAGGCGAACTCGCCCGCCTCGTCGGTGGCGCCGGTGGCGATCAGGTCGCCCCGCACGTCGGTGACGATC
Source organism: Streptomyces sp. NPDC002734 (assembly GCF_040295685.1). Lineage (NCBI taxonomy): Bacteria > Bacillati > Actinomycetota > Actinomycetes > Kitasatosporales > Streptomycetaceae > Streptomyces > Streptomyces sp. NPDC002734. The sequence goes on from NZ_JBEOVU010000009.1 coordinate 122,816, forward strand.
ACCATGGCGCCCACCACCGGCTCACCGGTGGCCGCCGCGCGGACGACGCCGGTCAGGCCGCTCGTGCCGCTCAGCAGGATGTCGTACGCCAGCGGCTCGCCGTTCACGGTGACCGTGGAGGCCTGCGGCTGGAAGCCGTCGGCCGAGGCGATCAGCACGTACGAGCCGACGCCGGGGACGTCCACCGCGTAGGCGCCGTCGGCCTGGGCGATGGCCCGGCCGAGCTGGCGTCCCTCCAGCGAGATCAGCGTGACCGCGGCGTGCGGCAGCGGGGCGCCCTCGCCGTTGCGGACGTGGCCGTGCACCGGGAGGCCGGTGCGCTCCACCGTGGCCGTGGCGGCCACCGCGGTGGCGGTGGCGGCGGCGACGGCCCCGGTGGACGGGGCGGCGTGCTTCGGGCCGGCCGTGGCCGGGACCTCGGCGGTGGCCTCGTCGGCCGGGGTCTCGCCGGCGGTCTCGTCGAGCGCCGAGTGCCGCTTGAGCGGGACCTCCTTGATGAAGAGCGTCAGGAAGAACGCGACCAGGGCGATCGGGGCGGCGAGCAGGAAGATGTCGGCGATGCCGTGGCCGTAGGCGCTCTCCATGAGCTCACGGACCGGGCCGGGCAGCGAGGACAGGTCCGGGATGGAGTCGCTCGCGGACGCCGAACCCATCGCCTTGGCGTACCTCGGGGGCAGGTCGGCGACGCCGTCCTTGACGTAGTCGGTGATCCGGTTGCCCAGGACGGCGCCGAAGGCGGAGACGCCCACCGTGCCGCCCAGCGAGCGGAAGAAGTTCGCCACCGAGCTGGCCGCGCCGAGGTCGCTGGGGGCGACCTGGTTCTGCGCGGCGAGCAGCAGGTTCTGCATCATCATGCCGACGCCGACGCCCATCACGGCCATGAAGATCGCGACGTGCCAGTACGGGGTGTCGTAGCGGATGGTGCCCAGCAGGCCGAGGCCCGCGGCGAGGAGGAAGCCGCCGGAGACCAGCCAGACCTTCCACTTGCCGGTGCGGGTGATCAGGTTGCCGGAGACGGTGGAGGAGACGAACAGGCCACCGATCATCGGGATGGTCAGCACGCCGGACATGGTCGGCGACTCGCCCCGCGCCAGCTGGAAGTACTGGGCGAAGAAGATGGTGCCGGCGAACATGCCGATGCCCACGAAGAGCGAGGCGAGCGAGGCCAGCGCGACGGTGCGGTTGCGGAACATCCGCAGCGGGATGATCGGCTCGGAGACCTTGGACTCGACGAGGACGAACAGCAGCGCGAGGGCGATCGAGCCGCCCACCATCGCGTAGGTCTGCCAGGAGTTCCACTCGTACTTGTCACCGGCGAAGGTGACCCAGAGCAGGAGCAGGCAGGTCGCGGCGGTCACCAGGGTGGCGCCCAGCCAGTCGACCTTGACCTTCCGCTTGACCACCGGGATGCGCAGGGTCTTCTGCAGCACGATCAGGGCGACCACGGCGAACGGGATGCCCACGTAGAAGCACCAGCGCCAGCCCAGCGACTCGGTGTCGGTGATGACGCCGCCCAGCAGCGGACCACCCACGGTTGCGACAGCGAACACCGCGCCGAGGTAGCCGGCGTACTTGCCGCGCTCACGCGGAGCGATGATCGAGGCCAGGATGACCTGGGACAGGGCGGACAGACCGCCACCGCCGATGCCCTGGAAGACACGGAAGACGATCAGCGTCTCGGGGTTCTGGGAGAAGCCCGCGCCCGCGGACGCCACGACGAAGATGATCAGGGCTATCTGGATCAGCAGTTTCTTGCTGAAGAGGTCGGCGAGCTTGCCCCACAGCGGGGTGGACGCCGTCATCGACAGCAGCGAGGCCGTGATCACCCAGGTGTAGGCGGACTGCCCACCGCCCAGGTCCGCGATGATCCGGGGCATCGCGTTGCTCACGATCGTGGACGAGATCATCGCCACGAACATGCCGAGCATGAGGCCCGACAGGGCTTCCAAGATCTGCCGGTGCGTCATCTGGACGCCGCCGGAGGTCCCTCCCCCGTGCTCGGCGTTGGCCCGCACACCAGCCGGTGTGGTGGTTGCCATACGTTTCCCTTTGTCTACTGGGTGGTCTGTGCTGCACGGTCGTGCTGGTGCACGGCCGAGGTGTTCCGACGGCAGTCGCCGAAGCTCTGCCGGAAGCGCGTCATCAGCTCGGTGAGACGGGCGACGTCCTCGTCGCTCCAGTCCCCGAGCCGTTCGGAGAGCAACGCGGTCGAACGCTGCGACAGCTCCGCCAGCCGGTCCCGGCCCGCGTCGCTGAGGCGCAGGAGGCGGGAGCGCTTGTCGTCCGGGTCGGGCAGTCGTTCCACCCATCCCAGGTCGGCGACGTGCGAGACGTGCCGGCTGCACACGGAGATGTCCACCGCGAGCAGCTCCGCGAGCCGGCTCAGGCGCATGTCCCCGTGACGGTCCAGGAGGATCAGTACGCCGGCCGATCCGGGCGGGCAGTCGGCCGGCAGCTGCCGGCCCAGTTCCCGCTTGACGGCGCCGACGGCGCTGAGCTGCCGCAGTAGCTCCTCGAACTGCGCCTGTCTGGCCATCGAGCCTCCCAGGGCCGCGCGTCGATCGTTGCGTATGCCAACCGTAAGAAGGTTGGTTGCAGTAGGCAAATGAAAACGGTGTGGGCTACATCAAAACTTGGCAAAGGCAAGTATTGGCGAAAGTGAAGGTTGGGTAAGAGCGCAGGTCAGGGCCCGGCGGCTGGTCCGGGGAGGGGTGGGCGGGCGCCGCGCGCGGGACGCGCGGGCGTCGCGGGGATGCGACGGGAACGCTCCGGGGCGGTTCCGGGCAGGTTCGGCACGGGTTCCGGCCCGCACTTGGGCCGGGCACCCGCCATTCGCTAGGGTCCTGGCCATGGCTAACACCCAGGGCCCCCAGGGCAATTACGACCCGGCCGGCAGCACCCAGATGTTCCGCGCGTTCGTCGACGAGGCGCCGCAGGCGCGTCAGCAGCAGCAGGCGGCCTCCGCGGGACCCCGGATCGGCGTGATCATCGGCATCGTCGTCGCCGTGGCGGTCGTCGCCGCGGTGGCGTGGCTGGCGCTCGCCTGACACGCACGACGCGCCCCGGGTCCGACCCGGAGCGCGGACGGACGACGCCGGGCCGCCGGAACCCGAGGGTTCCGGCGGCCCGGCGTCCGTCGTTCCACGGCCGGCCCGCGGGCGGGCCGGTCAGTCCGCGATGAGGCCCTCGCGCAGCTGCGCCAGGGTGCGGGTCAGCAGCCGGGAGACGTGCATCTGGGAGATGCCGACCTCCTCGCCGATCTGCGACTGGGTCATGTTGGCGAAGAAGCGCAGCGTGATGATCCGGCGCTCGCGCGGGGGCAGCTTGGCCAGCAGCGGCTTCAGCGACTCCCGGTACTCGACGCCCTCCAGCGCGGTGTCCTCGTAGCCGAGGCGGTCGGCCAGCGAGCCCTCGCCGCCGTCGTCCTCCGGGGCCGGGGAGTCCAGCGAGGAGGCGGTGTAGGCGTTGCCCACCGCGAGGCCGTCGACCACGTCCTCCTCGGAGACGCCGAGGACCGCGGCGAGCTCGGAGACGGTGGGCGAGCGGTCCAGCTTCTGGGAGAGCTCGTCGCCGGCCTTGGTGAGCGCCAGGCGCAGCTCCTGGAGGCGGCGCGGGACGCGCACCGACCAGGAGGTGTCACGGAAGAAGCGCTTGATCTCGCCCACGACCGTCGGCATCGCGAAGGTCGGGAACTCCACGCCGCGCTCGCAGTCGAACCGGTCGATCGCCTTGATCAGCCCGATGGTGCCGACCTGGACGATGTCCTCCATCGGCTCGTTGCGGCTGCGGAAGCGGGCCGCGGCGTAGCGCACGAGGGGGAGGTTGAGCTCGATCAGGGTGTCCCGGACATAGGCGCGCTCCGGGCTGTTCTCGTCGAGCGAGGCGAGCCGCAGGAAAAGGGAGCGGGACAGCGTGCGGGTGTCGATGACGGCCGGGGCGGCGGCGGGCGCCGGAACCGGCGCTTCGTCGAGGCCCGGGACATTGTCGAGCGCGTCGGGCGCGGACGCGCTCTTCGTGAGCGTGAGCACCTTCGAGCTGCCCTGGTCTGCGGACATGCCACCCCCTTTTGGGTCGCGGACGGTCGCGGCCGGCGCTCCGTCGGGGAGCGCAGCCCTCACCTGAATACCGGAGCCTGGGTCCCGGCAAACACGCTTCCCGAAGAATGTCACAAGTCGGCAACGCGCTGTAGTGACTTGTCGACTTGTGGCAGGTGAAGAGGCGCAGCACAGAGGCCGTATGACGGCACGTCACGGCTCAACGGGGCACAGGGGGGCGCACCGCCGAATCCCTCCTGGGGATTATGCCTCGATCCTGTTTGCGGACCTCAGCCGTTGGAAGGATCGGGCCAGCAACCGCGACACGTGCATCTGGGAGACGCCCAGTTCGGCGCTGATCTGCGACTGCGTGAGGTTGTTGTAGTAGCGCAGCAGCAGGATGCGCTGCTCCCGCTCGGGGAGCTGCACCAGCAGGTGGCGGACCAGATCGCGGTGCTCGACGCCGTCCAGCGCGGGGTCCTCGTAGCCGAGCCGGTCCAGCAGGCCGGGCATGCCGTCGCCCTCCTGGGCCGCCTCCAGCGAGGTCGCGTGGTAGGAGCGGCCGGCCTCGATGCAGGTGAGGACCTCCTCCTCGGAGATCCGCAGCCGCTCGGCGATCTCCGAGGTGGTCGGGGAGCGGCCGAAGGCGGTGGTGAGGTCCTCGGTGGCGGCGTTCACCTGCACCCACAGTTCGTGCAGACGGCGCGGGACGTGCACGGTACGGACGTTGTCGCGGAAGTACCGCTTGATCTCGCCGACCACCGTGGGCATCGCGAAGGTGGGGAACTGCACGCCGCGGTCCGGGTCGAACCGGTCGATCGCGTTGATCAGCCCGATGGTGCCGACCTGGACGACGTCCTCCATGGGCTCGTTGCGGCTGCGGAAACGCGCGGCGGCGTAGCGGACCAGGGGGAGGTTGGCCTCGATCAGGGCGCCCCGGACCCGGTCGTGCTCGCGGGTGCCCGGCTGGAGGTGCTTGAGCTGCCCGAAGAGGACCTGGGTGAGCGCCCTGGTGTCCGCGCCCCGGGTGCCGCGGGTGCGCTCGGTACGCGCGGGGGCGTCGGCGGGCTGCTCGGCCACGCGCTCGGCCACGGGCTCGGCGGGCTGCTCGGTCACGCGCTCGGCGGCGCGCTCGGCGGGCTGCTCGGTCACGCGGTCGGCGGGGCGATCGGTGACGTGCTCGGTGGGGCGGTCGGCGCGCTCCAGGCACTCCACGGTCGCGGAGCGGTCGGTGCTCTCGGCGCGTGGGGCGGGTTCCTGGGAAGGCACGGGAGGCGCAGTACTGGCCGGCACGGTCAACTCCACCTCGTCATCGATCAACTCATCCGTCAAAAGCGGTCATAGCATCACAAGACGGAACAAGGGGCGCAAGCACCTGCCCCCCTGCCGTGTTGGCGGCGGCGCGGGGTGCCGAGGGGGCCGGGAGGCCGTGTCCCGAACGCGAAGGAGCCCTCCGCCGAGCTCGGCGGAGGGCTCCGGAAGCGATCCGGAACGGTCAGAATTCGTAGTCGGCGATCACCCAGGTGGCGAACTCGCGCCACAGCGCGACCCCGGCCTGGTGCTCCGGGTGCTCGACGTAGGCGCGCAGCGCCTCGGCGTCCTCGACCGCGGAGTTGATGGCGAAGTCGTAGGCGATGGGACGGTCGCTGACGTTCCAGCCGCACTCCCAGAAGCGCAGCTCCGGGATCTTCTCCCCGAGGGAGGCGAAGATCCGCGCCCCCTCGACGACCCGCGGGTCGTCCCGCACGACGCCGTCGTTGAGCTTGAAGAGGACCAGGTGGCGGATCACGGGGACTCCCGGGTGCACGGGGGCCTCGGCGAACGTGTCGTCAGCTGCTGCCGCCGCCCTGCGCGATCCAGGTCATGAAATCGCCGACGGCGGAGGCGGCCGCGGAGATGCCCTCGAAGCCCATCTCGACATAGCCGGCAGCGGTGTGGGGGTCGGTGATGATCACGTACAGCGCGAACACCACGACGATGCCCAGCCCTATCGTCTTCGCGTTCGCCGCCATCGCGGTCCCTCCCCCGTCAGCCATCCGGCCTGCTGCCGCGGGGAGTCTAACCGCGCGGCCCCGGACGCACACAAGTTCCCGTGCCCGCACGGGACGCGCACCCGCGCCTCCCCCGGGCTCACGAGGGACACGCACGAAGGGCCCCGCCTTGCGGCGGGGCCCTTCAGAAGCGGTAGCGGAGGGATTTGAACCCTCGGTGACTTGCGCCACACTCGCTTTCGAGGCGAGCTCCTTCGGCCGCTCGGACACGCTACCGAGGGAGACTTTACATCACGGTGGCCGCTGGCAGAAATCGGTTCCGCGGCCCGGTCCGCGGGGGAACGCGGCGGGAACCCGGAGGGCGTCGGGGGAGCTCAGCGGGCGCGGAAGAAGTCCGTGAGCAGGCGGGCGCAGTCGTCGGCGAGGACGCCCTCGATCACCTCGGGACGGTGGTTGAGACGGCGGTCGCGGACCAGGTCCCACAGGGAGCCGGCGGCGCCGGCCTTCTCGTCGCGGGCGCCGTAGACGACCCGGTCGACCCGGGACTGCACCAGCGCTCCCGCGCACATCACGCACGGCTCCAGGGTCACCACCAGCGTGCAGCCGGGGAGCCGCCACTCGCCCCGCGCGGCCGCGGCGCGGCGCAGCGCCAGGACCTCCGCGTGGGCGGTCGGGTCGCCGGTGGCCTCGCGTTCGTTGTGGGCGGCGGAGAGCACCGTGACGCCGTCGGGGGCGAGCACGAGGGCGCCCACCGGGACGTCGCCCCCGGGCAGCGCGGCCCGCGCCTGGTCCAGGGCGAGGCGCATGACGGACCGCCAGGGGTCGCGCACGGGATCCGGGCCGGGGCCGGAGGCACGGCTCCGCCCCGCGCCCGGAAGGGGGCGCGGGGCGGTCGGGTCGTTGGTCACACGGGGACGTTAGCGGACCGTCTCCAGGACCTCGGAGGCGCCGAGGGTCTCGGCGATGGTGTTGAGCGCGCCGTCCGCCACCAGGAGACGGAGTTCCTTCTCGCTCACGCCGAGGTCGTCCAGGACGGCGGCGTCGCCGACCGGTCCGTGCGGCACGAAGCCGCCGGGGCCGGTCGTGCCGTCGTCGTTCTCGTCGTTGTCGTCGGACGCGCCGGCCGTCACGAGCGGTTCACCGTCCTCGGTGCCGTCCAGGTCCAGGGTGTCCAGGTCGGTGGTGTCGTCCTCCTCCGGATCGCGGCCGAGCACGTCGTCGGTGAGCAGGATCTCCCCGTAGGAGCTGCGGCGGGCTGCCGCCGCGTTGGACACGTAGATGCGAGGGTCGTCCTCGCCGTCCACGCGCACCACGCCGAACCAGGCGTCCTCCTGTTCGATCAGCACCAGCACCGTGTCGTCGTCGGGCGAGGCTTCCCGGGCCAGGTCGGCCAGGTCCGCCAGGGTCTCCACATCGTCGAGCTCCGTGTCGCTCGCTTCCCACCCGTCTTCGGTGCGCGCGAGCAGTGCGGCGAAGTACACCGTGACTCTCCCACTGGTCATAGGTGTGCCGGTTGGGGGTCCCCCCGGCGGGGTCGCGGGCGGGAACCGAGGTTCCGCCCACTCGGAATCGTGGCAGAAACCTCGCGCCCAGGGGATGTCTTCGACCGCCTGTGTCTGGCTCTTTTGCCCGGGATCTGCCCCGAAGCCCTTCGCGCGCCCGGCGCGTCGTGGTGCGCCTACCAGCGGAAGGTGCGCATGCGCATGGCGTGGCGCAGGCGTGCCGCCTTGGCGCGGCGGGGCTGCACGCGGGCGCGCAGCTCGCGCGCCTCGGCCAGGTCGCGCAGGAACTGGGCCCGTCGGCGACGCCGCTCCTCGTCCGTCTCCGGGGGCCTCACCGGGCGGGGCGGGGGCGGCGGCTCGGAGCTGCTGCGGCGCGGGGCGCCGGACGGGGGGATGAACCCGGCGGCGGGCCCCGGCCCCGTCCCGAGCACGGTCCGGGCCACGGCCCGGCGCTCGGTGCGGGTCTCGTCGGCGGGGCCGGCGGGTCCCGGTCCGGTCCCGGTCCCGCCGCCGGCACGGGAGGCGGCGGTGCCGCCGGCACGGGAGTCGGTGGCTGCCTTGGCGCGGGAGGCGCTCCGGGCACCGGTACCGGAGGACCGCTCGGCGGCGCCCGACCCGGCCCCGGCACGGGACCCGGTGCCTGCCTCGGCGGAAGGGGACCTCGTGCCTGCTTCGGCCGAACGGGGCCCGGTGCCTGCTTCGGCCGAACGGGACCCGGTGCCCGCCTTCGCGGCGGGGGGCCGGGTTCCGGCCTTCGCGCGGGACCCGGGGCGGGGCTCGGCGGCGGGCTTCGCACGGGACCCGGGGACTGCGGGGCCCGCCCCGGTGCCGGCCTTGGCGGCGCGGTCCCCGGAACCGGCCTTGGCGCGGGAGGCGGGACGGGTGCCGGTCCCGCGCTCGGTGCGCGACTCGGCACGCCCGGTGCGTGGCTCGGCGGTGCCGGACTCGCCGGGGCCGCGCCCGGTGGGGGAGCCGGCGCCGGTGCCGGGCTCGCCGGCCCGGGACCTCTTCGCCTTGTCCCGCGGCGGCTGCCGTCGGGGCGCCTGCTGTCGGGGACTGCGGTCGGGCACAGCGTCACCACCCCGGTCCGGTCTGTCCGTGTTCCCTCCACCTTCCCTCGGTCGCAGGATTCGATGCCGCCCGGACGAGGCGGACGCACCCACCGCCGGGGACCGGACGGCCTGGTGGGTGGGGTCCTCGCGCCCGGTTACTGTGGAGCAATGCGTCTCCACGTCGTCGACCACCCGCTGGTCGCCCACAAGCTCTCGACCCTGCGCGACCGGCGCACCGATTCCGCGACCTTCCGTCGGCTCGCCGACGAGCTCGTCACCCTGCTGGCCTACGAGGCCACCCGTGACGTGCGCACCGAGCAGGTCGAGATCGAGACCCCGGTGGCCACCACCACCGGTACCCGGCTGTCCCACCCGCGCCCCCTGGTGGTGCCGATCCTCCGGGCCGGCCTCGGCATGCTCGACGGCATGGTCCGGCTGCTGCCGACCGCCGAGGTGGGCTTCCTCGGCATGGTGCGCAACGAGGAGACGCTGACCGCCTCCACCTACGCCACGCGGATGCCGGAGGACCTCTCCGGCCGCCAGGTGTACGTGCTGGACCCGATGCTGGCCACCGGCGGCACGCTGGTCGCCGCCATCCGCGAGCTGATCGAGCGCGGCGCCGACGACGTGACGGCCGTGGTGCTGCTGGCCGCTCCGGAAGGCGTGGCGATCATGGAGCGCGACTTGGCCGACGTGCCGGTCACCGTGGTCACCGCCTCCATCGACGAGCGGCTCAACGAGAACGGCTACATCGTGCCGGGCCTCGGCGACGCGGGCGACCGCATGTACGGCGCCGCGGAGTAACGCCTCCCACACGCACGTGACGAAAGACCTCGCCCCTCGGGGCGAGGTCTTTCACGTTGCGGAGGCGCGGGTGGAGGCCGGCGCGGGTCAGGGGAGTGGGTGCGGGGGCTCAGCAGCCCTTGCGGGTGGCCTCGGGGGCCGGTGCGGGGGCGGTGAGCGTGGTGAGCGCCTTGTCGGCGTCGCCCGGCGCGGACAGGTCCTTGAAGGCGTCGCCGATGATCAGGTCGACCACCGGCGTCTTCGCCTTCGCGTCCGGCTTGCGCGCCGGGTCCGTCCTGACCTCGGCCCCGGCCAGCTGGGTGTCCAGCACCGGCAGCACGGTGTCGGCCGTCTCCGGGCCGCCCATCAGCAGCCCGGCGGCCTTGACCTTCTTGTCGTACTCCTTCGGCGCGTTGCCCACCTCGCCGATCTTGAAGCCGCGCTTCTTCAGCTCGTCGGCGGTCTTCTTGGCCAGACCCTCGCGGGTCGTCGCGTTGAGGACGTTGACGGTGATGCCGTCGGGCCGCGGATAGACCTTCGCGGGGGTCGGCGAAGCGGACGGGCGGGCGGCGCACCGCGCGCTCGCGCCGGCCGCGGAGGCCTGGTCACCGCCGGTGAAGACGTCGATGAGCTGCAACGTGCCCCAGCCGAGGAGCCCCAGCAGGGCCACGGGGAGCGCGGTCAGCGCGACGATTCTGCGGCGCTTCTTCGGCCGGCGCATGCGGGGGTAGGTCTTCCCCGTCACGCGGTACCGGCCGCCCATGCCGGGTGGGGTCAGCATGCTCATGAGCGCAGCGTAGTGCGCCCGGCCGAGGATGCCTACAAGACGATCATCATCCTGGCGGGAGACAACCCGAAAGGGTCAACAGCCTGCGCCGGTCAGTCCATTTCGAGCACGCGGGCGTGCAGGATCTGACGCTGCTGGAGCGCGGCGCGGACCGCGCGGTGCAGGCCGTCCTCCAGGTAGAGATCGCCCCGCCACTTCACGACGTGCGCGAAGAGGTCGCCGTAGAAGGTGGAGTCCTCGGCGAGCAGGGTCTCGAGGTCCAGCTGGCCCTTGGTCGTCACGAGCTGATCGAGGCGGACCGGGCGCGGTGCGACGTCCGCCCACTGCCGGGTGCTTTCCCGGCCGTGATCGGGGTACGGCCGGCCGTTTCCGATGCGCTTGAAGATCACACGGAAAGCCTACCGGGGATGGTGCGCCCGGCGCAGCCACGTAACTCGAACCGGCCACCCCGTGCACACCCCGCGACGCCCCGGCGTCACCCGGACGGTCACCGCCGCGCAGTGAACCCGGCGGCCGGTGAACGCAGGCGCCGGCGGGCCGGACCCGGGCCGGCTACTTCGCCCTGGCGGCCTTCGCCGCCTTCGCCGCCGCCTTCATCTCCTGCTTGTGGGCGCGGACCTTCACCAGGGAGTCGGGGCCGGTGATGTCGGCCACCGAGCGGAAGGAGCCCTCGTCCCCGTAGGAGCCCGCCGCCTCGCGCCACCCCTCCGGGCGAACCCCCAGCTGCTTGCCCAGCAGGGCCAGGAAGATCTGCGCCTTCTGCGCGCCGAAGCCCGGCAACTCCTTGAGCCGCTTCAGCAGCTCCTTGCCGTCCGTCACGTCCCGCCAGACCGCCTCGGCGTCCCCGTCGTACCGCTCCACCAGGTACTGGCAGAGCTGCTGGATGCGCCCGGCCATCGAACCGGGGTAGCGGTGCACGGCCGGCTTCTCGGAGAGCAGCGCGGCGAAGGCCTCGGGGTCGTGCGCGGCGATCTCGTGGGCGTCCAGGTCCTGCGCGCCCATCCGGTCGGCGATGGTGCGGGGTCCCTTGAACGCCCACTCCATCGGCACCTGCTGGTCCAGCAGCATGCCGACCAGCGCGGCGAGGGGGCTTCGGCCGAGCAGCTCGTCGGCCGGGGGGTCCTGGGCGAGGTGGAGGGTGACGTCCATGCCCCCGATGATCCCGCGCCCATCGGCGTCCCGCTCCCCGGCCCCCACCACCTCGCCGCCTTCCGCTTTTCCCCGCGCACGCGACCCCACCTGGAGGACGGGCCGCAGAAGCGTCTTCCGCTCACGTGCCGCCCCGGGCCTCGGGCGCGAGGCGGCAGCCTCGGTGCGGTCCGGCGGCAACCACGGTGCGGTCGGGCCCGGGCACTCGCCCGGCCCCGAGCCCCGTCACCCGCGTCAGGACCTCTCGGCCGGCTCCGTCTCCCGCGCGTCCACGGCGGAAGCGTCCGCGGCGGGCGGGACGGCCGTCCCCGCGGAGGCGGCGCGGCGCCGGGCCGTCGCCCGGGTGAGGGCGAGCGCCACCGGCTGGGTGTAGCGCGCGGTGAGCGGTCCCACGATCACCAGGATCAGCACGTACGCCGTGGCCAGCGGCCCCAGCCGCGGCTCGATGCCCGAGGTGACCGCCAGTCCCGCGATCACGATGGAGAACTCGCCGCGCGCCACCAGCGTGCCGCCGGCCCGCCAGCGCCCGTTGACCGAGATGCCCGCGCGCCGGGCCGCCCAGTAACCGGTGGCGATCTTGCTGAGCGCGGTGACCACGGCCAGCGCCAGCGCCGGCAGCAGCACCGGCGGTATCGCGGCCGGGTCGGTGTGCAGGCCGAAGAAGACGAAGAACACGGCGGCGAACAGGTCCCGCAGCGGCGACAGCAGATGGTGCGCGCCCTCCGCGACCTCGCCGGACAGGGCGATGCCCACCAGGAACGCGCCGACCGCCGCCGACACCTGGAGCTGCTGGGCGATGCCCGCGACCAGCAGGGTCAGCCCCAGGACCACCAGCAGCAGCTTCTCCGGATCCTGGTGCGAGACGAACCGGGAGATGTGCCGTCCGAACCGGACCGCCAGGAAGAGCACCAGCCCGGCGACGCCCAGCGCGATCGCCAGCGTCACGCTGCCGGCGGCGAGGCCGGTGCCGGCCAGCAGGGCGGTGATGATCGGCAGGTAGACGGCCATCGAGAGGTCCTCGAGGACCAGGATGCTGAGGATCACCGGGGTCTCCCGGTTGCCGACCCGTCCGAGGTCGTTCAGCACCTTGGCGATGACGCCGGAGGACGAGATCCAGGTGACGCCCGCCAGGACGACGGCGGCCACCGGTCCCCAGCCCAGCAGCAGCGCCATCGCCGCGCCCGGGAGCGCGTTGAGCGCCATGTCGACCAGGCCGGCCGGGTACTGCGTCTTGAGGTTGGAGACCAGGTCGGAGGCGGTGTACTCGAGCCCCAGCATCAGCAGGAGCAGGATGACGCCGATCTCCGCCCCGATCGCCACGAACTCCTCGCTGGCGCCCAGCGGCAGCAGGCCGCCCTCGCCGAAGGCGAGCCCGGCCAGGAGGTAGAGGGGGATCGGGGAGAACTGGAAGCGCCCGGCGAAACGGCCGAGAAGGCCGAGGCCGAGGATGATGGCGCCGAATTCGATGAGGAACGTCGCGGTCGAATGCACCCGATCAGTCCTGCTCGAGTATCGCCGCGGCGGCCTGCACGCCCTCGCGGGTGCCGATCACGATCAGGATGTCGCCGCCGGCGAGGCGGAAGGCCGGCGTCGGCGAGGGGATCGCCTCGGCGCGGCGCATCACCGCCACGATGGACGCGCCGGTGTGCGTCCGGATCTGCGTGTCGCCGAGCAGCCGGCCGTTCCAGCGGGCGGTGGCGGAGAGCTCGATGCGCTCGGCGACCAGGCCCAGGTCGCCGGCGGACAGCAGGCTGGGGCTGTGGTGGTCGGGGGCCAGCGCGTCGATCAGCGCCTGCGACTCGCCGGGGGTGAGGTGCACCGACAGCTCGGCGGCGTCGGGGTCGTCCTGGCAGTAGGCGGTGATCGTGCGGCTGCCGTCGCGCTGGGCCACCACCGAGAGGCATCGGCGTTCACGCGTCGTCATGTCGTACCGCACGCCGATCCCCGGCAGGGGCGTGCTGCTGAGCCGTGGAATTCCCACCACAGTCCCTTTCGCTGTGATTCGCCCTGGTTCGTACCGGGCGGTATGTGTAATGCGCAGGTAAAGCCCGCTCCGCCACAGTAGGCGACGCGGCGTGAGAGCCCGGAGACGGGCGGTGGTGGTTTCCGTCACCGTCCGGGCCGTTGACGTGTCCTGAACAGCCCCCTACGTTCTCCCTGGCCGGTACTGACCGGTCAGTAGGAACCGGTCCGCGCGGACCTCGGCCTCCGGAGGGGCGTATGCCACGCGAGCGAGTTTCCGCAGGCCGGCGAGCGGCCCTGATCGCGGTGGTGACGGTGTCCGTCGCCTACGCGCCGATCGCCATGACCGAGCTGTGGCCCTACGCCGACGAGAACGCCCCGGCGATCGGCGAGACGCTGCTCGCCGCGATGGTCTCCCCGTCCTACGTGGCGGACGCGCTGGCCACCCGGATCGGCCCGTACGGCCGCAGCCTGATCCCGCTCGTGGTGCACTCGGTTTTGGGCGGCCTGCTGATGCTGCTCGGCCCCGCGCAGCTGCTGACCGCGGTGCGCCGCCGGCTCCGGCTGCACCGGGTGCTCGGCGTCCTCTACGCCCTCACCGTGTACGGGTCGATGGCGGGCGCCGGCGTGTACCTGGCCCGCACCGCGCCCGCCGACGCGTTCAGCGGGGCGGCGTTCTGGGTGGTGCGGCCACCATCCTGGTGGGCACGGTGCTGGCCGTGACCTTCGGCGTGGGGGCCGTGCTCGGCGGCTTCCCGGACCTGCACCAGCGCTGGCTGCTGCTGAGCTACGGCTTCCTGCTGACCGCCCCGCTGCTGCGGCTGGAGTGGAGCGCACTGCCGCTGCTGATGCCCGGCGCGTCGATGGCCGAGGTCAACCGGGTCGCCGTCATGCAGCTCGGCACCCTGGTCGCCTTCGGCGCGCTGCTCGCCTCCCGCGCCCTGGACCGGCGACGGCGGGTGCCGGGCCTGGACGGGAGCTGGGCCCCCTGGCCGGTGCTCGCGGCGGCCCACCTGGCGGGCGGCCTCGCGCTGCTGCGGATCCTCTCCGGCCCGGGGTGGGGCGGGGAGACGGGCCCCCTGCTCGCGGGCTACCTGGCGCCCTTCGCCGTCATGTACACCGTGCTCCTATGGCGTGCGCTGACCGCCGAGGGCTGGCCGCGGGAGGAGTGGCGGATCCACCTGACCGCCCTGTGCCTGTCGCCCGCGCTGTCGCTGGGCCTGTCGGCGCCGTTCGCCCGGGCGCTCCACCTGGACCGGCCGGGCGCGCTCGCCGCCGCGCTGGCGGTGGGCGGCGGTATCACCGCGTTCCTCGCGGTGCTGACGGTGAGCCTGCGGGTGATGCACGCCCGTGAGACCGTCCGCCGGAGCGGCGTCGTCCGCCCGAGCGGCACCGCCGTCTCCGGAACGCCCGACGCGGGCGAGCACGTGACCGACGACGGCACCGAGCCCGCGTCCGACCACCCGTCCGAGCCCGCGGAGAACGCGTCCGAGCGCGGGGCGGACAACGCGACAGACGCGATCGACGCGACCGAGAAGGAGCCCGCATGAGCACGGTCCCCACCGAGACGCCCACGACCCGGGCCCTGGGCGCCGGCGCCGCGCTGCTGGCACAGACGGTGGGGGTGGTGAGCCTGCTCAACGGGCTGCTGCTGGTCGCCGTCAACGCCACCGGCACCCTCTTCGGGGCGTGGCACTCCCCCGAACCGCTGGGTCAGGCCATGGTGGGGGCGGCGATGCTCGGCACCACGCCGGGCCTGTTCGCCCTCGCCCGCTGCCACCGGTGGGAGGAGGCCCGCACCATGATGTGGCCGACGGTGGTCGCGCTGACCGGGCTGAGCGCGGTGACGTTCCTCAACCGGGACGCCCTGGTGATGGTCCGCGGCGGCGGGATCGTCAGCTTCCTCTACTCCCCGGGCTGGGTCGCGGTGGTCACCGCGCTGGCCCTGTGGGCGCTCGCCGCCGCCCTGCCGCACCCCCGCCGTCCGCGCACCCTCCCGGACGGCGCCCGCCTGCCGCTGCCGGCCTGGTCCAAGCCGGCCCTCGCCGTGCTCGGCTCCTCCTGGTTCGGCATCGGCACGGGACTGCTGTTCCTGCCCGGGTACTGGGGCGGCTTCGTGCCCTGGCAGGTGAACCGGGCCGACGCCCAGGCCCTCGGGGTCTGGGCGCTCGCGCTCGGCGTCGGCGTGCTGGGCACGCTGGCCGAGGACGACCTGCGGCGCAGCCGGGCCGCGATCCTCTCGGTACCCGGCGTCGCGCTGGTCGCCGCCGTCGTGCTGGCCGTCCGTGCCGACGCGGTGCGCTGGTCCTCCGGCCCCGCCCTCGCGCTGGTCGCGATGCTGCTCGGGCTGCTGGTCGCGGGGGTGTCCGGGCTCTGGCTCACCCGGGACCGGCGGCCGGCGCCGGTCCTGGGATGAACCGGTGGTCGGTGCGGGTCAGCCGGAGAACCAGGTGCCGAGGTCGCCGTAGGAGAGGCCCAGGGAGGCCACGGTGAACGACTTCGAGCCGGTGCCGGTGATGCCGGTCGAGGAACCCTTCAGCAGGTGCGCCATGCCCGGGGTCTGGCCCACCCAGTCGTCCGTGCCCACCATCAGGTCGGCCCGGCCGTCACGGGTGTAGTCGGTGAGCTTGAGCGTGTTGCCGAAGTTGTCGTCGGCCTCGATCGAGCCCGCGACCCCCGAGGTGCCCTGGTCGTAGGCCTTCGCCCCGGTGCCGGACAGACCGCCGGCCCGGCCGAGCAGCACGGTGACCGCGCCGCCGTCGCGCTTGCCCGCCAGGTCCTCACCAGGGCTGCCGACCGCGAGGTCCGCGTACCCGTCGCCGTTGACGTCCCCTGCGGCCACCGCGTAGCCGAACAGGTCGTCGTCCTCCCTGGCACCGGGCACGCCGGTGGTGTCCTGGGTGAACTTCACCGGCTTGCGCGCGGTGTCCGGCCCGATCGCGCCGCCGTACTGCACGGCCACGTAGCCCCGGGTGCGGTCCGGGTTCTCCCCGCCGCGGCCGACGGCCAGATCGCCGTAACCGTCCTTGTCGAAGTCGCCGATCGCGGCGGTGACGGGGCCTGTGCTCTCGTCCGGAATCGCGTCGGGGAGCAGGATGCTCGCCGTGCGGGTGGCGAAGTCCCCGCCGCCGCGGTGGTGGTAGGCCCTCAGCTCGATGCCGTCGGCGGGGCCGAGATCCAGGCCCAGGATGTAGAGGTCGGTGACGCCGTCGGCGTTCACCTTGCCGGCCACCAGCTCGTGTACGTACAGGTAGTCGTAGCTCCCGCCCAGGGACTGCACGCCGCCGTGGCCACCGGCCCGGGTGAACGGGCCCTTCAACATCACCGCACCGTTCTGGCTGCGGCTCGCCGCGACGAGGTCGGTGTCGCCGTCGCCGTCGAAGTCGCCCACCGCCATCTGCTCCCCGAACGCGTCGCCGGAGTTCTCGTACTCAGGCGCGATCGGGGAGTGGAACACGGTGCCCGAGCCGAGGCCCTTGGCCCCACCCCAGACGACGGTGACGCCCCCGGCCATCTGCAACTCGTCGACCTGTTCGCCGGGCGAGGCGACGAGCAGGTCCGCGTAGCCGTCCCGGTCCAGGTCCGCCGTGGTGACCTCCATGCCCCAGCCGTCATCCGCTTCCACGGCACCGGGTATGCCGGCCGAGTTCTGGTGGATCGTCTGCACCTTCGTCCCCGGGCCGGAGGAGGTGCCGTACACCACGTCGACCCGGTAGTCCTTGCCGTACCTCCCGCCGGCCAGGACGAGATCCCGGTAACCGTCCCCGTTGAAGTCGTCGGCGAGTTTGGCGGGCGCCGCGGAGGCGGGGCCGGCGGTGACCAGCGGTCCGACGAGGGCCGCGGCGAGGACCGCCGCGAGCGTGGCGGTGCGGATGGGGCGCAACGAGACTCCAGGGTCAAGGGTGAAGAGGTGGTGCGGTGCTGCCTCTTCGACACGCGTGCCCGTCCGATGGTTGTACGCCGTCCCACTGCCCGCGGCGCCTCGCCTTGCTGCCCGCGGCGCCTCGCCTCGTCACCACGTCGTCGTCACGCGGGCTCGACCGGCAGCCAGAGCTCGCAGGTGGCGGTGGAGAAGTCGTCCGCCCGCTCCAGGACGGCGACGACCGACGGCCCGGGCCGCAGCCGCCACGGGTTGGACGGGAACCACTCGGTCGCCGTCGCCGCCCAGGTGTTCTGCAGCGCCTGCGGGTGCGGACCCGCGCTGCGGAACACCGCCCACGTGCCGGCCGGCGCCTCGACGACGTCGAGGTCCTCGGGCACCGGCGCGTCCGCGGGCACGGCCACCCCGTGCAGGTACGTCAGCTCACTGCCCTCCGCCGCGTCCTGGGCCACGTCGTCGGTGACCTGGAGCAGGCCCTGCGGCTCCGTGGCGCTCAGCGCCTTGAGCCGCCCGTGCTCCTCCATCGGCAGTGAGCCGATGTGCCGCTGGATGTGCGGGTTGACGCCCTCGTGGATCAACGGCACGCGGGCGGCGTGACCGATGAGCCGGAACGCGGGACGGTCGGTGATGCGGGTGTCCATGGGGGTGCTCCCTTCGACGCTCAGGCGGAACCTGAGCTGCGGTTGTGTCCGAAGGGGGCCTCCGTCGCGGCGCACCTCACCGGGCGCCGCGCCGTGCACGGCGCGGAACGCCCGGCCGAACGCCTCGGCCGACCCGTACCCGTGCCGCACCGCGATGCCCAGCAGGTCCTCGCCGCCCCGGACGACGTCCGCCGCGGCGACCGTCATGCGCCGCCGCCGCACGTACTCCGAGAGCGGCATGCCGGCCAGCGACGAGAACATCCGCCGCAGGTGGTACTCCGTGGTGCCGGACCGCCGGGCCAGCGCGCGGACGTCGAGCTCCTCCGCGAGGTGCTCCTCGACCAGGTCGACCAGTTTGTTGAGCGCCGCGATCACGAGGCCTCCTTCCGTCCACGACCCTCGCAGGAGCCGGGCGTCCCGCACCCGACCGCTGCGGACCGGTCCGATCATCCGCCCCCTCCGGGACTCACGCCGGGAACGGCACCGCCTCGCGCGCCGACCGCAGCGCGCCCGCCCACCAGTGCAGCTGGTCGAGCATGGTCTTCGCGTAGCCGGCGGTCCCGGGGTCGAGCGGCCGGCCGTCCTGCCACTCCGCCCAGTAGTTGGGGAAGGCCAGCCGGTCCCGGACGGACAGAGCGTGCAGCTCGGTCAGCACGTTCTCCAGGTGCAGCACCGCGTGCCGCCCGCCCGAGGCGCCTCCGTAGCTCACGAAGGCCACCGGCTTGGCCGTCCACTGGGTGAAGTGCCAGTCGATCGCGGCCTTCAGGGAGGCGGGGTAGCTGTGGTTGTACTCGGGGGTGACGAGGACGAAGGCGTCGGCGCTCTCCAGGGCGTCGGTCAGGGGCGCCATCCCGGCCGGGCGGGGGTAGGAGTCGCCGGCGAACTTCGGTGAGTCGGCGGGCAGTTCCACCGGCAGCTCGACGTCGGCCAGATCGACCACCTCCACCTCGAACCCGTCGTGCTCCCGGGCCTGTTCGGCCACCCAAGAGGCGACGACCGGCCCGAACCGCCCCTCCCGGACGCTCCCCACGACGACGGCCAGCCGGTGCCTCCCCGTGTTCTCCGTGTTCCGAGTGCTCTGCGTGGTCTGCGTGGCCTGCGTGCTCTGGGGTCTCCGTGGTCTCCATGCCCTTCACGATCGTCCCGCCGCCCGGGGACAGCCAGACCGTGCCGAGGCTGGCCCCCGCAGGGCCACCCTGAGTCCTCCCCGGGCACCGGGCGCCGCCCCTAAGCTCCCTTCCATGGGGACACCGTTAGGAGACTTCCTGCGCGCCAAGCGCGACAGCATCCAGCCCGCGTCGCTCGGACTGCCCGACCACGGCCGCCGCCGGTCGCCCGGTCTGCGCCGCGCCGACGTCGCCGTGCGGGCCGGCATCAGCGTCGAGTACCTCACCCGCATCGAGCAGGGCCGCGACCGCCACCCCTCGCCCGCGGTGGTGAACGCGCTGGCCGACGCCCTCAGCCTCGACCCGGCGGAACGCAACCACCTGCGGTACCTGACGAAGATCACCGGCGGCGAGTGCGCGGCCCACGCCAGGCCCGCGCCCGTGAGCCGCAGCGTCCGCCCGGCCGTCCTGGAGACGCTCCGTCTCCTCGAACCCGCCGTCGCCGCCGTCACCAACCGCCTCGGCGACGTCCTCGCCCACACCCCCGGGTACGCGGCCGTACTCGGCGCGGGCGGCCTGCTGGACGCCGAGGAACCGAACCTCACCCGCTACGTCTTCACCGACCCCCGCGCCCGGGAGTTCTTCCCCGACTGGGGCCACGTCGCCGACGAGCAGGCCTTCGACCTGTGGCTCGGCCCCTCCGTCGAGACCGCCGCCTGGTTCACCTCGGACCTCGCGGCAGCCGCCGGCCCCGAATTCACCCGCCGCCTGAACCGCCACCTGGTGCCCGACCGCGGCGCACTGCGGATCGCCCACCCCTCGGGCCCGCTGCTCCGCCTCACCCGCGAGACGCTGGAACTCTCCGACGACGCCCAGCAGCTCACCGTCCTCCTCCCGGCGGACGAGACCACGGCGACCGCCGTGGCCCAGCTGCTCGACGGCCCTCCGCGTCACCTGAAGGCCCTCGCCTGAAGCGCGTTCGGCGCGCTCCCGGCGAGCTCACTGGTGCACGTGCGCGCGCTGTCCGTCCCGGTCGAAGACCATGAGCAGCTCGGCGGGACCGTCCAGGGCGGTGAACGCGTGCGGGACCATCGTCGCGAATTCCGCCGCCTCGCCCGTGCCGACGTCGATCTGCCGCTCGCCCAGCCACAGACGCACGCGTCCCTCCAGCACGAGCAACCAGTCGTGGCCCGGGTGCACCCGCTGGGACGGCGGGGTGTCGGACGGCTCGAGGCGCATCTTCATCGCGACCGTGCGTCCGTCCGGACGGCTGAGCGCCCATGTCGTCCGCGCGCCGCTGCTGTGCGCGACCGGACGGATGACGACGTCGTCGTCCGTGGGCGCCTCGAAGAGCACGTCCAGACTCATCTGCAGGGCGTTGGCCAGCGGCACCAGCACATCGAGACTCAGCGTGCGCTTGCCCGTCTCGACGCGGCTGATGGTCGACGGGCTGAGGTTCGTGCGCTCGGCCAGCTCGTCCAGGGAGTAGCCCAGGGTGGTGCGCATGCTCCGCAGGCGCGACCGGGCCAGGGCTTCGATGTCGTTGACTCCGTTCATGGGTCCATCGTGGAGCATCTTGCGGATAATGCAAGTCTGTTTGCGGGAACCGCCGGGAGCAGTACCGTCGACTGCATGAGCGAGCACCCCACCCCCGGTCAGGACCAGGCCCCGTCCGCGCCCACCGGACAGGCCGGTCACACCCAGCACCCCACCATGGAGCGGCACTGCGACGTCGCCGTGATCGGCGGCTCGGCCGCCGGTCTCGCCGCCGCCCTGCAACTCTCCCGCCAGCGGCGCGGCGTCGTCGTGGTCGACGACGGCACCCCGCGCAACGCCCCCGCCGCACACATGCACGGCTACCTCGGGCACGAGGGTGCCGCACCCGGCGAGCTGATGGGGATCGGGCGCGCGGAGGTGCGCGCCCACGGCGGGGAGGTGCTCGCCGGCCGCGTCGTGGGGGTGCGCCGTCGCGAAGACGGCCGCTTCCGGCTCGACCTCACCGGCGGACACACCCTGGTGGCCCGTCGCGTCCTCGCCGCCACCGGCCTGACCGACGAACTCCCGGCGATCGACGGCGTCGCCGAAGGGTGGGGACGCGGCGTGATCCACTGCCCGTTCTGCCACGGCTTCGAGGTGCGCGACCAGCGCCTGGTGCAGATCGTCACGCACCCCCTGGGCCTCCACCCGACCCCGCTCTTCCGGCACCTGACCGACCGGCTGACCGTCGTGCTGCACCACCCGGCCGGGCTCGACGAGGCCGCCGTCGAAGCCCTCGCCGCCTCCGGCGTCACCGTCGAGCGCAGCGAGGTGAGCCGGGTCCTCACTGGGCTGGACGGCGAGGTGTCCGGGGTCGAGCTCGGCGACGGCCGCGTCCTGGAGGCCGACGCCGTCGTGGTCGGCGCGCGCTTCCGGGCACGCGCCGACGTGCTCGCCGGGTGCGGGCTCACCACCACCCCGCACCCCACCGGCGCCGGCGACGTCCTCGCCGTCGACGCGCGCGGCGAGACCGCCGTACCGGGGATCTACGCGGCCGGCAACGTCACCGACCCGAGCCTCCAGGTGCTGCCGTCGGCCGCCCAGGGCAGCCAGGTCGGCGCCATGATCGCGTTCAGCCTCGCCGACGAGGATCTGCGCGCCGCCGTCCGGCACTCGGGCGAGGAGGCCGACTGGGACCACCGCTACGGAGGCCCCGACCGGGCCTGGAGCGGGAACCCCAACGGCACTCTCGTCCACGAGGTCGCCCCCCTGGCCCCGGGCAGCGCGCTCGACGTCGGCGCCGGCGAGGGAGCCGACGCCCTCTGGCTGGCCGAGCACGGCTGGAAGGTGACCGCCACCGACATCTCCGGCAACGCGCTCGCCCGGATCCGCGCCGAGGCCGAGCACCGCGGGCTCGCCGTCACCCTCGTCCGCGGCGACGTCAACGATCCCGCGCCCCTCGGCGCCGAGACCTTCGACCTCGTCTCCCTCCAGTACGGCTCGTTCAAGCGCACCCCCGACCGGCGTGGCCTGCGCAACCTGCTCGCCGCCGTCGCCCCCGGCGGCACGCTCCTGGTCGTGCACCACGACCTCACGCCCCTGCGCGACCCGGTGGACGTGACGACCCAGACCCGGATGTACGACCCGGAAGCGTTCGTCGGCGTCGACGAGATCGCCGCCGCGCTCGCCGCGGACCCCGGCACCTGGCACGTCGAGACCCACGAGACCCGCCGCCGCCCCCCGGGCGCGGCCAGCACCCACCACGTCAGCGACGTGGTGCTGCGCGCGGTGCGACGCACGACCTGCGGGCCCGCTCCTGAGCGACGGGACAGCGTCGGGTGACGCACCTCACAAGCCTCAACTGCCGCGCGCGCACAACCCTTTCGCCGCCTCGCCGATCTGGGTTGTGCGGCCGCAGTGGCCGTGCGCGATGTGGGGTCCGGTCGTCCGCGACCCGCATCCGCCTGTCGACAGTCGATAACGGAGCCGCCTCATGTCCCAGTACGCCCGCAGGAAGATGACGTCCGGCAGGAAGGTGACCCTGGGCGTCAGCGCCCTGGCCGCCTCCGGACTCGCCCTCGGCCTGCTCGGCGCACCGTCCGCGATGGCGGGCGAGACCGGACCGGCCGGAGCGCTGGAGCGGAGCAGGGCCGCGGCCGCCGACGCGTCGGCGGCGAAGGCCGCCGCGCCCAAGGCCCTGTCCGCGAGCGGCACCGCCGCCTCCACCACCGTCTCCGGGATCACCGTCAACGGCGGCAACAGCGCCGGTGTCGGGACGACGAACACGCAGACGATCACCGTGAAGTGGACCGTCAACGGCGGCTCGACGCTCTACGGCACCGACGCGGCGCTCTGGCGCGGCACCGACCTCGAGGACGGGCTGGAGCAGTTCCTGCTGTCCGAGGAGTTCGGCGCGGACACCAACCCCTGCGTCCAGTCCGGCGCCACCACGTTCAAGTGCACGACCACCTACAAGATCAACCCTCAGTACGACCTGACGAACGCGGACGCCGGAGCCTGGAAGATCTCCCTCTACGCGATCACCGACGCGACCACGTCCGTGAACAACGACTACGCCAAGACCTGGTACCTCAAGCGCCTGTCGCGGCTGAACACCAACGCGGCCCCCGAGCCCGTCGCCAAGGGCAAGACGATCACGATCACCGGCAAGCTCGAGCGCGCCAACTGGGACACCCACAAGTACGCGGGCTACACCCAGCAGACCGTGCGCCTCCAGGAGCGCTCGATGACCGGCTCGTACGCCACCACCAGCAGCCACAGCACCGGCACCGGCAGCCTGGCGGGCGTCGAGAAGCAGACGCGCACCGCCACCACCGACCGCTGCTACCGCTACAAGTTCGAGGGCACCACCACCACGCCGCCGGTCACCGCCACCGGTGACTGCGTCGACGTGCGCTGAACCCCGGCCTGACCGACCGCACCGGGTCGGCGGGGCGACGAACCCCTGCCTCGACCCGGTGTCGTCCGGCCCGGACCGCTTCAGCGGTCCGGGCCGGCACGTTTCCGCCCGGACCACCTGGAAGTGACGGCCGGTCCTGCGGGCAACGCCGAAGGGCCCCACCGCGAACGGTGGGGCCCTTCGACATCGTGCCCGGTGAGGCACTGGCGGAGGATACGAGATTCGAACTCGTGAGGGGTTGCCCCCAACACGCTTTCCAAGCGTGCGCCCTAGGCCTCTAGGCGAATCCTCCGGGAAGAACATTACATGACTCGAGACAGTGGTCGCGAACTCGTTCTCCCCGGCCGGATCGGGTACCCTGTGCGGAGCCCCTCACGTGGCGCTATCTGACTGAACTCCCCCAGGGCCGGAAGGCAGCAAGGGTAGGTCGGCTCTGGCGGGTGCGTGGGGGGCGCTTGCGTTCCCGGGTTCGCCGGCGGTCGCTGTGGGGCTGTCCACAGGCCCTCCGGTATGTCGGCGCTCGCCTATAACCTCGTAGGCGTGTCGTCTCTCGCGCTGTACCGCCGCTACCGTCCCGAGTCCTTCGCCGAGGTCATCGGGCAGGAGCATGTCACCGACCCGCTGCAGCAGGCGCTGCGGAACAACCGGGTCAATCACGCGTACCTGTTCAGCGGCCCGCGCGGCTGCGGCAAGACGACCAGCGCCCGCATCCTGGCCCGCTGCCTGAACTGCGAGCAGGGCCCCACCCCGACGCCGTGCGGAGAGTGCCAGTCCTGCCAGGACCTGGCGCGCAACGGCCCGGGCTCCATCGACGTCATCGAGATCGACGCCGCCTCGCACGGTGGTGTGGACGACGCCCGTGAGCTGCGGGAGAAGGCGTTCTTCGGCCCGGCGTCCAGCCGCTACAAGATCTACATCATCGACGAGGCGCACATGGTTACCCCGCAGGGCTTCAACGCCCTGCTGAAGGTGGTCGAGGAGCCCCCGGAGCACCTCAAGTTCATCTTCGCGACCACGGAGCCCGAGAAGGTCATCGGCACCATCCGCTCCCGGACGCACCACTACCCCTTCCGCCTGGTTCCGCCGGGCACGCTGCGCGACTACCTCGGCGAGGTCTGCGGCAAGGAGCAGATCCCGGTCGAGGAGGGCGTGCTGCCGCTGGTGGTCCGCGCGGGCGCCGGCTCGGTCCGTGACTCGATGTCGGTGATGGACCAGCTCCTGGCCGGCGCGGGGGAACAGGGCGTGACGTACGACATGGCCACCTCGCTGCTCGGTTACACGGACGCCTCCCTGCTGGACTCCGTCGTCGAGGCGTTCGCCACCGGTGACGGTGCGGCGGCCTTCGAGGTGGTCGACCGCATCATCGAGGGCGGCAACGACCCGCGGCGTTTCGTGGCGGACCTGCTGGAGCGGCTGCGCGACCTGGTGATCCTGGCGGCGGTCCCGGACGCGGCGGACAAGGGGCTGATCGACGCCCCGGCCGACGTGCTGGAGCGGATGGCGGCGCAGGCGTCGGTGTTCGGCCCGGCCGAGCTGAGCCGTGCGGCGGACATCGTCAACGAGGGCCTCGGCGAGATGCGGGGCACGGCCTCGCCGCGCCTGCAGCTCGAGCTGATCTGCGCGCGGGTGCTGCTGCCCGCCGCGTACGGGGACGAGCGGTCGCTGATGGCGCGGCTCGACCGGATGGAGCGGGGCATCAACTTCTCGGCGGG
Source organism: Streptomyces sp. NPDC002734 (assembly GCF_040295685.1). Taxonomy (NCBI): domain Bacteria; kingdom Bacillati; phylum Actinomycetota; class Actinomycetes; order Kitasatosporales; family Streptomycetaceae; genus Streptomyces; species Streptomyces sp. NPDC002734. Next base: position 147,811 of record NZ_JBEOVU010000009.1, read on the forward strand.
CGGCGGCGCCCCGGCCATGGGGTACGCGCCGGGACCCGACGCGCACGGGCCCGCGGCCGCCCGGGCCGCGGCCCGCCCCGGTGGCGGTGCTCCGCAGCCCGGTCCGCAGGCTGCCCCGCAGGGGGCGCCGCCGCACCCCGGCCAGCAGGCCGCCCCGCACCCCGGCATGCCCGCCGGTCAGCCCCAGGCCCCGGCCGCAGCACCGCAGCACCAGGCGCCCGCCCCGCAGCAGGCGCCCGCCGCCGCGCAGGTTCCCGCTCCCGCGCCGGAGCAGGCCCCGGCACAGAGCGCTCCGGCCCCCGGCGCGTGGCCCACGGCCGCCTCCGCCGGCGGCGGTCGCCGCCCCGGCGGCTGGCCCACCGCGGCAGCCGCGGGCAGCGGCGCGCCCGCGGCACGCCCGTCCGCTCCCGCCCAGGCTCAGGCGCAGCCCCCGGCTCCCGCGCAGGCGCACGGCGCGGCCCCGTCCGCGCCCGCCGCCGCGCCTCTCCAGGCGCCGCCCGCGGGCGGGCTCGACCCGCGCACCCTGTGGCCCAACATCCTCGAGGCGGTGAAGAACCGCCGCCGGTTCACCTGGATCCTGCTCAGCCAGAACGCCCACGTCGCGGGCTTCGACGGCACGACGCTCCAGATCGGCTTCGTCAACGCCGGCGCCCGGGACAACTTCTCCGGCAGCGGCAGCGAGGACGTCCTGAAGGCGGCGCTGGCCGAGGAGTTCAACGTCCAGTGGAAGATCGACGCCGTGATCGACCCCAGCGGCGGCTCCGCGCCGCCGGCCGGGAGCGGCGGCGGTCCCGGCGGCGGCGGAGCCTACGGAGGCGGCGGCTTCCCGGCAGGCGGCGGCTTCGGCGGCGGCCCCGGTGGGGGACCTGGAGGCGGTCAGCCCGGTGGCGGTCCCGACGGCGGCTTCGCCGGAGGCGCCCCGGCGGGCGGCGGAGCCACGGCGTACCAGCGCCCCGCGCCGCCCCAGCAGGCGTCCGCCCCGTCCCGGCCGCAGCAGCAGGCCCCCGCCGCCCGGCAGGACCGCCCGGCCGCGCCGCCGCAGCAGGCTCCCGCTCCGGCCCCCGAGCCGCGAAGACACGTGGCGCCGGAGGACGACATGCCGGCCCCGGACGACCCGGACCTCGACGAGTCGGCCCTCTCCGGCCACGAGCTGATCGTGCGGGAGCTCGGGGCGACGGTCGTCGAAGAGGTCGTTCACGAGTAGTCGTTCACGAGTGGCGGCGGGGCCCGCCGGGGAGGGGAAGCCCCGCCGGGTTGGAGGAAGCTCCGACGTCGGCGGCCGTCCACGCCGGGCGGTGCCTACAAGAGGCGCCCGGCGCGCCCGTTAGGCTGAGCACGTGAAGGTCCTCGTCATCGGCAGCGGTGCCCGCGAACACGCCCTGTGCCGCTCCCTGTCCCTCGATCCCGCCGTCACCGCGCTGTACTGCGCCCCCGGCAACGCAGGTATCGCCGAGGTGGCGGAGCTGCACGCGGTCGACGCCAACGACGGCGCGTCCGTCACCGAACTCGCCCGGCGGCTCGAAGCCGACCTGGTGGTGGTCGGTCCCGAGGCCCCGCTGGTGGCCGGCGTCGCCGACGACGTCCGCGCGGCCGGCATCCCGGTCTTCGGCCCGTCCGGCGAGGCCGCGCGGCTGGAGGGGTCCAAGGCGTTCGCCAAGGACGTGATGGCCGGCGCCGGCGTCCCCACCGCCCGCTCCTACGTGTGCGCCACCGCCGAGGAGGTCGCCACGGCGCTGGACGCGTTCGGCGCGCCGTACGTCGTCAAGGACGACGGCCTGGCCGCGGGCAAGGGCGTCGTGGTCACCGACGACCTCCAGGCCGCCAAGGAGCATGCCGCCGCCTGCGAGCGCGTGGTCGTCGAGGAGTTCCTGGACGGTCCCGAGGTCTCGCTCTTCGCCATCACCGACGGCACCACCGTGGTCCCGCTGCAGCCCGCGCAGGACTTCAAGCGCGCGCTCAACGACGACCAGGGCCCCAACACCGGCGGCATGGGCGCCTACTCCCCGCTGCCCTGGGCCGATCCGGCCCTGGTGGACGAGGTCATGGCGTCGGTGCTCCAGCCGACCGTCGACGAGATGCGCCGCCGCGGCACCCCGTTCTCCGGCCTGCTCTATGCGGGCCTGGCGATCACCTCGCGCGGCGTGCGGGTGATCGAGTTCAACGCCCGCTTCGGCGACCCGGAGACCCAGGTGGTCCTGGCCCGGCTGCGGACCCCGCTGGCCGGCGTGCTGATGGCCGCCGCCACGGAGAACCTGGGCGACCTGGAGCCGCTGCGCTGGAGCGAGGAGGCCGCGGTCACCGTGGTCGTCGCCTCGCACAACTACCCCGGCACCCCCCGCACCGGTGACCCGATCACCGGTCTGGACGAGGTCGCCGAGAAGGACGCCCCGCACGCCTACGTGCTGCACGCCGGCACCCGGCGCGAGGGCGACGCGGTGGTCAGCGCCGGCGGCCGGGTGCTGTCGGTCACCGCGACCGGCTCCGACCTCACCGAGGCCCGCGACCGCGCCTACACGGCGGTGGCCCGGATCAACCTCGACGGGTCCCAGCACCGCACCGACATCGCGCTCAAGGCGGCCATGGACGCCTGATCCACCGCCTTGCGGCAGCCCCAGGGCCCCGGATTCCCCGCCTCCTCCAGGCACCGGAATCCGGGGCCTGATCTTTGCGCTGCGTCATCCACCTTTCCCCAAAGCCATTCCATCGGGTGAGCGATGGCCGGTATGGCTGACTGGGGTGCGCACCGTGACTAGTGTGCCCCGCGAGCGTTCCGGCACTTGGCCCACAGGCATTGCGCTGTCCTGGCCCGGTGCCACAGTGGGGGCATGGACAACGCGGCCAGGCGACGGACAGGCGACGCACACGTGAGGGGGTGAGGTCCGGTCGTGACCGGTACGGGCATGGAGACCGGCGCACCGGGCGCGCGCTCACGGGCGCTCGCCGTGCTGCGCGTGCGGGGCTGGGCGCTCGCGGCGGCGCTGCTGCCCGCCGGGGTGTGCGTGGTGCTGCTGACCGGGGACGCCACCGGCCGGTTCACCGGGCCCGCCTGGGACGTCGTGCGTCTGGTGACGGGCGTCCTGGCGCTGCTGGCGCTCGCCGCCGCGGCCGTCGTCTCGCTGGTCGTCGCCCGCTCCCGCCCTGCCACCAGCCCGACGGTGCCGATCCCGGAGCGCTCGGCGCCCGACCTCTACCGGCTGGTCCGTGATCTCGCCGACCGGCTGGGTGTCCCGGCGCCCTCCTCCATAGAGCTGACCCCGGACTGCGACAGCTGGCTGGAGGACCGCTCGCATCCGTCGCACGAGGCCGCCTCCGGCCGCCGGACGTCCGTGCTGCGCAGGCTGGCCGAACCGCACCGGCGCGACCGGACGGCTCCGGTGCTGGTGATCGGCTCGCCCTTCCTGTGGTGGATGCGGGTGGGCGAACTGCGTGCGGTGCTCGCCCCCGTGGTGGCCGGCACCGGCCCCTCCGCCCACCCGGACATAGCCGCGGCCCGCCGCTTCGTGCGTGGTCTGGACGCCGCGATGGCCGTGACCGCGGACCCGCAGCGCGGCGGGCCCGCCCGGCTGGTGCTGGGCGGGGTGGCCCGCGTGGTGCGGCTGATGCTGCGTGGCTGCGCGCCGCACGCCGCGGAGATGGAGCGCGGGGTGGCCGCGGCCGCCGCGGAGCGTGCACAGGCTGTGGACCACGGGCTGCGGGTCGTCGCCCAGGAGCAGGTGGGGCTCGCCTACGCGGGCTGGGACCGGCTGCTCACCCGGGTCGCGCAGCCGGCCTGGCGGATGCGGCGCTGGCCGGCCCGGCTGGACGTCGGCGTGGTCGCCGCGCTCACCGAGCTGTCCCGCCGTGACCGGCTGGCCGAGGGCTTCACCTCCCGGCTCGGCGACCGGCCCGCCTGCGACCTGCTGGAGGAGCCGGGCACGATCGACGAGGCGACCTCGCTGCTGGCGGCCCGCCTCTTCCACGGCGCCTCCGCCGGATCGAGCGGACAGTGGGCCCCGGTGGAGTGGCACGAGTACCCGGAGGAGGTCGTGGACCGCGCGTGGCGCGCCGACGCCGACCGGCTCCACCGCGTCCTGGACGCGCTGGGCCCCCACCAGACCCCCGGCGACCGCACCCTCTCCCGCGTCCTCGACCACCTCACCGCCCCCACCGCCCCGACCGCCGACGCCGGTGGCGGGACCCCGGCCGACGCCGCCGCGGCTCCGGCAGCCACCGCCGTCCCGTCTTCGCCCGGCCCCACGCCGCCCGCCGACGGCGAGCCCGCCGACACCGCACCGGAGCCCGACGAGCCGCACGAGCCCGACGAGCCGCACGAGCCCGACGAGCCGCACGAGCTCGGCGACCCCGACGGCGGCGACCCGCTGCGGGACAACGAACGCGCCGCCGCACTCGCCGCCGGGCTCACCGCCGAACTGGCCCGCGAGGAGGCCCATGCCACGCGCGAGGGCGGTGGCGGGCCGGCGGCCGCGGCCGGGGGGCCGGGCGCCGGTTCGACCTGGTGGGACGACGGGCGGCTCCCGCTGCTGCCGCCCCCACCGCCCCGCTCCGGCCGGGACCTGCTCGCCGACCACGTCGCCGCCATGGTCTGCTGCGCCGCGGTGGACACGGCCGGAGCCGCGCCGGGCCTCGACTGGCTGGACGGCCCCGCCCTCCTGGTGCGCGGCGAGCGCGTCGGCGACCTGGGCGCGCGGGTGCTGAGCCTGGTCGAGGAGGGGGACCCCGTGCCCCTGCGCGCCTGGCTGCGCGACCTGGGCGTCCGCGCGGAGAAACCGGTACGGCTGGGGTGACCGCGCCGGGGGGCGCGGCACCACCGAGGGCGGGAGGACACCGCCCGGCGGGGGAGCGGGACGCACGACGAACACGAGGGAGGGGGAGCGGCACATGGACCCTGAGCGGATCCGCCGCTGGGAGTCGGGGGCGTTGGCGCACGGCGTGACGGACCCGTTCGGACTGGGGCCGTTACCGTGGCTGCGCGGCGGCGAGACGTACTTCGACGACACCGGCCAGGTGGTCCCCTGGTACGTCGACGAGCCGGGCCCGCGCCCCGCGGGACCCCGCCCCGCCGACGACGTGCGCCGCCAGATCAAGGGCTTCGCCTCGCCCGGCGCCGTCGCGCCCGGGGAGCCGATCGACTTCCGCGTCACCGTCGAGCCGCCGCAGGAGTTCGGCATCGACGTCTACCGGATCGGCCACTACGGCGGCGACGGCGCGACCAAGGTGACCAGCAGCCCGCGGCTGGCCGGCCTGGTGCAGCCCTCGCCGCTGGTCGCCGACCGGACCGTCTCCTGCCACCACTGGTGGCTGTCCTGGCGGCTCACCGTGCCCGCCGACTGGCAGCTCGGCGCGTACGTCGCCGTGCTGACCACCGCCGACGGCCACCGCTCGCACGTCCCGTTCACGGTCCGCGACAACCGCCCCGCCGACCTGCTGCTCCTGCTGCCCGACATCACCTGGCAGGCGTACAACCTGTACCCGGAGGACGGCGTCACCGGTGCCAGCCTCTACCACGCCTGGGACGACGAGGGCCGGCTGCTCGGCGAGTCCGGGGCGGCCACCACCGTCTCCTTCGACCGCCCCTACGCGGGCGCGGGACTCCCGCTGCACGTCGGCCACGCCTACGACGTGATCCGCTGGGCCGAGCGCTACGGCTACGACCTTGCCTACGCCGACGCCCGCGACCTGCACGCCGGCCGCGTCGACCCGGGCCGCTACCGGGGCCTGGTGTTCCCCGGACACGACGAGTACTGGTCCCGGCCGATGCGCCGGACCGTGGAGCTCGCGCGCGACCAGGGCACCTCGCTGGTCTTCCTGTCGGCCAACACCCTGTACTGGCAGGTGGAGCTGGGCCCCTCCGCCCCCGGGGAGCCGGACCGGCTGCTCACCTGCCGCAAGCGCCGGGGACCGGGCCGCCCGGTGCTCTGGCGGGAGGTCGACCGGCCCGAGCAGGAACTGCTCGGCATCCAGTACGGCGGCCCGGTGCCCGAGCCCGCCCCGCTGATCGTCCGCAACGCCGGCCACTGGCTGTGGGAGGGCGCCGGGGTCGCCGACGGCGAGGAGATCCCCGGGCTGGTCGCCGGCGAGGCCGACCGCTACTTCCCGCGCGCCCCGCTGCCCGCCCACGACGAGCGGGTGCTGCTCGCCCACTCGCCGTATCCGGACGCCGCGGGCGTGCGGCGCCACCAGGAGACCTCGCTGTACCGGTCCCCCTCCGGCGCGCTGGTCTTCGCCTCCGGGACCTTCGCCTGGTCCCCGGCCCTCGACCGGCCCGGCCACGTCGACCCGCGGATCCAGAAGGTCACCGCCAACCTGCTGGACCGCATCTGCAAAAGGGACTGAACGGTTCCCCACCCGCGGCTGAACGGTTCCCCTCCCGTGGCCGGCGAGGGACGGCCGCGGCCCGCCCCAGGTCGGCGGCGGACGGCCCCAGGCCCCCCGGACTGCCTCGGATCTCCCGGTACGGGAGAATCGGGGGCATTGGACCAAACCACGGGGAGGAACCGTGTCCGGATTCGTCGAAAAGCCCGAGCCGGTGCAGGTGCCGGGCCTGGTACATCTGCACACCGGCAAGGTGCGCGACCTGTACCGCAACGAGGCGGGCGACCTCGTGATGGTCGCCAGCGACCGCATCTCCGCCTACGACTGGGTGCTGCCCACCGAGATCCCCGACAAGGGGCGGGTGCTCACCCAGCTCTCCCTGTGGTGGTTCGACCAGCTCGCCGACCTGGTGCCCCACCACGTGCTGAGCACCGAGGTGCCGGCCGGCGCGCCCGCCGACTGGGCGGGCCGCACCACGATCTGCAAGAACCTCGAGATGGTGCCGGTCGAGTGCGTCGCGCGCGGCTACCTGACCGGCTCCGGCCTGGCCGAGTACCGGGAGTCCCGCACGGTCTGCGGTCTCGCCCTGCCCGAGGGCCTGGTGGACGGCTCCGAACTGCCCGCCCCCATCTTCACCCCGGCCACCAAGGCCGAGGTCGGCGAGCACGACGAGAACGTCGCCTACGAGGAGGTCGCCCGCAAGGTCGGCGCCGAGGTCGCCGCGTTGCTGCGCCAGACCACGCTCGCCGTCTACGGCCGCGCCCGTGACGTGGCCCGCGACCGCGGGATCGTCCTGGCCGACACCAAGTTCGAGTTCGGCTTCGAGGGCGACCGGCTGGTCATCGCCGACGAGGTGCTCACCCCGGACTCCTCCCGCTTCTGGCCGGCCGACGTCTGGGAGCCGGGCCATGCCCAGCCGTCCTACGACAAGCAGTTCGTCCGCGACTGGCTGACCTCCGACGCCTCCGGCTGGGACCGCCACGGCGAGCAGCCGCCGCCGGCCCTCCCGCAGGAGATCGTCGACGCGACCCGGGCCAAGTACCTCGAGGCGTACGAGCGTCTGACCGGCCTCGCCTGGAGCTGAGGCCCCGGAACGCCGAAGGCCCCGGTCGGATGACCGGGGCCTTCGGAACTGGAGCGGACGACGAGGCTCGAACTCGCGACCTCAACCTTGGCAAGGTTGCGCTCTACCAACTGAGCTACGTCCGCCTTGCGCCGTGGCGCGAGAGCAACTATACCCAACCTCGCTCACGAGCGGTACGCGCCGCTGTGTGACGGTTCTCCGCCCCCAGCTTGGAGACGGCCGAGGACAGGTAGTTGCGGACCGTACCGGGGGAGAGCCCGGCCCGTTCCGCGATCTCGGTGACGGGCGCTCCGTCCGAGGCCAGGTCCAGCACCTCGGCCTCCCGCGCGGTCAGCGGCGAGTCCCCGGCGGAGATCGCGTCCGCCGCCAACTCCGGGTCGACGTAACGGTTCCCCGCGTGCACGGTGCGGATGATCTCGGCCAGGCGGCGTGCGCTCACCGTCTTCGGCACGAAGCCGCGCACCCCCGCCGCCAGCGCCCGCTTGAGGTGGCCGGGCTGCCCGTGGCTGGTCACCACCAGGACCCGGCACTCCGGCAGTTCGGCGCGCAGGGCTGTGGCCACCTTCACACCGTCCGCCCCCGGCATCTGCAGGTCGAGGACGGCCACGTCGGGCCGGTGCGCCCGTGCCATGGCCAGCGCCTCCGGTCCGGTGGCGGCCTCGGCGACCACCACCAGGTCCTCCTCCAGGGCGAGCAGCGCGGCCAGGGCGCCGCGGATCAGGTGCTCGTCGTCGGCGAGCAGCAGACGGACCGGTGCGCTCACGAGGCCGCCTCCAGCACGGCCTCGTGCCCGGTCCCGGGCCGGTCTCCGGCACCGGGCGCCCGGGCCGGAACCTCGGCCACCAGCCGGAACGTCCCGCCGTCCATGCCCCCGCCCTCGCCAGAGTTCCCGCCCACGCCCCCGCTCCCGTCGCCTTGGCCCTCGCCGCCCTCGCCGCCCTCGTCCCCGCACCCGCCCCGCCCGGCGGTGAGCGTCCCGCCCACCTCGGCGAGGCGTTCACGCAGCCCGGCCAGCCCCGAGCCGCCCGTGCTCGCGACGCCCTCGGCGCCGTCGTTCTCCACCACCAGCCTCACCCGTCCGTCCTCCGTCGCGGCGGTCACCGCGCACCACTGCGCGTTCCCGTGCCGCAGCACGTTGGTCGTCGCCTCCCGCACCACCCAGGCCAGCGCGGACTGCACCTCGGCGGGCAGGTCCATGTCGGCGACGGACACCTCGCACCGGATCCCGGCCGCCTCCAGCACGCCCTGCGCGCCGGCGATCTCGGTCCCCAGGTCGGCCCGGCGGTAGCCGCGCACCACCGCGCGCACCTCGCGCTGCGACTCCTGCGCGATCCGCTCCACCTCGGTCATCTGGTCCACCGCCTCCGGCCGTCCGCGCCGCGCCAGCTCCACGGCCAGCTCGGCCTTGAGCGCGATCACCGCGAGGTTGCGTCCCAGCACGTCGTGCAGGTCCCGGCCGAACCGCAGCCGCTCCTCCGCCACGGCCAGCCGGGCCCGGTTCTCCCGCGCCTCGTCGAGCTCGTACACGGCGTCGAGCAGCCACACGGTGAAGACGGAGGTGAAGGCCGTGAAACCGGTGACGAGCACCATGACGAGGGTGAGGAACAGCGCGACGGTGGCCGGCGATCCGTTCGCCAGGGCCACCACGCCCGTTCCCACGCCGAACCCGGAGACGGCCGCCGGGACCCGGGCCCGGTTGCGGACACCGAGCACCAGGATGCCGCCGCCGAAGGCCAGCACCATCGCGAACACCGCGCCGGCCGCCTCCTGGAGGGCGTGGTCCTCCGTCCGCCCCGCCAGCAGCAGGGCCGCCACGGCCACCGCGCCGGTCATGACCCCGAGGGCCAGCAGCAGCCGGCCCGGCCGCTCCCGCCTGCCGCGGGTCCAGTCCAGTGCGCGGGACGCGGTCACGGCACACAGGGCGGCGTGCGTGATGACGACCAGGGCCACGGGCACCGCGTCGGGAAACCCGAGGGGCGCACCCAGCGGCACCGCGACCGCGGTCTCGGTCAGCGCGAAGCCGTGGAACGACCACCGCGTGTACGTCTCCACCTTCGCCGGAGTGCTCTTGCTCCCCCACCACTGCCGCACGCGCTGTTCCCCTCTCCGGTCGGGCCCTCGGGCCCGTGCATGTCAGCGCCGCGGGTCCCAGCGGAACCAGCGTCGCACGGCGAACATCCCGAGCACGATCCATGCCAGGGCCGTGCCCACGGCGGTCAGCGCCTCGCCGGCGGTCATGGTGCCGAGCCAGCCCTCGCGGATCAGACGGATCACCGGGGACAGCGGCAGCAGGTCGAGCACCGCGGCGATCCGGTCGGGCATGATCTCGGTCGGGAAGGTCATGCCGGACGTGACGGCCGTCAGGAAGAGGAACGGCAGCGAGGTGACCTGGCTGCTCTCCGCCGTCCTGGTGAGCCCGGCCGTGGCCGCGCCCAGCGCCGCGCACAGCAGGGCGCCCAGGACGACGCCCAGCACCAGCAGGTGCGGGGCGCGCGGGGCGCCGATGTCCAGCAGCACGGCGCAGGCGACGCCCAGCAGCAGCGACTGGACCAGGCTGACGGCGAGCACCGGGGCGGCGGTCCCGCCGAGGATCTCCACGTCGGACGCCTCACCGGTGCGCAGCCGCTTGAGCACCAGCTCCTCGCGGCGGGAGACGTAGGTGGACACCAGGGTGGCGTAGACGGCGAAGAGCATCGAGAAGCCGATGCCGGCCGACAGCATCATCACGCCCAGGCTGAGCCCGTGGGCAGCCAGGTCGACCTCCCGCATGCCCTGCTGGACGCTGAACGGCAGCAGCAGCGGAATCACCATCGCCGTGATCACCGCGCTGCGGTTGCGCAGCAGCAGCGTGAACTCGGCCCGGGCCAGGGCCCGCAGGCGTCCGGCGGGGGTGGTCGGGCCCCGGCGGGCGGCGCCGGCGGCGGTCGTGGGGATGCTCATGCGGTCTTCTCCGTCTCCCGGGCGGTGTCCCGCCCCGTGGCGGTGCTCTGCTCCATGGCGGGCCCGGTGACCGCGCCCGCGGCGTCGCGGTGTCCGCCGGCCTCACGGGCGATGTCGAGGAACGCCTCCTCCAGGGAGGCGGAGCGCACGTCGAGGCGGCGCAGTTCGACGCCCTCGGCGGCGGCCCAGGTCAGCAGCGCGGTGGCGGTGCGCTGGAGTTCACGGGTGTGCAGGAGCAGCCGCGAACCCTGGGTGTGGTGGTCGACGACGCCCATCGGGGCCAGCGGCGGCAGGTCGCCCGGCAGGAGCCCCGCGGGCAGCTCGAAGGAGATCCGGGAGGGCCGGGTGGCGGTCACCTCGGCGGGCGTCCCGGCGACGGCGATCCGGCCGTCGTGCAGGATGGCCAGCCGGTCGGCGAGGTCCTCGGCCTCCTCCAGGTAGTGCGTGGTCAGCAGCACGGTGGTGCCCTGGTCGCGCAGGGCGCGGACCAGGTCCCAGGTCTCGCGGCGGCCCTCCGCGTCCAGGCCGGTGGTGGGCTCGTCGAGGAACAGCACCTCGGGGTCGCCCAGCAGGGCCAGCGCCAGGTCCAGGCGGCGGCGCTCGCCCCCGGACAGCTGCTTCACCTTCACGTCCGCACGGCCGCGCAGGCCGACCAGCTGGAGCACCTCACCCTCCGGCCGGGCGCCGCTGGTGCAGCCGGCCCACATCCGTGCCGTCTCCGCGACCGTCAGCTCGGAGGGGAAGCCGCCCTCCTGGAGCATCACGCCGGTCCGGGGCCGGACGGCCGCGCGGTCCGCGTACGGGTCGTGGCCGAGGACGCGGATCCGGCCGCCGGCCGGGCGGTCCATGCCCTCCAGCAGTTCCACCGTCGAGGTCTTGCCCGCACCGTTGGTGCCGAGCAGCGCGAAGATCTCGCCCCGGCCCACCGAGAAGGAGATGCCCCGCACCGCCTCGTAGCCGCCCTTGTAGACGCGGCGCAGGTCGGTGACCTCGATCACCTGCTCGCGTTCGCTGATGTCCATGGCCTCAGCATTCCGCCGGGCACGCCCCGACGGCAGTGCGTGCTGTCATCGGTCCGTATGACAAATGTCAGCAGCGGACCGGACTCCGGGACCAGGGGAAACGCCGAAGGCCCCGGTCTGATGACTGGGGCCTTCGAAACTGGAGCGGACGACGAGGCTCGAACTCGCGACCTCAACCTTGGCAAGGTTGCGCTCTACCAACTGAGCTACGTCCGCATTGCCTCCGACCGGCTTTCACCGATCGGTGCGAGCACCAGCCTACCGGATGCGGAGGGGTACTCCGGACCGGATCGGCCGATGAAGAGCGGGTGACAGGGATCGCACACTGCGCCTCCCCCCTGGAAGGGGGGTGTTCTACTACTGAACTACACCCGCACGGTTCGGGGTTCCGGCCTTCCGGCCTCGCCCCTCGGCGTGCCTGAACTCTAACTGATCACCCGGGGTGCTGCGCAAGTCCATTCGCCGGAGGGGCGCGGAAGTCGTCCGACCCGTCAGCTCCGCGCCGCCGCGAACGCCTCGTAGACCCGCTTGGGGATGCGGCCGCGGGCCGGCACCTCCATGCTGTGCGCCTGGGCCCAGGCCCGCACGGCCGCCGGGTCGGGCGCGACCTCGGTCTGCCGGTAGACCTTTCCGGAACGCGCGCGCTTACGGCCCGCCTCGACGTACGGGGCGAGCGCGTCGCGCAGCTTCCCGGCATTCGTTTCGTTCAGGTCGATCTCGTACGTCCGGCCGTCGAGGCCGAAAGCGACCGTTTCCGCCGCCTGTGAGCCGTCGATGTCGTCGGAGAGGGTGACCACGACACGCTGAGCCACGAATATCGGTCCTTTCCTGCGGGACCCCGTCGGTTCCCGGATGCCGTCGAACGGCGTGACGTGCCGAAACGTCGTCCGGGACGCGCCGTGGACCACCGGGCCGTCCGGTTGTGACGGCCGAATGTCCTCCGGCCGACAATTACTTTGTACAGGGCCGGTCGTCATAAGGGGAAGTGCGGGGAAATCGTTTCGCGGGTTGCGCCACGAAATCCAGGAGAATCGTCACCTCCTTTTCCGGCGGCCCGGCGATCATGTCCGGCAATGCCCGGGGGATCAAGGAAAGACTCATCCTGAAGTGATGCGGAACACGTAGTTTCCTACTAATCTACCCGCGTAGAAATTTTGTCCGGGTAGTCTGAAGGAACCTGCTCAGCACCAACATCGGGAGTGCCAGTGGCACGCGTCGTAGTCGACGTCATGCTCAAGCCGGAGATCCTCGACCCCCAGGGCCAGGCGGTCCAGCGCGCGCTGCCGCGCCTCGGTTTCGAGGGCATCTCCGACGTCCGTCAGGGAAAGCGTTTCGAGCTCGAGGTCGACGGCCCCGTCGACGATGCGGCCCTCGCCCGTATCCACGAGCTCGCCGAATCCTTCCTCGCGAACACCGTGATCGAGGACTTCACCGTCAAGGTGGAGGAAGTCGCGGAGGCGGCGAAGTGACCACCCGTATCGGCGTCGTCACTTTCCCCGGAAGCCTCGACGACCGTGACGCGCAGCGCGCGATCCGGATCGCCGGGGCCGAGCCCGTCGCCCTCTGGCACAAGGACAAGGACCTCAAGCAGGTCGACGCCGTCGTGCTGCCGGGCGGGTTCTCCTACGGCGACTACCTGCGGGCCGGCGCCATCTCCCGCTTCTCGCCGGTGATGGAGACGCTCATCGAGCAGGCCAAGGCCGGCCTCCCGGTCCTCGGCATCTGCAACGGCTTCCAGATCCTCGCCGAGACGCACCTGCTGCCCGGCGCGATGCTGCGCAACAACCACCTGCACTTCATCTGCCGTGACCAGAAGCTGCGGGTGGAGAACGCGGACACCGCCTGGACCTCGGACTACGAGGCGGGCCAGGAGATCCTGATCCCGCTGAAGAACGCCGACGGCCGCTACACCGCGGACGAGTACACGCTCGACAAGCTGGAGGCCGAGGGGCGGGTGGCCTTCCGCTACCTGACCGACGGCGCGGACGCGGACGGCTACGGCAACCCCAATGGCTCGCTGCGGAACATCGCCGGCATCACCAACGAGGCCGGGAACGTCGTCGGCCTGATGCCGCACCCGGAGCACGCCGTGGAGTCCCTCACCGGCGGCGGCACCGACGGCCTGCCGTTCTTCACCTCGATCCTCAAGAAGCTGGTCACCGCATGAGCCGCACCCCTCTGGACACGGTCGAGCACGCGGCCGCGACCCCCGACGTGGAGCAGCCCTGGGCCGAACTCGGCCTGAACAAGGACGAGTACGCGCGCATCCGCGAGATCCTCGGCCGCCGCCCGACCGGCGCCGAACTCGCCATGTACTCGGTGATGTGGTCCGAGCACTGCTCGTACAAGTCCTCCAAGGTCCACCTGCGCCAGTTCGGCGAGAAGGCCCCGCAGTCCGAGGCGATGCTGGTCGGCATCGGCGAAAACGCCGGTGTGGTCGACGTCGGCCAGGGCTACGCGGTCACCTTCAAGGTGGAGTCGCACAACCACCCGTCGTACGTGGAGCCCTACCAGGGCGCCGCGACCGGCGTCGGCGGCATCGTGCGCGACATCATCGCGATGGGCGCCCGCCCGGTCGCCGTGGTCGACCCGCTGCGCTTCGGCGCGGCCGACCACCCCGACACCCGGCGCGTGCTGCCCGGCGTGGTCGCGGGCATCAGCGGCTACGGCAACTGCCTGGGCCTGCCCAACATCGGCGGCGAGGTCGTCTTCGACGCCTGCTACCAGGGCAACCCGCTGGTCAACGCCGGCGCCATCGGCGTGATGCGCCACGAGGACATCCACCTGGCCAAGGCGTCCGGCGCCGGCAACAAGGTCATCCTCTACGGGGCCCGCACCGGCGGCGACGGCATCGGCGGCGCGTCCATCCTCGCCTCCGAGACCTTCGACGACGCCAAGCCCTCCAAGCGCCCGGCCGTCCAGGTGGGCGACCCCTTCCAGGAGAAGCTCCTCATCGAGTGCACCCTGGAGGCCTTCCGGGAGAAGCTCGTCGTCGGCATCCAGGACCTCGGTGCGGCCGGCCTGTCCTGCGCCACCTCCGAGCTCGCCTCCAACGGCTCCGGCGGCATGCGCGTCGAGCTCGACGACGTGCCGCTGCGCGACTCCACGCTCTCGCCCGAGGAGATCCTCATGAGCGAGTCGCAGGAGCGCATGTGCGCCGTGGTCGAGCCGGCGAAGGTCGACCGCTTCCTCGAGATCTGCGAGAAGTGGGACGTCATCGCCACCGTCATCGGCGAGGTCACCGACGGCGACCGGCTGGAGATCTACTGGCACGGCGGCAAGATCGTCGACGTCGACGCGCGGACCGTCGCCCACGAGGGCCCGGTCTACGACCGCCCGTACGCGCGCCCCGACTGGCAGGACGCGCTCCAGGCCGACGACGCCGCCAAGCTGCCCCGTCCGGAGAGCTCCGACGAGCTGCGGGCCCAGGTTCTGAAGCTGGTCGGCTCCCCGAACCAGGCCTCCAAGGCGTGGATCACCTCCCAGTACGACCACCTCGTGCAGGGCAACACGGTCCTCGCCCGCACCGAGGGCGACTCCGGCATGATCCGGGTCGACGAGGAGACCGGCCTCGGCGTCGCCATCGCCACGGACGGCAACGGCCGCTACGCCAAGCTCGACCCGTACACGGGCGCGCAGCTCGCGCTGGCCGAGGCCTACCGCAACGTGGCCGCCACCGGCGCCAAGCCGCTGGCCGTCTCGGACTGCCTCAACTTCGGCTCCCCCGAGGACCCCGCGGTGATGTGGCAGTTCGTGGAGGCCGTGCGCGGTCTGGCCGACGGCTGCCTCCAGCTCGGCACCCCGGTCACCGGCGGCAACGTCTCGCTCTACAACCAGACGGGCGAGGCGGCCATCCACCCGACGCCGGTCGTCGCCGTGCTCGGCGTGATCGACGACGTGGCCCGCCGCACCCCGGCCGCCTTCCGCGAGGAGGGCCAGCTGATCTACCTGCTCGGCGACACCGAGCCGGAGTTCGGCGGCTCCGCCTGGTCGCAGGTGATCCACGACCACCTCGGCGGCCTGCCGCCCAAGGTGGACCTGGAGCGGGAGCGGCTGCTCGGCGAGATCCTGATCTCCGCCTCCCGTGACGGCATGGTCGACGCCGCCCACGACCTGTCCGACGGCGGCCTGATCCAGGCCGTGGTCGAGTCCGCCCTCGAGGGCGGGAAGGGCGCGCGGCTGGTCGTGCCGGACGGGCTGGACGCGTTCACCTTCCTCTTCTCCGAGTCCGCGGGCCGCGCCGTCGTGTCGGTGCCGCGCTCCGAGGAGCTGCGCTTCACCGACATGTGCGGCGCGCGGGGCCTGCCGGCCACCCGGATCGGAGTGGTCGACGGCGACGCGGTCGAGGTCCAGGGCGAGTTCACGCTCCCCCTGACCGAACTGCGGTCCGCCCACGAGGGCGTGATCGAGGGTCTGCTCGCCTGACCCGACCCGCTCCAAGGCACCCGGCCCGCCCCACGCGGCGCCGGGTGCCTTCACGTCGGGGCACGGTCGCCCGCGCGTTCGGCCCCGAGAGACCCGGGCCACGGCTCGGGGGTCTGGCGACGGTCGCCCGCCTTTTCCGCTCCGGCCGCGCGCACGGTGGGGTCCGTGGTTGCCTGCGCGTCCGGCCCGGTGCCCGGCCGTCCGGCCTCAGGTGACGGTGCGTCCGGCGTCGGGTAGGCACCCGTTACGCTCGCCCGTATGGCACCCGGTACCCGGAAGAAGCCCCGCACCTACGACCCGCTCCGCACCCGCACCGCGGTGCTGGCCCAGTTCGCCAACGTGCGCCGGACCGTCGGGGACCTGACGCCCGAGCAGCTCGCCGCCCCCGCGCGGATGGGCGACTGGACGGTCCGTGACCTCGTCGCCCACATCGCCTTCGCCGTCGGCAGCACCAGCCGTCTGCTGGACCTTCCCGAGCCGCCCAAGGCCGAGTTGATCCCCGCCACCTGGACCGGCACCGCCGCCCGGCACGCCGAGAGCGTCGCCGCGTCCGCCCGGGACCTCGCCGAGGCGCACCCCGACCTGGACGCCCTCTACGCCGAGACCGCCGAGCGGCTCGCCGGAGACCTGGAGGCCCACCCTGGCCGCCGTCTCCTCGCCGCCCGGACCGGCGCCCTGACCCTCACGGACTACCTCGCCACCCGCTGCGTCGAACTCGCCGTCCACACCGACGACCTGAACGCCGCCCTGGCCGCCGTGGGGGGCCCGCAGACGTCCCAGGACCGGCAGGCCCTGGCCGCGGCCGTCCGGGTCCTGGCCGACGCCCTCGCGTACGCCGCGCCGGGCGGCTCCACCGAGGTCCGGGTGCCGCCGTTCGCCGTCGTGCAGTGCGTGGAGGGCCTGCGGCACACGCGGGGCACCCCGCCGAACGTGGTCGAGACCGACCCGCTGACCTGGCTCCGTCTCGCGTCCGGCCGGCTCGGCTGGGAGCAGGCCCGGGAGGCGGGCTCGGTGTCCGCGAGCGGGGAGCGCGCCGACCTGTCCCCGTGGCTGCCCGTGATCGGCTGACCACCCCGGGCGGCGTCCGCCCGGGGACCGCGGGTCACGATCCGTGGACGAGGCTGTCCGCTCCGTGGACGGGCGGGTGTGCGTCGTCTCACTCGTGAGGCCCCCGGAAGTCCCCGCCCGTCGGCGCCACCGCCCGCAGCGGGCCCGACGGCGCGGCCGTATACCACCTCTGACCTGCGAAAACATGGCTCCGCCCGGCCGGCCGGGACCGCGTCGGCGGCAATCGCCCCCATCCTGCTCCATTCGGCGCAACGGCCGTCCTCCCCTACACTCGAAGACGTGCCTCGTGGTGACGGTCTCCTCAATCACGACCTTCTTCCCGGCGAAAAGGGCCCCCAGGACGCTTGCGGCGTCTTCGGTGTCTGGGCTCCGGGTGAAGAGGTCGCCAAGCTCTCGTACTTCGGGCTCTACGCCCTCCAGCATCGGGGTCAGGAATCCGCGGGTATCGCGGTCAGCAACGGCTCCCAGATCCTCGTCTTCAAGGACATGGGCCTCGTGTCCCAGGTCTTCGACGAATCCTCGCTCAGCTCCCTGCAGGGTCACATCGCGGTCGGACACGCCCGCTACTCGACCACCGGCGCCTCCGTCTGGGAGAACGCCCAGCCGACCTTCCGGGCGACCGCGCAGGGATCCATTGCCCTCGCCCACAACGGCAACCTGGTGAACACGGCGGAGCTCGCCGGCCTGGTCGCCGAGCTGCCGGAGCGGAACAACGGCTCCGCCCCCACCGCGACCAACGACACCGATCTGGTGACGGCCCTGCTGGCCGGCCAGACGGACGAGGACGGCAAGCCGCTGTCCATCGAGGCGGCCGCCTCCCGGATCCTCCCCGAGGTGCGTGGCGCCTTCTCCCTGGTCTTCATGGACGAGCACACGCTCTACGCCGCCCGTGACCCGCAGGGCATCCGCCCGCTGGTCCTGGGCCGGCTGGAGCGCGGCTGGGTGATCGCCTCCGAGTCGGCGGCGCTGGACATCTGCGGCGCCAGCTACGTGCGCGAGATCGAGCCCGGCGAGTTCGTCGCGATAGACGAGAACGGCCTGCGCTCCTCCCGCTTCGCCGAGGCGCGCCCCAAGGGCTGCGTCTTCGAGTACGTGTACCTGGCCCGCCCGGACACGGACATCGCCGGCCGGAACGTGTACCTCTCCCGCGTGGAGATGGGCCGCCGCCTCGCCGCCGAGGCGCCCGCCGAGGCCGACCTGGTCATAGCGACGCCCGAGTCCGGCACCCCCGCCGCGATCGGTTACGCGGAGGCCTCCGGCATCCCGTTCGGCGCGGGCCTGGTCAAGAACGCCTACGTCGGCCGGACCTTCATCCAGCCTTCGCAGACCATCCGCCAGCTGGGCATCCGGCTGAAGCTGAACCCGCTCAAGGAAGTCATCAAGGGCAAGCGCCTGGTCGTGGTGGACGACTCCATCGTCCGCGGCAACACCCAGCGCGCACTGGTCCGGATGCTCCGCGAGGCCGGCGCGGCCGAGGTCCACATCCGGATCTCCTCGCCGCCGGTGAAGTGGCCCTGCTTCTTCGGCATCGACTTCGCCACCCGCGCGGAGCTGATCGCCAACGGCATGAGCATCGACGAGATCGGCACCTCGCTCGGCGCCGACTCGCTCGCCTACATCTCCATCGACGGCATGATCGAGGCGACCACCATCGCCAAGCCGAACCTCTGCCGTGCCTGCTTCGACGGCGAGTACCCGATGGACCTGCCCGACCCCGAGCTGCTCGGCAAGCAGCTGCTCGAGACGGAGCTGGCCGCGCCGGTGGAGACCGCCGCCAGCGCCGCCATCCGGCGTCCGTAGCCCGCCGACGCGCGTCGCCGGGTCCCTCGCGGGGCCCGGCGACGGCCTCCGGCCTCTCGCAGATTCCTCGCAGCGCTCCAGCTGTACACCCGACAGAAAGCTCACACAGTCATGTCCACTGAGACAGGTGCCAGCTACGCGGCTGCAGGCGTCGACATCGAGGCGGGCGACCGCGCCGTCGAGCTCATGAAGGAATGGGTGAAGAAGACGCAGCGCCCCGAGGTGCTCGGCGGCCTCGGCGGTTTCGCCGGCCTCTTCGACGCCTCCGCCCTCAAGAACTACGAGCGCCCGCTGCTCGCCTCGGCCACCGACGGCGTCGGCACCAAGGTCGACATCGCCCGGCAGATGGGCGTCTACGACACCATCGGCCACGACCTGGTCGCCATGGTCATGGACGACATCGTGGTCTGCGGCGCCGAGCCGCTCTTCATGACCGACTACATCTGCGTGGGCAAGGTCCACCCCGAGCGGGTGGCCGCCATCGTCAAGGGCATCGCCGAGGGCTGCGTCCTGGCCGGCTGCGCCCTGGTCGGCGGCGAGACGGCGGAGCACCCGGGCCTGCTCGGGGCCGACGACTTCGACGTGGCCGGCGCCGGCACGGGCGTGGTCGAGGCCGACGCGCTGCTCGGCCCGGACCGGATCCGGGAGGGCGACGCGGTGATCGCGATGGCCTCCTCCGGTCTGCACTCCAACGGCTACTCGCTGGTGCGCCACGTGCTGCTCGAGCGCGCCGGCATGGCGCTCGACGCCCACGTCGAGGAGCTGGGCCGCACCCTCGGCGAGGAGCTGCTGGAACCGACCAAGATCTACTCGCTGGACTGCCTGGCCCTGATGCGCACCTGCGAGGTGCACGCCTTCAGCCACATCACCGGCGGCGGCCTGGCGGCCAACCTGGCCCGGGTGATCCCGGACGGTCTGCACGCCGTGATCGACCGGTCCACCTGGACGCCGGACCCGATCTTCTCGCTGGTCGGCCGGACCGGCCAGGTCGAGCGGCTGGAGCTGGAGAAGACCCTGAACATGGGCGTCGGCATGATGGCCGTCGTCCCGCAGGAGTCGGTCGAGGTCGCCCTGTCCACGCTGGCCGACCGCGGAGTCGAGTCCTGGGTGGCCGGCGAGATCGTCGCCCGGGGCGAGCACGCCACGGGCGCGGAGCTGACCGGCGACTACGCCGCGTGATCACGCCGCCGGTCCCGGCGGGCGCGTCGTCCGCCGGGACCGGGTGGCACTCCGTTGGCGGCGCCGGCCGGTCCCAGCGGTCCGGGGCAACACTGAACCCGGCTCGGTGCCGAAGCACCGAACCGGGTCCAGATCGGTATGAGCGGTGAACGCTGTCAGGCGCCGCGACGGTGAGAGGACTCTTCGTCCTCGTCCTCGTCGTCGGCCCCGTAGAGCTCGGCGTACCGCGAATACAGGTCGTCGTCCTGCTCATCGTCCTCGAACCGCTCGCCGTTAGGCGTCGGATTCGACGTCGATGCGCCCAGCTCCTCGGCCAGGCGTGAGAGATCCGTCCCGCCGCTGTTGTACTTCAGCTGGCGGGCGACCTTCGTCTGCTTGGCCTTGGCCCGGCCGCGCCCCATGGCTCGACCCCCTCAACGACGGGGCGCGACGGCCCCAGAGTCTTGACGCGTTCATGATCCAGAACGGACTCTCCGCAGAGAGACCGGTCTGTAGGGCTTCCACGGTACCTGAGCCCACGCCCATACGGTACGTCGCCCGCACCAAGCGTGTGTGCCCAGTACCCGCGAGGTGCCCTGTCCCCGCTGGTCAGTGACGATTTTAACCACTTCCGCCCGGAAGACCCGCCCGGAGAAGTGACAGTTGTCTCCCGCTGTCCGGACCTCTGACCTCCGAACACCGGTGCCGCGAGGCGATCATCCGCACGAAACCGGCGCGTCACCACCTCGTCACCGACACGATTCTTCACTCCGGAGGGCGAAGGGTCGGGCGAGAAGATGACGCGCCGGTCTCGTGCGCGAGGGTGCCGCCGGGTCAGGCGGACCGGATCATCGGCCCGACCGACGGGATTCGGCCATCCTCTGCTCGGCGATCCGGTCGGCCGCGGCGGCCGGCGGGATGCCGTCCGTCTTCGCCCGGGCGAACAGCTCCAGGGTGGTGTCGAAGATCTTCGTCGCCTTCGCCTTGGCACGGTCGAAGTCGAAACCGAGGAGCTCGTCGGCCACCTGGATCACGCCGCCGGCGTTCACCACGTAGTCCGGCGCGTAGAGGATGCCCCGGTCGGCGAGGTCCTTCTCGATGCCGGGGTGCGCCAGCTGGTTGTTGGCCGCGCCGCACACCACCGTCGCGGTGAGCGCCGCCACGGTGGCGTCGTCGAGCGCGCCGCCGAGGGCGCACGGGGCGTAGATGTCCAGGCCCGGCGTGCGGACCAGTTCCTCCGCGTCCGCCGCGACCCGCACCGAGGGGTGCTGCGCGAGCAGCGCCCGCACGGCCTCCTCGCGGACGTCGGTGACGATCACCTCGGCGCCGTCCGACAGCAGGTGCTCCACCAGGTGGCGCCCGACCTTGCCGACGCCGGCGATGCCGACCGTGCGGCCGCGCAGCGTGGGGTCGCCCCACAGGTGCTGGGCGGAGGCCCGCATGCCCTGGAAGACGCCGAACGAGGTGAGGACCGAGGAGTCGCCCGCCCCGCCGTTCTGCGGGGAGCGCCCGGTGGTCCAACGGCACTCCTGGGCCACCACGTCCATGTCGGCGACGTAGGTGCCGACGTCGCAGGCCGTCACGTACCGGCCGCCCAGCGAGGCGACGAACCGGCCGTAGGCGCGCAGGAGTTCGTCGGTCTTGTGCTTCTCCGGGTCCCCTATGATCACCGCCTTGCCGCCGCCGTGCTCGAGGCCTGCCATGGCGTTCTTGTACGACATCCCGCGGGCCAGGTTGAGGGCGTCGGCGACGGCCTCGGCCTCCGTGGCGTAGGGGTGGAAGCGCGTCCCGCCGAGGGCGGGGCCCAGGGCGGTGGAATGGATGGCGATCACGGCCTTCAGTCCGCTGGCGCGGTCCTGGCAGAGCACGACCTGCTCATGCCCCCCTTGCTCCGACTGGAACAGGGTGTGCAGGACGCCGTCGGTCATTTCGGTCACGGTGGTGACTCCTGGATGAGAAGCGGCGGTTACGGCGGTCCCCGTACGGGTGGCGGGAACCGTGGCACGAGGGTAGAGCCTGGAGAGCCGCCCTGACCGCCTCCACGCAGGATCATCCACGCGAGGAGTACGCGCCGGTCCGGGCCTAGACGGTTCTGGCTGCTTTTCCCAGCATTGCGCCCACTTCGGATCCGGGTGGGACGGGTTTCGGACGTCGGCCCTCGGGGAGGGTGGAGGGGTGCCCAAGGTGACCTCGGTGATCGTTCCCTATCCGGCCTATCTGCGGGTCTACGAGCCACTGGCCGCCTTCCCCCGGGAGGAGCGCGCCCACTGGGAGCGTTACGCGGCCCGTCCGGGACGGCCCACCTGCCAGGACGAGCTGCGGCGTTCCCTCGCCGACCTGCTGGCCACCCCGCCGTCGCCGGTGCCGGCGCACGAGAGCGGGGACGCGTTCGTCACGGAGGTGGACGGCGTGGTCTGCGTGTGTCCCTGGCGGACCCGGCTGCGCGGCTGGCAGGCGCTGCGGGACGTCGGCACGGACCTCCCGCCGACCGTCCTGGACGCCGTGCTGCCGCCGGTGGTGCGCGAGGAGGCCGGCCGCGACTACGAGCGGTGGCTGACCCGTCATCCGGACGCCCGGCCCTGGATCCACAGCGCCACCTGGCACGTCCCGGGGCACTGGTTCGTGCTGGTCGCCGACGAGGAAAGGGAGTGGCGCCCCGGCGCGGACGGCGCGGTGCCGGTGCTCCGCTACCGGACCCGCATGGCCGACGCCCGGCGGCGCCTGGCGCGTGGCCTGCGCACGGTGCGCGAGTCGGTGGGGGAGGGGGCGATGACCGAGGCGCTGGTCGGGGTGGGCCGGTGGCTGGAGGAGTTCCACCCGCGCTCCCTGGTGGAGCTGGACTACGGAGGGCTGGTGCACGCCCTCCCGGCCGACGACCTCGCCGAGGACCACTCGGCGGCGGACGCGGCCGAGGCCCTGGCGGCGCTGCGGGACGGCGACGGGGAGGCGGCCGGCGAGGCGTACGAGCGTCTGGTGGACCGGTGGCGGGCGGTCCGGCAACGCGGGCTGGCCAGCTGACGCCCGGAGCGTGCGGTGGTGAGCCCCCGGAGCGCGCCGGACCCGGATGCACGCCCGTCACGAAACGGACACATATCCCTAAGCGTGACGGAGTGCACGTACCCGGCCCTTGCGTATCTTGCCACCCCTCATGCCAAAATAGGACAAGGAGCCCGGGGAGGGCTCCTGCTGTCCGCCTGGGCGGGCATCGGCGCTGAACGCCTGGGGGGTCTGATGGCCTCTGTGGACTCTGTGACTGATCGTCACAGTGGAGTGACTGTCCGTTATGGCACGGTCCATCGGCTTCCGTCGCTGATGAACACCTGGGAGGGCAATTCCATCGGTTTGGCCGACGCGGCTGGACAGATGGTGTAGTTGTAGTGCCGAGGACAAGCCGTTCGTCCTATAACCGACTCGACTCGCGTCCGCCATTTCGGGCAACGCGGGTCAAGGTGCAGAATTTAGAGGAAAGAACCGAGAACGTCGGTTCTCCCGAGGAGGCCGCTCATGACCGCTCGCACCCCTGATGCCGAGCCGCTGCTGACCCCGGCTGAGGTCGCCACCATGTTCCGCGTCGACCCCAAGACGGTGACGCGGTGGGCGAAGGCCGGCAAGCTCACGTCGATCCGCACGCTCGGCGGGCACCGGCGCTACCGCGAGGCCGAGGTCCGCGCACTGCTGGCGGGCATCCCCCAGCAGCGTAGCGAGGCCTGACAGCCATTGATTCGAAGGTCCGTGGCGATCACGGTGCCCACAATTGAATAGCTGGACGCGCGAGGCGGTCCCCCAGCCGCCGAGACGTCCGTCACTCAGCTCCACACGACGCCGGTCCTGCCCCAACAGGACCTGGTCCAGGGCCTCCGGGCTTCTCGGACATCCCCTTGCACGTTGACGCGTCGTCGATCGCGCTGGACTCCGCCGGGTCCAGCGCGATCTTTTTTTGCCCTCGGGACGGTGACTGAAGGCCTCTCCAAGGCCTCTTCGCGGGACCTCCGGCGGATCTCCACCCCCTGCGCGTCCGCGCAGATCAGAGCGGCGGTCAGGGCGCCGACGAGATCCCGGGGCGGGCCTGCGGGAGAGTGCAATTGCACATATAAAATTGACATGATGTAAGCGGGGGTTAACTACACCCCTTTCAAAAACTGTTGAGGTGACACCTTTCACACCGACGACGGCTTGTTGCCGGTGTGACCTGTGCGCTATTGGACGGGACAGCGGCATATGCGGCCGCCGGCGCCCGTCGGTGCGGCGGGCTCCCCGCACACCTCGCGCCGCCGGAGTGCGGGGCCCTCGCGAGGCGCGTGAGGCCCTGCGGGGTGCGCCGGGGCGCGGGGGGACCGGAGGGGCCTTTCGGGGGCTGTGGTCGGTTTCTGACGCTCTTTCGGGGACGTCCTCCCGGACCCGCATGCCCCGCCGGGCCTTCCCCACACCCGGCCCCTGGCCGGACCCGGGGCCCGGCCGGCCTCTCGTGGGGCTGTCGGCGGTCCCGGTGAGCTCGCCGGCCTCGGCGGGCTCAGCTGTGCGCACACACGACGAAGGCCCGCACCGATGAGGTGCGGGCCTTCGAAGAAGTGCGGTCCTGACGGGATTTGAACCCGCGGCCTCCACCTTGACAGGGTGGCGAGCACTCCAAACTGCTCCACAGGACCAGGTGCTTCACACCGTAGGTTTCCTGTTCGGTCCCCTGCGCTGTGCTGCGAGAAGGACTCTACAGGAGTGCGGCCGCCTGGTC
The DNA here is from genome assembly GCF_040295685.1 of Streptomyces sp. NPDC002734. NCBI lineage: Bacteria > Bacillati > Actinomycetota > Actinomycetes > Kitasatosporales > Streptomycetaceae > Streptomyces > Streptomyces sp. NPDC002734. Next base: position 172,349 of record NZ_JBEOVU010000009.1, read on the forward strand.
GAACTCACTGTGGGTCAGCCGCTCGTCACCCGTTCGAGGCCGCTCAGGGAGCCAGCCCGTCGATGGTCTTCACGATCCGCTTGTCCGAGACCGGGTAGGCCGTCCCCAGGGCGTGCGCGAAGTAGCTGACCCGCAGCTCCTCGAGCATCCACCGCACCTCCCGCACCGCCTGCGGCACCGGACGGCCCTGCGGCATCTGCTCCAGGAGCCAGGCGTACTCGTCCTGCATCTCGTGCACCTTCTCCATGCGGGTGGTGTCCCGCTGGACGTTGGTGGCCATCTGCTGCAGCCGCCGGTCCGCCGCGACCAGGTACCGCATCAGGTGCGGCAGCCGCGTGAGTCCGGCCTCGGTGACGAAGCCCGGCTTCACGAGGCCGTCCAACTGCCTGCGGACGTCGGTGAGGTTGGCGAGCAGGGCGGGGCTCCTGACCGACTTCAGCCGCCGCTCGCAGGCCTGCCAGGCGGCCAGCACCTGCTGCACCTGACCGACCGCGCGCACCGTGGTGTCCACGATCTCGGCCCGCACCTTGTCGTAGAGCTTCCGGTAGGACTCCTCGTCCCACGCCGGACCTCCGAAGTCCGCGATCAGCTTGTCCGCTGCCGCGAGCGCGCAGTCGTCGAACAGCGCCTGCACGGAGCCGTGCGGGGTGGCCGACAGCGCCAGCTTCTGCGCGTTGGAGAGCCGGTCCAGCGCGAACTTCGCCGGGTTGACCGGGATGTTGCGCACGATCAGCCGCCGGGTGCCCCGCCACATGGCCTCGGCCTGCTCGGCCTCGCTGTCGAACAGCCGTACCGATACCGTGTCGCCGTCGTCCACCAGCGCCGGGAAGGCCTTCACCGGCTGGCCGGCCCGCTTGGTCTCGAAGACCCGGATCAGCGTGCCGATCGTCCAGTCGGTCAGCCCCGTCTGCTCCAGCGAGGGGCCGCCCGAGCGCTCGGCGGTCGCCGCGGCGGCCTTGGAGATGGCCTGGCGGGCCTTGGGGCGCAGCCGCAGCTTCAGCGCCTCGAGGTCCTTGTCCTCGGCCAGCTTGCGGCGCCGCTCGTCGACGATCCGGAAGGTGACCTCGAGGTGGTCCGGCACCTTCGACCGGTCGAAGTCGCCCGGCTCCAGGCGCACCCCCACCATGCGGTGCAGCTCCCGCGCCATCGCCACGTCCAGCGGCTCCTGGCCCGGCACCGCCACGTCGAGGAACCGCTGCGCGAAGTTGGGCGCCGGGACGTAGTTGCGGCGGATCGGCTTGGGCAGCGAGCGGATCATCTCGGTGACCAGTTCCTCGCGCAGGCCGGGGATCTGCCAGTCGAAGCCCTCGTCGGTCACCTGGTTGAGCACCTGCAGCGGGATGTGCACGGTCACGCCGTCCGCGTCCGCGCCGGGCTCGAACTGGTAGGTGACGCGGAAGGTGAGCCGGCCCTGCCGCCAGGAGTCCGGGTAGTCGTCCTTGGTGACCTGGCCGGCCTTCTCGTTGATGAGCATGGACCGCTCGAAGTCGAGCAGGTCCGGCTCCTCCTGGCGCTTGTGCTTCCACCACGAGTCGAAGTGCGCGCCGGAGACGACGTGCTCGGGGATCCGCTGGTCGTAGAAGTCGTACAGGGTCTCGTCGTCGACCAGGATGTCCCGGCGGCGGGCCCGGTGCTCGAGCTCCTCGACCTCGGTGAGCAGCTTGCGGTTGTCCGCGTAGAACTTGTGGTGGGTGCGCCAGTCGCCCTCCACCAGGGCGTTGCGGATGAAGAGTTCGCGGGAGACCTCGGGGTCGATGCGCCCGTAGTTCACCTTGCGCTGGGCGACGATCGGGACGCCGTAGAGCGTCACCTTCTCGTACGCCATCACCGCGGCCTGGTCCTTCTCCCAGTGCGGTTCGCTGTAGGTCCGCTTGAGCAGGTGACCGGCGAGCGGCTCCACCCACTCCGGCTCGATCTTCGCGTTGACCCGCGCCCACAGGCGGGAGGTCTCGACCAGCTCGGCGGACATCACGAACCTCGGCGGCTTCCGGAAGAGCGCCGATCCGGGGAAGATCGCGAACTTGGCGTTGCGCGCGCCGAGGTACTCGTTCCGCGAGGCGCCCTTCGCGGGCTCCTTGCCCCCGGAGTTGGTCGCGGTGTCCTTCACGTCCTTCATGCCGATGTGCGAGAGCAGACCGGCGAGCAGCGAGACGTGCACGGACTGTTCGGGGGCGTCCTCCTCGTTGAGGCGTATCCCCATCTGCTGGGCCACCGACCGGAGCTGGCCGTAGATGTCCTGCCACTCGCGGATCCGCAGGAAGTTCAGGTACTCCTGCTTGCACATCCGGCGGAAGGCGGACGAGCCGCGTTCCTTCTGCTGCTCACGGACGTAACGCCACAGGTTGAGGAAGGTCAGGAAGTCGCTGGACTCGTCCTTGAACCGGGCGTGCTGCTGGTCGGCCTGCGCCTGCTTCTCGGCGGGCCGCTCGCGCGGGTCCTGGATGGAGAGGGCGGAGGCGATCACCATGACCTCGCGGACGCAGCCGTTGCGGTCGGCCTCCAGGACCATCCGCGCCAGCCGCGGGTCCACCGGCAGCTGGGCGAGCTTGCGGCCCGTGTCGGTGAGGCGCTTGCGCGGGTCCTTCTCCGCCGGGTCCAGCGCGCCGAGCTCCTGCAGCAGCTGGACGCCGTCGCGGATGTTGCGGTGGTCCGGCGGGTCGATGAAGGGGAACTTCTCGATGTCGCCGAGGCCGGCGGCGGTCATCTGGAGGATGACCGAGGCCAGGTTGGTGCGCAGGATCTCCGCGTCGGTGAACTCCGGGCGCGCCGCGAAGTCGTCCTCGGAGTACAGGCGGATGCAGATGCCGTCGCTGGTACGGCCGCAGCGGCCCTTGCGCTGGTTGGCGCTGGCCTGCGAGACCGGCTCGATCGGCAGCCGCTGCACCTTGGTGCGGTGGCTGTAGCGGGAGATCCGGGCGAAGCCGGGGTCGATCACGTACTTGATGCCCGGCACCGTCAGCGAGGTCTCGGCCACGTTGGTGGCCAGCACGATCCGGCGGCCGGAGTGCTGCTGGAAGACCCGGTGCTGCTCGGCGTGGGAGAGCCGGGCGTAGAGCGGGAGGATCTCGGTGGACCGGAAGCGTTTCTTGGTGAGCGCGTCCGCGGTGTCGCGGATCTCCCGTTCGCCGGAGAGGAAGACCAGGATGTCGCCCGGTCCCTCCGCCATGAGTTCCTCGCAGGCGTCGGTGATCGCGGTGATCTGGTCGCGGTCCGCCTCTTCGGAATCCTCCTCGAGGAGCGGGCGGTACCGGACCTCCACCGGGTACGTCCGGCCGCTGACCTCGATGATCGGGGCGTCGCCGAAGTGCCGGGAGAACCGCTCCGGGTCGATGGTCGCCGAGGTGATGACGACCTTGAGGTCGGGGCGGCGGGGGAGCAGCTGGGCCAGGTAGCCCAGCAGGAAGTCGATGTTGAGGGACCGCTCGTGCGCCTCGTCGATGATGATCGTGTCGTAGGCGCGCAGGTCGCGGTCGGTCTGGATCTCGGCCAGCAGGATGCCGTCGGTCATCAGCTTGACGAAGGTGTTCTGGCCGACCTGGTCGGTGAACCGGACCTTCCAGCCGACGGCTTCGCCCAGCGGGGTGTTCAGCTCCTCGGCCACGCGCTCGGCCACCGTGCGGGCGGCGATCCGGCGGGGCTGGGTGTGACCGATCATCCCGCGGACGCCGCGGCCCAGCTCCATGCAGATCTTGGGGATCTGGGTGGTCTTGCCGGAGCCGGTCTCACCCGCGACGATCACGACCTGGTGGTCGCGGATCGCCTCGGCGATGTCGTCCTTCTTCTGGCTGACCGGGAGGGCCTGCGGATAGGTGATGGCCGGCACCCGGGAGGCGCGCTCGGCCAGTCGGGCCTCGGCCTTCTCGACCTCCGCCGTGATCTCGGCGAGCACGGCGGCCCGGGCCTCGGGTTTGCGGATCTTCCGGGCGCCCTCGAGTCGCCGCCCCAGCCGATGAGCCTCCCGCAGGGAGAGCTGGGCCAGACGGTGGGCGATGTCGCCGAAGGCGGGCGCGGCGGGGGCGGAGGCAGGCTGCGTAGACATACGCATTCCAGGATCGCACCTTCCCGAACGGGGTGGCGAGCGCATTAACCGGGGGTCGGTGCCCCGGCATGAGCGAGGACGGCACAGCGGACGACAGGAGGACGGCAACAGCGAAGACCCCCTTCGGCAACCGAAGGGGGTCTTCCTGGTGGTGGCTGGGCCCGGGGTCGAACCGGGGACCTTCCGCTTTTCAGGCGGACGCTCGTACCAGCTGAGCTACCCAGCCACGAGGTTTCACGTGAAACCTCAGCGGTCCTGACGGGATTTGAACCCGCGGCCTCCACCTTGACAGGGTGGCGAGCACTCCAAACTGCTCCACAGGACCAAGCTTTGTGCGCGACTTGCGTGAACAGTGTCGCACACGATCTTGCGTGCCCCCAACGGGATTCGAACCCGTGCTACCGCCTTGAAAGGGCGGCGTCCTAGGCCGCTAGACGATGAGGGCTATACGGCCCGCCTGGGCGCTTCTCAGCGCGTCGGGGACGTGAGAAGCATAGGTGATGCCGAGGGGTATCGCCAAAACGTTTAGCGCCCGTCGCCGGACCGTCGTGGCGACGGCTCCGCGGTGGACGGGACGGCTGGCGATCCGGAGCCGGAACCGGAGGGCGAGGGGGAGGCCCCGCCCGGCTGGTTCTCCTCCACCAGATGGCGGCTCACCTCGGCGGTCGTGAGGCCGAGACCGCCCAGCCGGATCTCGTCCCAGGCCTGGAGCCGGCGGCTGTCCCGGTCGAAGTAGAGGACCGACGTCTCGATCGGGTCCGGCTTCTTCCCCTCCAGCGCCCGCAGTCCGCCGCCGCCGGTGGAGCCCTCGGTGCGCAGCCGGGTGCCCAGCTTCATCAGCCAGGTGCGCTGCTTGTGGATGTGGCCGGACAGCACCAGCGGGACCACGCCGTCCACCTTCCGTGCCGCCTGCGGGTCGTGGACGACGGCGACGTCCACGGGCCTGCCGGCGCGGCGGTGGTCGCGGATCTCCGCGGCCAGCTGGACCCCGGCCCGCTCCGCGGCGGCCTTTCCGCCCTGCGGCTTGCTCCGGTCGGGCGTGTACTGGGGGTCGCCGGTCCCCGCGAACCGCAGCCCCGCGACGTCGACCGCCCCGCCCTCGTCCAGCACGTGCACGCCGTCCAGACCGGAGACGTACGTCTGCGTGTCGCGGGAGTCGTGGTTGCCGCGCACCCAGACGTAGGGAGCGCCCAGGTCCGGGATGGGGTCCAGGAAGCGGTTCTCGGCCTTGGTGCCGTGGTCCATGGTGTCGCCGGAGTCCACGATCACGTCGATCTCGTACTGGTCGACCAGGGAGGCGACGATCTCCCAGCTGGCCGGGTTGAGGTGGATGTCGGAGACGTGCAGGACCCGGATCGTCGAGGGGTCGGGCTGGTAGGCCGGGAGGGTGCTGGTGGCGTCGTAGAGCTTGGTGACGTTGGTGACCAGGCGGGCCAGCTCCTGCTGGTAGACGTCGAAGTCCGAGACGATGCTGCGCGCGTTGCCCACCACCGAGGGGGCCGAGGAGAGCAGGCCGGAGAACCGGGGCTCGAGCACCGAGTTGGGGTTCCAGGTGGCCCAGGCGGTGGCACCGGAGGCGCCGAGCAGCGCGAGGGCGAGGCCGCCGGCGGCCAGGGCGCGGCGCGGACGGCGGTAGACGATCAGCCCCAGTGCCGTCGCGCCCACCACCACGGCGGCGCCGGAGCGGACCGCGAGGGTGAGGAGGCCGTCGCCGACGTCCTCGGCGATGGCGTCCTGGAGGCCGGAGATGCGCTCGGGGTGGTCGACCAGGTCGCGCGAGCGCTCCGCGTCCAGCTGGTCGACGTCCACCTGGAGCCGGAAGGGCGCGGTGTGGGTGTCCAGGGACAGCGCGCCCAGCGGCGGTATGCGGATCTCGGTGCCGCCGTCCACCGAGGGGTGCAGGGCCATGGTGGTGTTCACCGGGCCGACCGGGGCGCGGACCACGCCGACGGTCAGCAGGCCCAGCCAGGCCCCGGCCAGCACCACCGCGACCAGCCCGGCGGCCCGCGCCACGGGGTGCGCGCGGTGGCCCGGTTCGGGCCGGATGCCCGGGGAGGACCTCCGCCTCAGCAGGGTGCGTATGCGGTGCGGCACGGCGGACAGGCGGACGTCGAAGCGGGGCATTGGGACCGTATGCCCAGGTCTCCGGCGGGATACGCGGTTCCGCGAGGTGGCGCCGGAACCGCCCGGGCGGGTGTGCGGACGGGCGTTGTGGCACAGAATGGCGGTGTGCTGGAGATGACGCGCGAGGAGTTCGAGGAAACGGTGGCGGAGGCGCTCGACCGGATCCCGCCCGAGCTGACACGGCTGATGGACAACGTCGCCGTGTTCGTCGAGGACGAGCCGCCGGCGGACGACCCGGAGCTGCTGGGGCTGTACGAGGGGACGCCGCTCACCGAACGGGGCGAGTGGTACGCGGGGGTGCTGCCGGACCGGATCACCATCTACCGGAACCCGACCCTGCGGCTCTGCGACACCCGGGAGGACGCGGTCGCCGAGACGGAGGTGACGGTCGTTCACGAGATCGCCCATCACTTCGGCATCGACGACGCGCGCCTGCACGACCTCGGCTACGGCTGAGCCCCGACGCCCGACGCCCGACGCCCGACGCCCGACGCCCGACGCCCGACCGCCGACGTCGGCCCCCGGGCCCCGGCGCCGGCCCCCCGGCGCCCGGTGCGGTGCGGCGGGCGGTGGTGATTGCGCGGCGCACGGGCGTGTCCTCCTGCGCCCGGCGGGAGTTGGGCAGGGTGACTCTCCCCCCGCCCTCGGAGGTGGCTCCCGTGCGCCGTGTGTACGTCCCCGTTCGTATTGCCGCCGCGGTCGTCGCCGTCTCCGCCCTGGCGTCCGGCTGCGTGGACCTTCCGGGTGAGGACGGTGACCGGGCCCGGCCGGCGCGGTCCGCGGAGAGCGACGGCGCCGAGGACGGCGGGGCGGGGTCGGGAGCCCCCGGCGGCGGCGCCTTCGACCCCCGGGTGACCGGCGAGGGCGCGCGCCCCGACTCCGGGGGCTCGCGGCGGCCCGGCGGGTCCGGCAAGGACGAGCGGCGTCCGGCGGACCGGAAGAAGGGCGAGCGTCCCGGGGAGGCCGAGGACCCGGTGGACACGGACCCGGGCGACGTCGAGGAGCCGGGCGAGCCGCTCCCCGCCGATCCCGGCGAGCCCGCGCCCGAGCCGCCCAGCCAGGAACCCAGCCCCGTGCAGCCGCAGCCCTCCCCGCCGCCGCCCTCGCCGGACCCCACTCCGGTCCAGCCGTCCTCCGCGCTGCCCCCCTCGCAGCCCTCCGCGGGCGAGGCGCCGGTGGCCGTGTAGCGGCTCAGGAGTGTGGCGTGGCTCGCGTTCGCCGTTCTCGTTTGCGCGGATGGGCGTGAGGTGCGTATGGTGGTAGATCGTTTGATCCCATTTGCCCGGCGCAGCGAAAAGAGCGCGCCGTGTGGCGCGTTCTCTCCCTTGCCGTGGCTGACCGCATCGAGGCGGTTCCTCGCGAAACACGGAGTTGACGGGCGCGTGCCGACGAGACTCCGGAAGGTTTCGCATAAGCATGTCCATTTCCAGTACTGATCAGTTCGTCGTCGCCGAGAACGAGACGGCGGCCGAGCTCGACGGGAACGACGAGAACTCCGTCGCCGTCGAGGCCCAGGACGCCGTCGAGGCTCCCGAGGTCACCGAGGCCGCGGACGCCGCCGAGGAGCAGGCTCCCGAGGAGACGGGGCCGACCTTCGCCGACCTCGGCCTCCCCGAGGGCGTCGTGCGCAAGCTCGCGCAGAACGGCGTGACCAAGCCCTTCCCGATCCAGGCCGCGACCATCCCGGACGCCCTGGCCGGCAAGGACATCCTGGGCCGTGGCCGCACCGGCTCCGGCAAGACCCTCTCCTTCGGTCTGCCGGCCCTGGCCCGCCTGGCCGGCGGCCGCACCGAGAGGAAGCGCCCGCGCGCCGTCATCCTCACCCCCACCCGTGAGCTGGCCATGCAGGTCGCGGACGCCCTGCAGCCCTACGGCGACGTGCTCGGCCTCAAGATGAAGGTCGTCTGCGGCGGCACCTCGATGAGCAACCAGATCTACGCCCTGGAGCGGGGCGTCGACGTCCTCGTCGCCACCCCGGGCCGTCTGCGCGACATCATCGGCCGCGGCGCCTGCTCGCTGGGCGACGTCCAGGTCGCGGTCCTCGACGAGGCCGACCAGATGTCCGACCTGGGCTTCATGCCCGAGGTCACCGAGCTGCTCGACCAGATCCCGGCCGGCGGCCAGCGGATGCTCTTCTCCGCCACCATGGAGAACGAGATCAAGACCCTGGTCGACCGCTACCTGCAGAACCCGGTCAGCCACGAGGTCGACGCCGCCCAGGGCGCCGTCACCACGATGTCGCACCACATCCTGATCGTGAAGCCGAAGGACAAGGCTCCGGTCACCGCGGCGATCGCCTCCCGCAAGGGCCGCACGATCATCTTCGTCCGCACCCAGCTGGGCGCCGACCGCATCGCCGAGCAGCTCCGTGACTCCGGTGTGAAGGCGGACGCCCTGCACGGCGGCATGACCCAGGGCGCGCGTACGCGCACCCTGGCGGACTTCAAGGACGGTTACGTCAACGTCCTGGTCGCCACCGACGTCGCCGCCCGCGGCATCCACGTCGACGGCATCGACCTGGTCCTCAACGTGGACCCGGCCGGCGACCACAAGGACTACCTGCACCGTGCCGGCCGCACTGCCCGTGCCGGCCGCACCGGCACCGTCGTCTCGCTGTCGCTGCCGCACCAGCGCCGGCAGATCTTCCGGCTGATGGAGGACGCGGGCATCGACGCCGGGCGTCACATCATCCAGAGCGGCACGGCCTTCGAGCCCGAGGTCGCCGAGATCACCGGCGCCCGGTCGATGACCGAGCTCCAGGCCGAGTCGGTGGCCGGCTCCGCCGCCCAGGCCGAGCGTGAGGTCGCCCAGCTCACCAAGGAGCTGGAGCGTCTGCAGCGCCGCGCCGCCGAGCTGCGCGACGAGGCCGACCGCCTCACCGCCCGTGCCGCCCGCGAGCGCGGGGACGACCCGGAGGCCGCGCTGGCCGAGGCCGCCGTCGTCCGTGAGGCCGCGGAGGCCACCGAGGCCGCCGCCGTCTCCGTCCCGGAGCAGCCGAGCGCCCAGCAGGTCGACCGCACCGAGCGCGAGGACCGCCCGCAGCGCCGTGACGACCGCGGCAACGACCGTGGCGACCGTCCGTTCAACCGTGACGACCGCGGCGGCGACCGCGGTGGCCGTTCCTTCGAGCGTCGTGACGACCGCGGCGGTGACCGTGGTGGCCGTTCGTTCGAGCGTCGTGACGACCGGGGCGGCGACCGTGGCGGCTTCCGCCGCGACGACCGCGGTGACCGTGGCGGCCGTTCCTTCGAGCGCCGCGACGACCGTCCGTTCAACCGCGACCGCCGTGACGACCGGAGCGACCGCCCGTTCAACCGCGACGACCGCGGTGGCCGTCCGTTCAACCGTGACGACCGCGGCGGCGACCGTGGCGGCCGTCCGTTCGAGCGTCGTGACGACCGTGGTGGTTTCCGCGGCAACGACCGTGGCGACCGTCCGTTCAACCGTGACGACCGCGGCGGTGACCGTGGCGGCCGTCCGTTCGAGCGTCGTGACGACCGTGGTGGTTTCCGCGGCAACGACCGTGGCGACCGTCCGTTCAACCGTGACGACCGCGGCGGCGACCGTGGCGGCCGTCCGTTCGAGCGCCGCGACGACCGTGGTGGTTTCCGCGGCAACGACCGTCCGTTCAACCGTGACCGCCGTGACGACCGCCCGGGCTTCCGCGCCGGTGGCACCTCGGACCGTCCGTTCGGCCGCCGCGACGACCGTCGTGACGACCACCGCGGTGGCTCCTTCGGCCGCCGTGACGAGAAGCCGCGCTGGAAGCGCAACGGCTGACGCGCCCGCGCACACCGCCTGTGAGGGCCCGCACGACTCCGGTCGTGCGGGCCCTCCGCGCTTCCCGCGCGCCGCCGGCCCCGGATACCCGCTCGGACGGGAGGCCCCCTCCCGCTATGCTCGGGGAAGCAACATCACCCTGGGCCCTTAGCTCAATTGGCAGAGCAGTGGACTTTTAATCCATTGGTTGTGGGTTCGAGTCCCACAGGGCCTACTTCTGACGCGGCGCATGCGCCCGGCCGACCCCGGCCGGAGCATGCGCCGCGTCACGTCCCGGAGCCGCCCCATGCCGCACCCCTACGTCCTGCTCTCCGCCGCCGTCTCGCTCGACGGCTGCCTCGACGACACCGGCCCGGAGCGGCTGCTGCTCTCGGGCCCCGAGGACTTCGACCGGGTCGACGCGGTGCGGGCCGCGAGCGACGCGATCCTCATCGGGGCCGGCACCCTGCGCGCCGACGACCCGCGGCTGGTGGTCCGCTCGCCCGCACGGCGGGCCGCGCGCACCGCCGCCGGGCTTCCGGAGTTCCCGCTCAAGGTGCTCGTCACCGGTTCGGGTGAACTGGACCCGGCGGCCCGCTTCTGGCGCACCGGCGGCCGCAAGGCCGTCTACACCACGGACGGGGGCGCATCGCGGGCGCAGGAGGCGCTGCGTGGCCAAAAGGACGTCGAGGTGGTCCCGGTGGGACCGGAACTGGACTGGCGGGCCGTTCTGGAGCACCTCCACGCCGTCCACCGGGTGCGACGGCTGATGGTGGAGGGAGGCGGCAGCGTCCACACCCAGCTGCTGCGCCTCGGACTCGCCGACGAGCTCCAGCTGGCGCTGGCCCCGCTGCTGGTCGGCGAACCGGACGCGCCGCGGCTCTTCGGCCCGGGTGGCTATCCGCCGGGCCGCCTGCGGCTGGAGGAGACCCGGCCGGTGGGCGATGTGGTGCTCGCCCGCTACCGGCCGGTCGCCCCGGGCGCCGGCCCCTCGGTCTCCGCCGCCGACCGGTACTGGCTGGGCCTCGCCTGCGACCTGGCCGAGGAGTGCCCGCCGTCCCGCACCGCGTTCAGCGTGGGCGCGGTGGTGGTGGCCGAGGACGGGACCGAGCTGGCCCGCGGCCACTCCCGGGAGGGGGGCGACCCGGTGGTCCACGCGGAGGAGGCGGCGCTCGCCAAGATCGACCCGGCCGACCCGCGGCTGCCCGGGGCCACCGTCTACAGCAGCCTGGAGCCCTGTGCCCGCCGTGCCTCCCGGCCGGCCCCGTGCGCGCGGCTGATCCTCGACGCGGGGGTGCGGCGGGTGGTCACCGCCTGGCGGGAGCCCGACACCTTCGTGGCGGCCGCGGACGGCAGCGGGGTGCTGGCGGCGGGCGGCGTCCGGGTGGTGCTGCTGCCCGAGTACGAGGAGCGTGCCGTGCGGCCCAACCGCCACCTGTCCGGCGGGGCGACGTGAACCGATTCGCTTTTCCCCCGCGCCATGTCGTACAGTGAAGACACAACGACGCGGGGTGGAGCAGCTCGGTAGCTCGCTGGGCTCATAACCCAGAGGTCGCAGGTTCAAATCCTGTCCCCGCTACTGAAGACTCAGGGCCGGAATCCTTTCAAGGATTCCGGCCCTGAGTGTTTGTGTCGTGCTCTCCTTCCTCCGCTTCATCCGCCCGGAGGCCAGCGGTCGCCGCTTTCGCCCGGGCGCGGAACGATGGTCTCCATGCTGAGGCGAGGCGGACCGGTGGATCCGGAGATCGAGGAGGCCCTCGGGTCCGGCCGCCGGTGGTTCCACTACGCCCGCATGGTGCTGCGGGTGCTGCCGTTCATCGCCCTGGTACTCGGCCTGGTCTACGACGGCCTGACGCCGCCGGACGTGACCCCGGTGCCGTTCTTCGCCGCCGCCCCGCTCATCGCGGCCCCGCTCTACACCCTCCGGGCAACGGTGCTCATCGGACTGCTGGCCACCGGTTGCATCCTCACCATGGAACTGATCCGGGACGCGAACTCGCCGGCGCTGCTGGCCACCGAGCTGTTCACGGTGGTCGTCGTCTCGGTGCTGTCGTGCGTGATGAACACCGCGGTGCACCGGGTCGACCTGCGCCTCGCGTCCGCCCGGCAGATGGCCGAGGCGGCGATGCGAGCCGTGATGCCGCCGCCGCAGCGGCGGATCGGCGCCCTGCGGATCGCCTCGCGGTACGAGGCCGCCCTCCAGGAGGCGAACATCGGCGGCGATCTCTACGCCGTGCACGACACCCCGCACGGGGTGCGGATGGTGCTGGGGGACGTGCGCGGTAAGGGGATGGAGGCCGTGGCCGCGGTCGCGGTCGTCGTCGGCGCCTTCCGCGAGGTGGCGGAACGGGCCGACAGCATCGAGCAGGCCGCGGAACACATGGAACAGGCGGTGGTGCGTGAGCGGGACCGACGGGCGGTGGAGCTGGAGCAGCAGGAGGGCTTTGTGCCGGCGGTGTTCGCCGAGTTCTCCCAGGACGGCCGGAGCGTGTCGATCGTCAACCACGGTCATCCGCCGCCGCTGCTGCTGGAGCCGGGGGCGCCGCCGCGGTTGCTGGACCCGGGGGAGGCCGGGAGTCCGCTCGCCCTCTCGGAGCTCACCGGGCCGCCCCGACCCGGACCGCCCGTTCCGCTGCGGCCGGGCGCCACGGTGCTCTTCTACACCGACGGCCTGACCGAGGCGCGGGACGAGGAAGGTGTGTTCTACGACCCGGTCGCGCGGCTGGAGGGGCGGGACTTCCGAGAGCCGGAGGACCTTCTGCAGTTCCTGTCCGAGGACGTGGCCCTGCACTCCGGGGGAGACGTCGAGGACGACATGGCCCTGCTCGTCGTACGGACCCTGTGACCGGCCGGAACACGGCAGCGGCACCCGGTACGCAGGGGGACCCCGGTGTAACGATCAAGCCAAGGCGGCGGTGGCCGTGTGACCGAAGCCATGTCCGTTTCGCCCTGATGAACCTCCATAGGTTCGGGCCACAGGGTCGGACGATGTGAAGGAACGGCTTGGAAATGAGCCACCGCTTCTATTAACGTTCGATAACGCAGCGCGCGGCTGTCCCAGCCGTCACAAGCGACGGCTCCGTGCGCTCTGCCGAATCCCGTAAGGGAACCGGGGAACCACTTTCCGGGGTGAATCGGGCGTATCTCCGTATACGCGCGTAGGAGACCTTCCCGCTCCGAACCCGTCAGCTAACCCGGTAGGCGAGACGGAAGGAAAGGAGCGCGCCCCCGTGGCGTCCAACCCCCCTGCCCCTGAACTGCCCTTCGTGCCGAGCCAGCGTGCGGCCGCCGACGCGTACGGTCCCGCCGGATTCCCCGGCGAGGGCTCCTTCGAGGAGTGGAACCCCAGCGAGGGGACGGTCTCCAGAGGCCGTCACCGGGTGACCAAGCAGCGGGGCCTGGCCCGCAGTTCCACCGTCCTCGGCGTCGGTGTGATCGCCGCCGTCGGCGCGGGCGGCATGGCCACCGCCGCGCCCGGCAAGGCCCCGGTGCACATCACCATGCCGCAGATGCCGTCGCTGGACCCGGTCACCTCCCTGCTTCCCGGCGGCGACGAGACCGAAACCGCGGCCGCCGAGCAGGCCCCCAGCGTCCTCGGCGAGATGGGCGTGGGCGTCGCCCCGGCCGAGACTCCGTCCTCCGCCGACGCCGGCGAGGCGCTGCGCACCCGCATCATGGCGCAGGCCGCCCAGCAGGAGCAGGAGGCCGAGACGCAGGCCGCGCTGGAGGCCCAGGAGGCCGCCGCCCAGGCCGCCGCCGAGAAGGCGGCCAAGGAGAAGGCGGAGGCGGAGGCCCGTGAGGCCGCCGCCGAGAAGGCCGAGGAGGAGGCCAAGGCCAAGGCCGAGGCCGAGCGCATCGCCAAGCTGGCGGCCAGCTTCGTCTCGCCGGCGTCCTCCTACACGATCACCTCCACGTACATGCAGGCCGGCTCCATGTGGTCCTCCGGCTACCACACGGGCCTGGACCTCGCGGCTCCCACCGGCACGCTGCTGAAGGCCGTCCACACCGGCACCGTCACCGAGGCCGGCTGGGCCGGCTCGTACGGCTACCGGACCATCCTCACCCTCGAGGACGGCACCGAGCTCTGGTACTGCCACCAGTCCTCGATCAACGTCAGCGTCGGCCAGAAGGTGACCACCGGCGACGTCATCGGCCGGGTGGGCGCGACCGGCAACGTCACCGGCCCGCACCTGCACCTCGAGGTGCACCCGGGCGGCGGCGACGGCGTCGACCCGATGGCCTGGATGGCCGCGCGCGGCGTCAACCTCTGACGAACGCCGGTTCCCTCCCCCCGCTTTCGAACAGATGCGGTCGGCCGGCGGCGCGTCGGAATGCGCCGCCGGCCGGACGCGTTGGTGACCGTCATGAGTGAACTGCGCAAGCTGGGTACGTCCGGCCTCGAGGTGTTCCCGCTCGCCCTCGGCGGCAACGTCTTCGGATGGACCGCCGACGAGCGGGAGTCCTTCGCCGTCCTCGACGCGTACACCGCGGCGGGCGGCAACTTCGTCGACACCGCCGACTCGTACTCCGCCTGGGTGGAGGGCAACGAGGGCGGCGAGTCGGAGACCGTCATCGGCAGGTGGCTCAAGGCCCGGGGCAACCGCTCCGAGGTCGTGGTCGCCACCAAGGTGAGCCAGCACCCGCAATACCGCGGGCTGTCCGCCGCCAACATCAGGGCGGCGGCGGAGGCTTCGCTGCGCCGGCTGGGCACCGACCACATCGACCTGTACTACACGCACTTCGACCAGCCCGAAACGCCGGTCGAGGAGATCCTGCTCGCCCTCGACCAACTGGTCCGCGAGGGCAAGGTGCGGGCGATCGGCGCGTCCAACATCACCGCCGAGCGGCTCCAGGAGTCGCTGGACTTCTCCGAGCGCGAGGGCTTCGCCCGCTACGCGGTCATCCAGCCGCACTACAACTTGGTCTCCCGGGACACCTACGAAGGCCGTCTGCGCGATGTCGCCGAGCGGGCGGGGCTGGCCGCCGTGCCGTACTACGCGCTGGCGTCCGGCTTTCTGACCGGCAAGTACCGCCCGGGGACGACCGTGGACAGTCCGCGGGCGACCGGAGCGGCCCGGCACCTGGAGAGCGGGCGCGGCCTGCGCGTCCTGGCCGCCCTCGACGAGATCGCCGAGGCACACGGCGCGTCCCCGGCCACGGTGGCCCTGGCCTGGCTGGCCGCCCGCCCGACGGTGGTCGCGCCGATCGCCTCCGCCCGCACGGTGGACCAGCTGCCCGCCCTCACGGCGGTCGCCGGCCTGCGGCTCACCGACGAGGAGACGGCCCGGCTGGACGCGGCCTCCGACTGATCCGCCGTGCCGCCGGTTCCTCAGACCCGGCGGAAGAGCAGGTCGCGCACGACGTGCCCCTTGTCCAGCCCCTGACCCTCGAACCGGGTGATGGGACGGAACTCCGGCCGGGGCGCGAAGTGCCCGTCGGGCTGCGTGTTGGCGAAGCGGGGGTGCGCGGTCAGCACCTCCATCATCTGCTCCGCGTACGGCTCCCAGTCCGTGGCGCAGTGCAGCACCGCGCCCGGGCGGAGCCGGTCGGCGGCCAGGTCCAGGAACTCGGGCTGGATCAGCCGCCGCTTGTGGTGCCGCTTCTTGGGCCAGGGGTCGGGGAAGTAGACGCGCAGCCCGGCCAGCGCGTCGGGCGTGAGCATCTCGCGGAGCAGGATGATCGCGTCGCCGTTGGCCACGCGGACGTTGCCGAGTCCGCTCCTCTCGGCGAGGCTCAGGAGGTTGCCCTGGCCCGGGGTGTGCACGTCCACCGCGAGGATGTTGGTCGCCGGGTCGTCGGCGGCCATCTGCGCGGTGGCCTCGCCCATGCCGAAGCCGATCTCCAGCACGACGGGGCGGTCGTCACCGAAGAGCTCGGTGAGGTCCAGGGTGCGGCGGCCGTCGATGTCCAGGCCCCACCGGGCCCAGAGCCGCTCGATGGCGTCGGCCTGGCCGGTGGTCACCCGGCTGCGGCGGGGCTGGAAGCTGCGGATGCGGCGCTCGTGGTGGGAGCCGGCCGGATCGGGCTGCGGTCCGTCCGGGAACCGGGGGGTCCGGGCGGGGCGGCGGCTGGGGTTCGGGGCGTCAGACACAATGCCCCGATTCTACGGCGCACCGCTCCTTCGCCCCGCTCCCACCACCCCCGGTACGGGCGCCGCCGTGCCGGGGGCGACGGAGGTCAGGCCGGGGTGCCGAGGAGAGGGCGGGCGCGTTCGCGTAACTCCACAACCCGCGGTTCGTCGCCGTACGGCTCGAGCCGGGTGAGCAGGTCCTTGACGTACTCCGTGGTGCGGGCGGACGAGATCCGCCCGGCCACCTCGACCGCGCGGACCCCCTGCTCGCAGGCGGCGTCGAGGTTGCCGGACTCCAGTTCGGCCACCGCGGAGACCACCAGCCGCAGCCCGTGTGAGCGCACGAACTCCTCGGTGGGCTTGGACAGCGCCTGCTCGGTGAACCGCCGCACCTGCCCGGGCGCCTTCAGGTCGCGGTAGCACTCGGCGGCGTCGGCGCAGAACCGGTCGTAGCCGTAGAAGCCGAGCCAGGTCGGGTCGTTGTCCCCCTCACGGGAGCGCTCCAGCCAGCTCTCGGAGGCCTTCAGCGCCGTCCCCGCCGCGGCCGCGTCCCCCGCCTTGGCGTGGGCCCGCGCCTCGACCAGGCGGAAGAAGCTCATGGTGCGGGCCGTGGCCAGCCCTCTGTTGCGCTCCACCGCGGCCTGGGCGAGGTCCACGCCCTCGTCGCCGAAGCCCCGGTAGGTGGCCTGGAGGGACATGGACGCCAGGACGTAGCCGCCCAGCGGCACGTCCGCCGCCGCGCGGGCCAGCCGCAGGGCCTGGATGTAGTAGCGCTGCGCGGCCTCCTGCTGCCCGGTGTCGAAGGCCATCCAGCCCGCCAGCCGGGTCAGCTCGGCGCTCGCCCCGAAGAGCGCGCGCCCGACGTCGTCGGAGTACGAACCGAGCAGCAGCGGCGCCGCCTCGACCCGCAGGCACTCGGGCACCATCGAGGACCGCCAGTCCCCGCCGCCGTACTTGGAGTCCCACCGCCGCGCGTCCTCCGCCGCCTCGCGCAGTTTGCGGACGTCGCTGTGGCCCACCTTCAGCGGCGAGCCGGACCCCTCCGTGGCGCCGGCCTCGCGCGCCACCGAGGTGTCGGCCGGGGATATCAGCCAGCGCGAGGCGGGTGTCGCGTAGGCGGAGACGGCGAAGGAACCGGCGAGCGACTGCCAGATGCCGCCCGAGCCCGCCCGCCGGCCGGCCAGGTCGAGCCGGTACAGCTCGGTGGCCGACCGCACCGCCTGGCCGACGTCGCGCGGGAAGGCCAGACCGACCTCGGGCGTCGGATCGGCGTCCGCCAGCCCGATCTCGTGCAGCGGGACCGGCCGGCCGAGCTTCTGCCCGATGGCGGCCGCGATCAGATGGGGGGCCGCGCCCTGCGGCACCATGCCCTTGGACACCCAGCGCGCCACCGACGTCTTGTCGTACCGGAGCGTCAGACCGCGCTGCGCCCCCAGGTCGTTCACCCGCCGCGCCAGCCCCGCGTTGCTGATGCCCGCGAGGGCGAGAACGGCGCCGAGCTTCTCGTTCGGCCCGCGTTGCTCCCTGGACATCCGGTTCCCCCTCGGCAGAGACGGCTGCCGCGGCTGGCATAAACCCGCGGCATTCGTAAACCCAGCGTAGTTCTCCGAATCCCATGCGTTAAGGGGCAAAGTTCCGTATGGCGAGATTGCTGCCCGGGCGGGAGTACGGAGTGTGTCCACGTGCTCCCGGTGTGTGGCCGTGCGCCCGGCCGTGCGCTCTACGTCGCCGGCGGCCGGGACTGTTCCATGGGTGATGCGTGGGTCGGCCCGCTGTACTGGATCCAGCGGGCTGGGGGACACCGCCGCCACATCCCCGCGGGCGGCGGACCGGTCCGGGAGGCGCAGCCCGCCTCCCGGACCGTACGTACTCCTCCGTATGTACGGAGAGTGTGCGCGGGGCTCCGCACATCGCACACAGTCGGCGTATTTGGCTGAAAATATGCCCCGCGCCGAGGGGTCGTCAGGGCCCTCCCGCCAGGTGAACGCAGGCGCACCGGGTGGTCACCGGGGGCGCGCCAGGGGGCGCATTCAAGTCGCCCCGGTGGAGCGCCACTTGACCGGGCCCTCGGGCGGCCGGCGCGGAGGGCGCGTCGGCATGCCTCCGTGACACTCCCTTCGTGGCAGCATGGTGCACAGGTTCGCTCGTGCACTGATTGTCCACAGCCTGTGGAGGCGTCGATGCGGTGGTTGGTGGGATGGAGCAGCACCGCCGCGGGCCATCGGCCGCCCGGCCCCGACCTCTTCGGCGCCTACGGCGAACCCGACGGCTACCCCGACGAGTTCGGTGAGGACACCCCCGAGCCGGTGGGCGCGCAGCTGCTGTGGGGAGGCGTCGACCCGCTGTGGGCGGTGGGCGACTGGCGGCCCGACGAGACCCGCGTCCTGATCGCCGACGCCCGCACCCGGATAGCGGTGGTGGGGCTGTGCGGGGCCACCGACGACCAGCTGCTGGCCGGTCTCTTCGCGGCCCGCGGCGGCGCGCTGCGCCACCTCACCGCCTGGCCCGGCAGCTACACCGTCGTCGTCCAGGTCGACCGGCGCACCACGATCTGCGGCGACCTGGCCGGCGCCCGCCCCGTCTTCCACACCCCCTGGCGGGGCGGCACCGCCTACGCCACCGCGGCCCTGCCGCTCGCCGACCTGGTCGGCGCCAACCTCGACTTCGGGCACCTGGCCGCACTGCTCGCCGCGCCGGAGGTCCCGGCCGCGGTGCAGGACTCGACCCCCTACGAAGGGGTGCGGCGCATCCCGCCGGGACACGCCCTGATCCTGCGCGCCGGAGCGCGCGAGGTCGCCGGGTACGAGCCGGTCGCCTCGCTCGCCGTGGCCGCGCCCTCCGCCGACCCGCACAGCGCCGTGGACGCGCTGCGCGAGGCGCTGGTGGAGGCGGTCCGCACCCGGCTGGCGGCTCCCCGGCACATGCCCGGCGCCGGGACGGACCCCGGGCCGGTGCCCGGCATGGGTCCCGCCGACCGCCGCGCCGACCGGATGCCGGTGCCCGGCATCGGCGCCGACCTGTCCGGCGGCCCCGGCTCCGGCACCCTGGCCCTGCTCGCCGCCGGTCTGCCCGGCCGCCCCGGCACCGTGCTCGGCCACGGCGCGGGCGCGGGGGAGCGGCTCCTCGCGGTCACCTTCAACGACCTGGCGGTCCGCGGCCGCGAGGCCGAGCTGGAGCGGGCGGGCACCCTGGCCGCCAACCCCCGGCTGCGGCACGTGGTGGTCGCGGGCGGCGCGGAGGCACTGCCCTACGCCGACCTCGACGGCCCGCTCACCGACGAGCCCGGCCGCTCGCTGGTCTCCGCGGCCCGGCACCGCGCCCGGTTCGCGGCCGGCAGCGCCGACCACTTCACCGGGCACGGCGCCCGCGAGGTCCTGGACGCCCACCCGGCGCGCCTCGCCGACCTGCTGATGGACCGCAAGCGCCGCCACCTGGTCCGGCCCACCATGGCCCTCGCCCGGGCGGACGGCTCGGTGCTGGTCCCGGCCCGGGTCTACGGCGCGGCCCGCAAGCTGGCCCGCACCTCCTACCCGGCCGGCATGAACGATTTGGCGGAGCGGCTGCGGCACCGCCGGTTCGACGACGGCTCCGCCGTGGCCGGAGCGGTGGAGGCCTCGCTGGCCGCGCTGGTGTGGGCCACCCCCGGTCCGGCCGCGCGGTGGCTGACCGGCGAGGCGCTGGCCGACGTCTCGGGGCGGCTGCAGGCGGCGACGCTGCGCGCGGCGGCCATGGGCCCCGGGCAGCGGCCCGGCGACTTCCGCGCCCGGGCCGCGCTGGCCCGCTACGCGGCGGACGTACGGGTGCTGGAGCAGGCGGCGGAGGTCCGCGCGCAGCGGCTGCACGCGCCGTTCCTCGACAACCAGGTGGTGCGGGCGGGGCGCGCCCTGCCGGAGACGCTGCGGGTGCGGCCCGGGGCACGGGCGGCGATCCTGCGCTCGGTCCTCGAGGGCGCGGGCGTCGGAGACCTGCCGCCCGGCTGGGGAGCGCCCAGCCACGCCACGGCGGAGGCCGCGGACCGGGCGGGACTGCGGGCCGCGGGGGACGTGCTGGGCGACCTGTTCACCTCGCCGTTCCTGGCGGAGGCGGGGCTGGTCGAGGCGCGGGTGGTGCGGGAGGCGTTGCGGGCGGGGGCGGAGGGCGAGCCGCTGGCCTCCGCGGGGCTCGCGGACATCGTCTCCCTCGAGCTGTGGCTGCGGCGGCTGCTGTCGCGGCGCGGCACCTGCTGGACCGGCACCGCCCGCCGCCGCGCCGCCCCCGCCGGCCTCACCCCACCCCGCCGCAAGGCCCTCGACGCGACGGGACGGTGACGGGGCGGGTCCCGTCACCGCGCCGCTTCCACCACCCTGCCGTTCCGCCCCCTGCGCCCACCGGTGTCGCCCAGCGGCACGATTGCCCGCAGGGCGGGTGGGGCCGTGGGCCCATGACGCGTGGTCGGGCCGGTGGCGCGTGGTCGTCCGCAGGTGGGCGGGGCCGTCCCGTGCCGTGGCGGCACGGTGGTCCGCCGCGGGGGAGGGGACGGTGACCGCACCCTCCTCGGCACGGCCGGCACCGTCCCGCCGCGAAGTCACCCGCAGACGAAGCGCGAGGCGGCCCAGTCCGCGGGGACCGCGAGGGCCCCGCCGCGCGGCTCGACGACGAGACGGACCGTCCGCCGCCCGGACAAGGCGACGGACACCGGCACCGCCGGATCCCCCGCCCGCACCACCCCGGACTGCCACAGCCGTACCCCGTCGGCGTGGATGGAGAACACCGCGGACCCCAGCCCCAGCGACATGTCGTCGATCCCTGCCATCGCCCGGTACGAGGTGCACGACCGGTTGAGGTCGATCACCACGGAGGACCGCCCGTTGACCGTCACCCCCTCGGGGTAGGTCACCCCGGCGACGGTGAGGGACCTCCGCTGCCAGACCCAGGTGCTCTGCGCGAGCCGCATCTCCGGCCCGCTGCCGTCACCGGAGACGCCGTACGGCAGGCCGCTCCACCGGTACTCGGCCGGCACCACGGGCGGGGGCGGCGACGGTTCCTCGGCCGGCCCGGGCTCCGGTTCGGGCGCGGGAGCGGGGGAGGGTGAGGGCGAGGGCTCGACGGACGGCACGGGCGCCTCGGCGGACGGCCCGGGCTCCGGCGGGGCGGACGACGCCGCCCCCGCCTCCACCGGCTGGGCGGGCCTCGCGGGCCCGGGCGACGGCGGCGCGTCCTCCGGCGCCGCGGCCGGCTCCGACACCGGCGGGGGACCGGCCACCGGCGTCGACGGCGCGGGGCGGTCGTCCCCGATCAGCGCGAGCGCCACCACCGCGGCGGCCACCGTGACCACGCCCGCGGCGATGCCCGCCTTGGCCGGAGCGCCCAGTCCCTCGGCCACCGCCCCGCCACCGCCGGCACCCGCACCGGTGCCCGCTCCGGAACCACCCGCGACCACACCCCCCGCGCCCCCGGCCGCCGCCGTGGCACCCCCCGCGCCCCCGGCCGCCGCCGTGGCACCCCCCGCGCCGCCGCCGGCACCCGCCGAGGCCACCGCCGACCCGCCCGCGGCCACCGCCCCGGCCCCGGTGCCGCCCGCGACGAGCCCCGCCACCTTGGCGTACCCCGCCGCGGCGAACCACCCGATGACGGCCACCGGCACCACCGCCGGGATGCCCTGCGCGACCTCCTTGATCTGCCCCGCCGCCATCCGGCACCGCGCGCACTCCTCGAGGTGCTTGCGCAGCCCCCGTTCGGCCCGGATCCGCAGCCCGCCCCGGGCGAACGCGCCCAGCCGGTCCGCGTGCCGGGCGCACTCCGCGTCGGCGGTCAGTGTCGCGCTGACGTGCGCCTGCAGGTACGCCTGCTTGAGGCCTTCACGGGCCCGGCTGGCGAGCACCCGCGTGCCGTTGGCGTCCAGCCCGAACAGGGTCGCGACCTCGCCCGGCGACTCGTCCTCGACCTCGGTGTGCCAGAGCACCGCCTGCCAGCGCTCGGGCAGCGAGCGGAACGCCCGCATCGCCAGGGACTGATCGGCCTCGTGCATCGCCCGCACGTCCGCGCCGAGTTCGAGCGTGTCGTCGTCCACCCGGTCGGTGCCGCGGATCGACTGCTCGACGAACACCGCGAAGTCGTCGACCAGTTGCTCGCGCCGGGTCGACCTGATCCACCCGGCGGCGGTGCGGCGCACGGTGGTCAGCAGGTAGGCGCGCACGGCGTGCCGCGGACCGGCTCCGCCGCGCACCGCCTGGAGCATGGCGGCGAACACCTCGGCGGTGAGGTCGTCCGCGGTGTGGGCGTCCCGGCAGCAGGTGCGGGCGTACCGGCGCACGGCGTCGGCGTGCCGGCGGTAGAGGGCCTCGTAGGCGGAGTCGTCCCCGGCCCGCATCCGCACGATCAACTCGGCGTCGGAGCCCGGGGCGGGGTCCCCGGCAGTCTCCCGGCCGCTGCCCGCCTCCCGCTGCACGGGGAAGAAGGCCCCGCGCCCGGGCCCCGCGGTCACCCCTGCCCCGTGCGACCGGCCCGCGGTCGCACGGGCCCCGGGCCCGGCCTCACGCGCCTCGCTGCCGGTCTCGCGCGCCCCGCTGCCGGCCTCACGCGCTCCGGCCTCGGGCTGCCGCGCTACCGGGCCGGGCGGCCCGGCCTGCTCGGGAATCCTCCCGGCGCCGGCGGGCCGTGACGCACCCGCGCCCGCACCCCTCGCACCCGTACCCGCACCCTCGCCGGCCCCGGCGCCCTTGTCGTTCCGCTCGTCCGCGCCCATATCTCGGCTGGCCCCCGCACGCCGGTCCGTCATGTCGCGGCCAGCGTGGCACAGCGGGACACGGCGTCGAGCGGACCGACGGAACTACCACTCGTCCGTGGGGTTTCGCCCGATCAGGGGTTCCAGCCAGGCACCCTCACGCGGCACAATCCGGGGCCGCGCACGAGGCCCCGGATCGAGCACCTGGACGGCCCCGGCCGCGCCCCGCCCGTCACCGGGCGGGGTCCCGCGTCAGGACGGCCGCGAACGCAGCCCCTCCAGCAGGATGTCCAGCAGCCGCGAAGAGGCCGCCGCCTGCTGCGCCGGGTCCGGCAGCGAGGGCGCGGCGGTCGCGATGACCAGCAGCACGTCCGCCACCGACACGTCCGTCCGCAGCTCGCCCGCGGCCCGCGCCCGGTCGACCAGCCGGCCGACCACGTCGAGCAGCGCCGCCGCTCCGGCGTCGTCGCCCGGCAGGCCGGACTCGCCGGAGTCCGCCGGGACGCTCCGCTGCTGCGGCACCCGGGCGTCGTCGGCCACGCCGACCCGCAGCACCTGCGGCGGCAGCAGCCGCCCGGCGCCCGAGGCGACCGAGGTGCGCAGGAACCGGGAGAGAGCCGACCACGGCTCGTCCTCCTGGCCCAGCGCGGCCCTCGCCTGGTCCGTCAGACGGGCCGTCTCCTCCTCGGCTATCCGCCGTACCAGCACGTCCTTGCTCGGGAAGCGCCGGTAGACCGTGCCCACGCCCACCCGGGCACGCCGGGCGACGTCCTCCATCGGAGCCCCGTAACCCAGCTCGCCGAACACCTCGCGGGCCGCGCGCAGTACGTGCTCCAGGTTCCGCTGCGCGTCCACCCGCAGCGGCGTCGTGCGCATCCCGCGGGCGGCGGCATGGGCGAGGCCGGTGCCGGTGACGCCCACCGTCGCCGCGACCGGCGTCGAAGCGGCCCGCGCGACGGCCGATGACGGCCGATGAGATTCCTGAGTCTGCATGTGTAACCCCCCGGTTCTTGCGTCTCCCCCCGGAGACTCCCCACCTTGGACGGCCGGGCCACGAGGAGAGGACGGATGCCAAGAAACCCGCCCGACGCGGACACGAACCGCGCATCCCCCCACACCCCGACGCACAACGAACATAGTTGAGTGGGCGTCAATTCAGAAGGGTCCCGTTCCGCGTGGGTGGGCCCTCGAAAGGAGTACACGGCGCACAAGTCCGCGCCGCGCCCCCGTCGGAAGCCCTCGATTCCCCCGCGACCTGCGGATTCCGCCGCGCGCTCCGATGCCACCGCCACGCTCCCGCGATCCGCCGCCGGTCACATGAATTGCCAAGGCTGTGGACAAAGTCCTGAGCGGGGTGCGTCATGGGGTGTGTGATGTTGAAGGAGCGCACCCGGGTACTGGTGGTGGGCGGCGGCTGCGTCGGGATGAACACGGCCCTGCGGCTGCAACGCCGCCTGCGCGCCGAGCTCCGCGCCGGCGCCGTGGAGATCGTCCTGATCACGGCCGACCCGTACATGACGTACCAGCCGTTCCTCCCCGAGGCCGCCGCCGGATCGATCTCCCCGCGGCACGTGGTGGTGCCGCTGCGCCGCGTCCTCGACGGCTGTCGGGTGATCGTCGGAGAGGTGACCGGCGTCGAGCACTCCCGGCGCCTCGCCCGCTACACCACCGCCGCCTCCGGGGAACGCGCCGCCCGCAACTCCTCCGCGCCCCGCGGCGAGTCGATCGGCTACGACGAGATCGTGCTGGCCCCCGGCTCCGTCTCGCGCACCCTCCCGGTGCCCGGCCTGGCCGACCACGGCATCGGCTTCCGCACCGTGGAGGAGGCCATCGGGCTGCGCAACCACGTCCTGGAGCAGCTGGACATCGCCGCCTCCACCCGCGACCCCGCCGTCCGCGAGGCGGCGCTCACCTTCGTCTTCGTCGGCGCCGGCTACGCGGGGGTCGAGGCGATCGCCGAGCTGGAGGACATGGCCCGCTACGCGGTCCGGCACTACAACACCATCGCTCCCGAGGACCTGCGCTGGCTCCTGGTCGAGGCGTCCGACCGCATCCTCCCCGAGGTCGACGAGCGGCTCGCCCGCTACGCCCTCACCCAGCTGCGCCGCCGCAACGTCGACGTCCGGCTGTCCACCCGGTTGCGCTCCTGCACCGACCGGGTCGTGGTGCTCGACGACGGCGCACGGCTGCCCGCGCGCACCCTCGTGTGGACCGCCGGGGTTCGGCCATCCCCGATGCTCGCCGCCACGGGCCTGCCGCTGGACCCCCGGGGGCGGCTGCGGTGCACCGGACACCTCGCCGTCGAAGGCGTCCCCCACGCCTGGGCGGCCGGCGACGCGGCCGCCGTCCCCGACCTCGCCGTCGACGCGCCCGGCACCACCGTGGCGCCCAACGCCCAGCACGCGGTGCGTCAGGCCCGGGTCCTCGCCGACAATCTCGTGCGCTCCCTGCGGGGTGAGCCGCCGGAGCGCTACGCCCACGCCCACCTCGGCGCGGTCGCCTCCCTCGGCCTGCGCAAAGGCGTCGCCCAGATCCGCGGGCGCCGGCTCACCGGCCGAGCCGCCTGGCTGCTCCACCGCGCCTACCACCTGGGCCGCCTGCCCACCCTCAACCGCAAGGCGCGGGTGCTCGCCGAATGGACGCTGGCCGGTCTGTTCGCGCGGGAGATCGTCTCGCTCGGCTCGATGGAGCACCCGCGTGCGGAGTTCGAACGCGCTGCCGGGGGAATGCATCCCGACGGCCCTCACCCCGACCCGAACGGGTCCACCTGACCGGACGAAGGAACTCCGCAAACGCGCCAGGCGTCCAACGGATGTCGGTGCAAACCGCCCCGGACCGCTCCGGGGCTGCCACACTGGTCCACCGTCCGCGGCGGCCGCCCGACCCGGCCGCATTCCGGAGCAGGCCGGAGACCACAACCCGAGGCAAGGATTCGTGAACTTCACGCGCTGGAGCGCCCGGCTCCCCGGAACGCAGCGCCGCGCCGCAGCGCGAGCGGGAACGGGGCCCTCCCCGGACGGAGCGACCCCGGGCCGGGAGGCCCAGGAGCGCCGGACCGACGGCTCGGTCCCCGCCGCCCGCGCCGAGCAGCCGGGCGGCGGATCCCGCCCCGGCGCCGCGGCCCTCGACGACCTGGCGGTCCACGAGGTGCTGGACCGCGTCCCCGCCCTGGTCGCCCTGGTCCACGGCACGGACCACCGCGTCGCCTACGTCAACGCCGCCTACACCGCCGCGTTCGGCCCCCGCACCCCGGGCGGAGCGGCCCGCGACCAGCTCCCGGAACTGGTCGAGACCGGCCTGCTCCCGCTCCTGGACCAGGTCCTGCGCAGCGCCCGCCCGCGCACGCTGAAGTCCCGCAAGGTCTCCGACGGCCGCTGCTACACCTTCACCTGCACCCCCGTGGCGGTCGAGGGGGAGCGGCACGGCGGCGTGCTGGTCTTCGCCGCCGACGTCACCGACCACGCCGAGGCGGCCGAGCGGCTGCGCGCCAGCGAGCGCCGTCAGCGCGAGACCGCGGTGACCCTCCAGCGCTCCCTGCTCCCGCAGGAGCTCGAGCAGCCCGACGACCTGCGCATCGCCGCCACCTACCACCCCGGCGGGACCGAGGCCGCGGTGGGCGGCGACTGGTACGACGTCATCACCCTCGGCGGCGGCCGCACGGCGCTGGTCATCGGCGACGTGATGGGGCGCGGAGTGCGCGCCGCCGCCGTGATGGGGCAGCTGCGCACCGCCGTGCGCGCGTACGCCCGCCTGGACCTCCCGCCGCACGAGGTGCTCCAGCTGCTGGACGGCCTGGCGTCCGAGATCGACGCCAACCAGATCGCCACCTGCGTCTACGCGGTGCACGACCCCAACGAGGGCCGCCTGGTCTACGCCTCGGCGGGCCACCTGCCGATCCTGGTCCGCGACGCCGAGGGCGAGGTGGTCCGCACCGAGGAGCCCACCGGCCCGCCGCTCGGCGCCGGCGGCTGGGTGCACGCCTCCGCCTCCGTGCCGCTGACCCCCGGGTCGACGGCCGTCCTCTACACGGACGGCCTGGTCGAGCGCCGCGACAAGGACCTCGACGAGGGGATCACGGCAATCGAGCGGGCGCTGGCCGGCGCGGGCGGCAACCCGCAGGTGATCTGCGACCGCCTGATGCGCTCCGCCGGGGTCACCGCCGACCACGACGACGACGTCGCCGTGCTGGTGGTCCAGCATCCCGAGCGCACCGGTGCCGCGGCGGACCTCTTCCGCCACGCCGAGCTGGAACTGCTCGGCGGCGCCGAGGCCGCCCCGCACGCCCGCGCGTTCACCTCCGGGGTGCTCGCCAGCTGGCGGTTCCCCGCGGACCTCTGCGACCTGGGTGTCCTGGCCGCCAGCGAACTGGTCGCCAACTCGCTCCAGCACGGGGTGCCGCCGATGCGGCTGCGGCTGCGCCGCACCGACCGCCGGCTGATCGTGGAGGTCACCGACGCGGACGACCACCTGCCGCGCCGCCGCCGCGCGGAGCCGGGCGACGAGTCGGGCCGGGGCATCGCGATTGTCGCGACCATCAGTTCCAGCTGGGGCTGCCGACGCACGCCGGGCGGCGGCAAGGCGGTCTGGTGCGAGTTCGCGCTGCGCTGAGCGCGCCGGCCGAGGGGCCGACGCGCTCGGAGTGATCCGCGCTCCCGGGTGCGGGAGCCGCGTGCTTACGCGTCCGCACCCACCGGCGCGGCCGGCGGCGAGGCGGGCGCGGACTGCGCCACCACCCGGGCGCGCGTGGCGTAGGGGTGGTTCTGCGCGGTGGTGAGCTGCCGCTCCAGCACCATCGCGAGCCCTGCCAGGCCGAGGCAGAACAGCAGCATCAGCACGATGTAGGGCCCGTGCAGCGCGGCGCCCATCGGCCCGCCCACAGCCGGGCCGATCGCCAGCGCCAGCTGCTTGACCAGGGCGAAGGCCGAGTTGTACTGACCGGCCAGCCCGCTGGGCGCGAGGTCGGCGACCAGCGGCGCCAGCGTCGGCGACAGCAGCGCCTCACCCAGTCCGAACAGCGCGTACACCGAGATGAAGGAGACGGTCGCCACGGCCTGGCTCACGTCGGCCAGCCCGGAGAACCCGGCGACCGCCCAGGCGACGGCCCACAGCAGACCCACGCCCGCGATCACCCGGGAACGCCGCCGCCGCTCCACGAACCGCAGCACCAGGAACTGGGCCAGCACGATCATCGCCGTGTTGGCGGCCAGCGCGGTGCCCAGCGTGGACGTCGAGATGCCCGCCGCCTCCACGCCGTAGGCGCTCAGACCCGACTCGAACTGCCCGTAGCAGGCGAAGAAGAGCACGAAGCCCAGGACGCAGAGCCAGACCATCGCCCGGTTGCGGAACAGCGCCCGCCAGTCGGCCTTGACCGCGGGCACCTGCTCCGGACCGCCGTCCTCAGGCAGCGCCGCCTTGGGCAGCCGCGTCGTCGCCATCACACCGGTGAGCAGGACGAACATCGCGGCCTGGATGGAGAACAGCAGGACGAACGAGCCGGGGCGCGACGGGTCCACCAGGTGGCCGCCGATCAGACCGCCGACGCCCAGACCGAGGTTCTGCAGGAAGAACTGCGTGGCGAACGCCCGGGTCCGTGAGAGCGTGGAGGAGCAGTCGACGACCAGGGTGGCCAGCGCCGGCTGCATCACGGCCTGGCCCGCGCCGAGCAGCGCCGCCGACAGCAGCACCGTGGTGGCGTCGGCGGACAGGCCCAGCGCCAGGGAGCCCGCCGCGGCCGTCACCAGCGAGGCCACCAGCACGGGGAGCGCGCCCCGCGACACGATGGCCCGCCCGGCGAACGGGAGCACGATCAGGGCGGCCACCGCGAACACCGCGAGGACCAGCCCCGCTGTCACGGCGCCCAGCCCCCGCACCTGTGCCACATAGACGTACAGATACGGAACGGTGAATCCCAGTCCGAACGCGCTGAGCGCGCTGCCCACCTGGATCCGCCGCATCGCCTTGCTCACTGTCACCTGCCTCGCTACGAGTCGTTAGCCCTGAACACTTCGAACCTAAAGTTCGAAGCTAAAGACTACACACCCAAGGTCTTCAGATGCCAAGTCTGTGCGTGCGATACTCCGCACATGGGCGACAACTCCGCAGACCCGACCGCAGCGGCTCTCGACGAGCCGACGCTCGAGGAGCAGATCGCGGCCTACCAGCGGGAGTTCCGGGATCTCGACCCACAGGTCGAGAAGGTCGTCTCCGCGCTGTCCCGGCTCAACCGGCGTATGAACGTCGCCTACAGCCGCCAGACCTCGGAGCTCGGCATCAGCAACGCCGAGTGGGAGGTGCTCAAGGCCCTGGTCCTCTCCGGCGCCCCCTACCGGATGGGTCCGGGCGAGCTGGCCAAGCGCCTCGGTCTGACCCCGGCCGCGATGACCCACCGGATCGACCGCATGGTCACCGAGAGCCTGGTGACCCGCGAGCGCGACGAGTCCAACCGCGTCCGGGTCATTGTCGAGCTCACCCCGCTCGGCCGCGAGCGGTGGCTGGACGCGATGCGGCTGGCGAGCGTCTTCGAGGAGGACCTCCTCCAGGACCTCTCCTCCGACGAGCGCGCCACCCTGGGCGAGCTGCTCAACCGGCTGCTCATCCGCGTCGAGCACGCCCAGCCGGACGCCGGCGGCCGCCTAAACGACCTGGACTGACGGCGCCGGCCGGGTCTCTTGACACGGCCCCCTCCGGTCCGTAAGGTTCTTCGAGTTGCCGCCGAGCCGTCACGGTTCCCCGGCAACCGTCCGCCGCTCTCAGCGGCACCTCACACCCAGCAAGATCACTCCCGCGGGATTCTTTTCGGCGTGCCCGGAATGCAATTCACGCGGATCTCGAGGTCTCCGGGCCGGCTCCGAAAAGGGCCGATTGGGAACCACGGGGAAGATCCGCTAAGGTTTGAGACGTCGGAACGGCCCAACAGCCGGGAAGACAAGCCCCTCTGACTGGGAATCAGGCGCCGAAAGGTTCTGATAGAGTCGGAACCGCCGGAAAGGGAAAACGCCGAAAGGCGAAGGACCTGGAAAGCACCGAGGAAATCGGAACGGAAACGGTCTGATAGAGTCGGAAACGAAGGAAGCGCCCGGAGGAAAGCCCGAGAGGGTCAGTACAAAGGAAGCGTCCGCACCTTGAGAACTCAACAGCGTGCCAAAAGTCAACGCCAGATATGTTGATACCCCGTCTCCTTCGGAGACGAGGTTCCTTTGAAAAAACACAGCGAGGACGCTGTGAACCGTCGAGCCTATTCCGCTCGCGGTTCCGCTCTCGTGATGTGTCACCCGATTACGGGTAAACATTCACGGAGAGTTTGATCCTGGCTCAGGACGAACGCTGGCGGCGTGCTTAACACATGCAAGTCGAACGATG